>JBKJKI010000227.1:0-10726 GCA_046597475.1 Polaromonas sp. | reverse complement strand
GAAATGGGAAGGCTCGGCCTTCGGCGGGGCGCGCGGGCGCACCGACGTGCCCAAGATCGTCGACTGGTACATGGAGGGCAAGATCAACATCGACGATTTGATCACCCACACCATGCCGCTGGAAGACATCAACAAGGGGTTTGAACTGATGAAGAGCGGCGAGTCGATTCGCGGCGTCGTGATTTATTAGCCCCCACGCTCCCCACTTCGTGTGGTTCGCTGCCCCCCGAGGGGGCCGATGCGCCTGCGGTCTGGCAAAGCCAGTCCCGCGGCCCTTGCTTGCGAAGATACGCGCACATCTGATCGCGCTTACTGTGCTCGCTCCCCACTTCGGGTGTACGGCCCCCTGACGCACTCACTTCCTTAATTAGGACGCTCCATGACGACAAAGATAGAACTCATCAGCGAGCACGCCTGCTTTGGCGGCGTGCAGCGTTTTTATCAACACGCCTCGACGGAAATCGGCCTGCCGATGAAGTTCTCGGTTTTTTTGCCGCCGCAAGCGGCGCTGGGCAAGGTGCCGGCCCTGCTGTATCTGGCCGGCCTGACCTGCAACGAGGAAACCTTCGCGACCAAGGGCGGCGCGCAGCGCTTGGCTGCCGAACTCGGCATGGCCCTGATTGCGCCCGACACCAGTCCGCGCGGTGCTAAGGTGCCCGGAGAGGCCGACAGCTGGGACTTCGGCGTCGGCGCCGGGTTTTACCTGGACGCCACGCAAGCGCCATGGTCCACGCACTACCGCATGGAGAGTTACCTCACGGCCGAGTTGCTGCCGCTGCTGGCGGGCAGCCTGCCGCTGGACGCCGGGCGCATCGGCATTTTTGGTCATTCCATGGGCGGCCACGGCGCACTGACGCTGGCGCTGCGCCACCCCGGTTTATTCAAGTCGGTTTCAGCCCTAGCGCCGATCTGCGCGCCCGGCCAGTGCGACTGGGGCCGCAAGGCTTTTGGCGGCTACCTCGGCGCTAACGAATCGGACTGGCGCGCCCATGATGCCAGCGCGCTGATGGCCGGCATGACGGCCGCGCCTTATCCTGGCGGCATCCTGATTGACCAGGGACTGGCCGACAAATTCCTGGCCACGCAATTGCACCCGCATCTGTTTGAAGCCGCCTGCGCCTCGGCGCGCCAGCCACTGCAAATGCGCCGCCATGCGGGCTACGACCACGGCTATTACTTCATCGCCACCTTCATGACCGACCACCTGCGCCACCACGCCCGGCAACTGCTTTCGGCTTAAGCCGGGCCTAAGCCGCGCGCCCTACAATGCGCGCTATGCCGCTGAACCCGCTAACTCCTGCGTCCAGACACGACGCCAAAACCGGTCCGATTTCCCCCGCCCATGGTGCCCGGCAAAACGCAGATGGCATGCGGCCGATCTGGGTTGTGGTGCTTGCCAGCTTCTGGATCGCCACCATCTGCAATGTGGCCCTGTGGCGCGCGCTGGCCCGCCTGCCCGATCTGAGCGGCGCCCAGGTCGTCACAGTCAGCGTGGCGCTGGCGCTGGTGATCGGGCTGGCCACGGCGGGGCTGTTCAGCCTGCTGGCCTGGCGCTGGACGCTCAAGCCCATCATCATGCTTTTCTGTGTGTCTGCGGCTTTCGGCGCCTATTTCATGATGGCCTATGGCATCGTCATCGACAAGTCCATGATGATCAACACGCTGCAGACCGATGTGCGTGAAACCCGCGATCTGCTGAACTGGCGCCTGCTCGCCACCGTGCTCGTGCTGGCGGTATTGCCCTGCGTTTTGCTGTGGCGCCAGCATATCCGGCTGCAAAGCGCGACGCGGCAGGTGCTGTCCAACGTGGCAGCTTTGCTGGCAACCTGCGCCCTGCTGGTGCTGGTGGTCATGCTTTTCTTTCAGAGCATTGCCTCGGTGATGCGCAACTATCCCCATGTGCGCTACCTGATCAATCCGCTCAATTCCTTTTACGCCCTGGGCTCGGTGGCCGCCAAACCCTTTGAGCGCGACGAATCCGTCGTTCTGCCATTGGGCCAGGATGCCAGGCTTGGCGCCAGTTACGCGGCCCAGGCCAAACCGCCCCTATTGCTGCTGGTGCTGGGTGAGACCGGGCGCAGCGGCAACTTTGCCATCAATGGCTACAAGCGCCCCACCACGCCCAGGCTGCTCCAGGAAAACGTTGCCAGCCAGCACAACGCATGGTCGTGCGGCACCAGCACGGCGGCCTCGGTGCCTTGCATGTTTTCCAATTTCGGGCGTTCCGGCTATGAGTCGCGCCCGGCCAACTACGAAGGCCTGCTCGATGTGTTGCAGCACTCGGGCCTGGCGGTGCTCTGGCTTGACAACCAGTCGGGCTGCAAGGGCGTCTGCGACCGCATCCCCAGCGTTGACACCTCCCAATTGAAGGTAGCCAGCCTGTGTGCGGACGGCGAATGCTTCGATGAAGTCATGCTGCAGGGTCTGGACGAGCGTATCGCCGCCCTGCCCGCTGAACGGCGGGCCAAAGGCGTGGTGGTCGTGATGCACCAGATGGGAAGCCACGGCCCGGCGTACTTCAAGCGCTCCCCCCCCGAATTCAAGAAATTCATGCCTGAATGCACCAACAATTCCCTGCAAAGCTGCACGCAGGAGGGGCTGCTCAACGCTTATGACAACAGCATTGTGTACACCGACCATCTGCTGGGCTCCGCCATTGCGTGGCTCAAGGGGCAAGAGGCGCGCAATGCGCCAGCCATGCTCTACCTGGCTGACCATGGCGAGTCGCTGGGTGAGAACAATCTGTACCTGCACGGCATGCCCTACAGCATTGCGCCCGACGTGCAAAAGCACGTGCCCTGGATCACCTGGCTGTCGCCTGAATTCGAGCAGCGCAGCAAGATCGCCACGGCCTGCCTCAAGCAGCGACTTGACGAGCTGGTCAGCCACGACAACTTGTTTCACTCGGTGCTGGGCTTGATGAATGTGCAGACCAGCGTCTACAAGCCCGAACTGGATATTTACGCCCATTGCGCCAAGGCCCCCGGCGCCTGAAACCACGACCCGATAGCCTGTGAGGGTTTTTCACAAGGCTGTCCGCCTTTTTTGGCACGGAGTTATTATTCTTTTTTGGTCTTAAATACAATTTCTTTATACAAGGGTTGAATATGAATATTCGCAAAACGCTCGCTTCAGCGTTGCTTCTTTCCGTGGCGCTGAGCGTCAGTGCGGCCGACCTGCTCGACACGGTGAAGCAGCGCGGCACCCTGAAGGTCGCCCTGGAAGGCACCTACCCGCCCTTCAACTACAAGGAAAACGGCCAGCTTGCCGGCTTCGAAGTCGAACTCGCCAATGCGCTGGCGCAAAAGATGGGTGTCAAGGCGGAGTTCAGCACCAGCGAGTGGAGCGCCATCCTCGCGGGCCTGCAGGCCGGCAAATACGACGTGGTCATCAACCAGGTCGGCATCACCGACAAGCGCAAGGAGACCTTCGATTTCTCCGAGCCCTACACCATATCGAGCCCGCAACTCATCATTCGCAAGGATGAAAAGCGCGACTTCAAGACCCTCGCCGACCTGAAGGGCAAGAAACTCGGCCTCGGACAGGGCACCGATTTTGCCGATGTCGCCAAGGCCGTCGGCGGCATAGAGATCAAGACCTACCCCGGTTCGCCCGAATACCTGCAGGACCTGGCGCTGGGCCGTATCGACGCGGCGCTGAACGACAGCCTGCTGATTCCCTACATCGTCAAAAAGACAAAGCTGCCCCTGAAGCCCGGTGCACCCGTCGGTGAGCTTGAGAAATCCGGCATCCCGTTTGTCAAGGGCAACCCCAAGTTCAAGGCTGCCATCGACAAGGCGCTGGCGGACCTGCAGGCCGACGGCAGCTTTGCCAAAATCTCCAACAAGTGGTTTGACCGCGATGTGAGCAAGCCGCCGGTCGCCAGGTGAAAGCGCAGTAACATTGCTGCTGCCGTGCGGCCCCTGGCGGCACGCGCCTGAACCAACCCCGGCCCGTCGCCGGGGTTCTTATTTGTGGAGACCTTTATGGATCTTTCCGGCTTGACCGAACTGCTCAAGGACGCGCTGCCGCTCATGCTCAAGGGCGCGGCATGGACGCTGCTGCTGGCAGTCGCCTCTGTCTTTTTCGGCGCCATCATCGGCACGCTGGTTGCCATCACGCGGCTGGCCAGGGTGCCTGGGTTGTCGCAGTTCGCATCGCTCTACGTGAGCTGCATGCGCGGCACGCCCCTGCTGGTGCAACTCTTCGTCATCTATTTCGGCCTGCCCAGCATAGGCATACAGTTTGACCCCATCACCGCGGGCATTCTGGGCCTGAGCCTGAACGTCGGCGCCTACCTTTCGGAAACGATCCGCGGTTCCATCAACGGCGTGACACATGGACAAACGAATGCGGCCCTCAGCCTGGGGTTGACGCAGGCCCAGACGCTGCGCTACGTGATAGGCCCGCAAGCCCTGCGACTGGCAGTTCCCAGCCTGTCCAACAGCCTGATAAGCCTGATCAAGGACACCTCGCTGGTCTCGGTGATTGCCGTCGGCGAGTTGATGCTGGCAACCAAGGAAGTGATAGCCACCACCTTCCAGCCCTTCCCGCTGTACCTGGCGGCGGCGGCCATTTACTGGGGCATGAGCGCGTCCTTCGAGACGCTGCAAAAAAAGCTGGAAACGCGGCTGAACCGAAGTTATTTGCGATAGCGGCAGGAGCGTTCAGCACCGCGGCGGCTTCGTCTTTGGCCAACATACGGCCGACCAGACTCTGCCAGCGAATGAGAAAAAGACGGAACTTGACGCCTGCGCAAGCGAAGCGTAGGGTGCTCGCTGAAGTGCAGCATGGAGAACTGGAGATGGCAATGAACAATGCAGTGCAGCCAAGACACTTTCCCCCCGGGAGGGAAATGTCTACGAGATCGGGCGAATGACCATGACGTTCACGACTACCGCCGAACACAACCTGGGTGGCTATACCCTTTGTGAAGCGATTGAACCTCCGGCGTCTGGCGCAGGGCTTCACCGGCACCCGACATACGATGAGACATTCATCATTTGCGAAGGGCACTATGAATTTCAGCTCGACGAAAAAATGCTCAAGCTGAGTCCGGGGGACGTGGTGTTTGTGCCGAGAGGCACGCCTCACAGTTTCATGAGTATTGGCCCAGAAACCGGACGGCAGCTGATCATCAGTTCCCCCGGCGGCATCTTCGATGCCTTCATCGCTGAAGTTGCAACGTCAATGGTTGATAGCGGGGGCCCATCGAGGCCCGGTGCCGCAATGGACTTCAGGGCTATTGCTGCGAAGTATGGAATGGAGTTCTTGAACTGATAAGCGGTTTCCGGGCCCGGGCGAATTCGGACCTTGAGGACTTTAAATATGACACGGAGTTTGACGCCCAACTCCAACGTCGGGCGTCATTGTTTTGAGCAACATGTTGCGCTGAAAGGAGTCTGGAATGGCCGATGCCGCGAAAGAAACCTGGGGATCTGGCGATGCCTACGAACGGTGGGTCGGGCGCTGGAGTCGACCCGTGGCAAGGGAGTTTTTGGGATGGCTGAATATCGAACCAGGTCTGCGCTGGGCAGACGTCGGCTGTGGTACGGGCGCGCTCACGGAATGCATCCTCGCGAGCGAGGATCCCAATTCGATCGTTGCGATTGACCGCGCGGAGGGCTTCGTTCTTGCGGCACGCGAGAGAATCAAGGATCCGAGAGTCAAGTTTGAATTAGGCGATGCACTAGCCCACGCTTGGCCAACAAACTCGTGCGACGCGGCCGTGTCGGGGCTCGTCCTGAACTTCGTGCCGGATCCAAAGGGCATGGCAACCGAAATGGTGCGGGTAACGCGTCCTGGGGGCACTGTAGGTGCCTACGTTTGGGACTATGGTGGCGGCATGCAAATGATGAGGCACTTCTGGGATGTGGCAGTACAGATTAATCCACACGACGCCAAGCTCGATCAGGCTGAGCGCTTTCCAATTTGCCAACCCGGACCACTTGATACGCTGTTTCGCGAGCTTGGTCTGAACTCGATATTTGTGCGCGAGATTGACGTCGCAACTGTCTTCCTGGACTTCGACAACTACTGGATTCCCTTTTTGGGAAAACAGGGCGCTGCCCCTACCTACCTTGCAGGCCTGGACGCCAGCGCCCGGGATCGCATACGCGCAATTTTGAAGGCTCGACTGGTTCCAGCCGCCGATGGCTCAATCGCCCTGGCAGCGAGGGCTTGGGCAGTACAAGGGAAAGTTCCACATGACATGGAGTCCCAATAGGCGCTTGGCACCGCGCTTTGCGATTCGCTCATCTTCAAGTCGCGGAGTCAAAGGCGACCGCAGAGCGAACATACCAGCCTGGTGATCTGTGAGATGCGGACGCCCAACCCGTCGTTCCAGCGGACTGCCTTTGGCAGCCACTGAGTTCAAACGTCAGGCAGCAGGAGCAAGTTTCAGAAAGGAAAATCCAATGAATGCGCACAAGCAGATCATGGCCATCCTCCGGGCCAAGAAAGAAAGTCCAATTCCGCTCGATCCACATCGCGCGACGCCCATCATCCCGGATCCGGCATGGCATCGGTGAACAAGTGCCGGACGGCGCCCATGACCAGGCGCCATCCGGGGAGTGTCCATCAAACCCTCAAGGAAGGAAGATCATGAACAAAGTCAGAACACTCACTCTGACCGCCATGACACTGCTGTTTCTGGGAATTGCGCTGCCCTCGGGCGACGCGGTTGGCCAGGAAAAGACGCTGAAAGAGCAACTCGTCGGAACCTGGACCTATGTCTCGGTCGATACTGTTCGCCCGGATGGCAGCCGGGTGCAGATCTTTGGTCCCAATCCGCAGGGTGTCGCGAGCTTTGATGGCAATGGCCGCTATGTGTTGCTGACCTCGCGCTCTGGCCAGCCCAAGTTCGCGTCCGACAATCGCATGGAGGGTACTCCGGAAGAGAACAAGGCCGTCGTGCAAGGATCGATCGCTCACTTTGGCAGGTACACCGTCAACGAGGCGGATAAGACCATCACCTTTCACATAGAAACCAGTACATTCCCAAACTGGAACGGGGCCGAACAGAAACGGCCCTTCAGTCTCACGGAGGACGAACTGAAGTGGACGACTGCCGCGTCCACCGGCGGCTCGGCTGAGGTGGTATTGAAGCGGGCCAGGTAAGCGCCGTGCACAGCAAAGGAGATGGTGTCTTGGAAGCGACCAAAATCGTCGAAGCGATCGACTTGCGGAGTGGGCGCCGAAGCCCAACCCGGCGGTCAACACTGACACCCACCGGCGAGACCATGCCACTTGGGGGTCGCCGCTTACCCCGTCCCGTTGAGCGTCTGCTTTCTGGAAATTTGACCATCAGCACTCAGCCCAAACCGGCCACACGGCACCAATTTCACGGTGGTCTCCCATTGGCCGGAAGGTGTTCGTCGCCACATTTCGGCGGGAGCGACAAGCCATTGCGCCAGCGCGAATCTGAACTGGAGTGAAGCGGTGGCGAAGGCAACGAATCCCCGCACCCAGGCCAGCGATTTTCAGGAATCGGGGCTTAATGACCTCCAGCACCCGCACTCGTCGCATACTGCGCTCAAGATCAAACGTTTCAAAAAAGACTGCCCTGCCCCACCGCGCCGGGCGGACTGAACTGGCTCAGGTCCAGCTCCACCCGCTCCCGGTTCAAGCCCAGCCGGCGGCAGGTTTTTTCAAAGCGCTGTTTGATCAAGTCAGCCCACAGGCCATGGCCCTTCATGCGCGTCGCAAAGTCAGCGTCGTAGTCTTTCCCGCCACGCATCTCGTGGATGCGCGCCATGATGCGTGCGGCGCGCTGCGGGTAGTGCAGCTCCAGCCATTCCCTGAAAATCGGCGCGACTTCCCAGGGCAGGCGGATCACGGTGTAAAACGCGCTGCGCGCGCCGGCCTGCCAGGCGGCTTCGAGCACCTGCTCCATATCGTCGTTCAGAAACGGGATTTGCGGCGCCACGCTGACGCCGACAGGCACGCCGGCCTCCGCCAGCGTGCGGATGGTACGCAGGCGGCGATGCGGCGCGGCCGCGCGAGGCTCCAGCTTGCGCGCCAGCTCGGCGTCTAGCGTGGTGATGGTGACGTAGACCGCCGCCAGCTTGTCGGCGGCCATGGGCGCAATCAGGTCGAGGTCGCGCTCCACGCCGCTTGACTTGGTGACCAGCGAAAACGGATGCCGTGTCTGCTGCAGGACCTCGATGACGCTGCGCGTGAGCCGCAGCTCGCGCTCGACCGGCTGGTAGCAGTCGGTGGCCGAGCCGATATTGAGCAGCTTGGGCACATAGCTGCGCTTGCCCAGGTCGGCGCGCAGCACTTGGGCGATGTTGCGCTTGGCGATGATCTTGGTTTCAAAGTCCAGACCTGGCGACAGGTTGAGGTAGCTGTGCGTGGGCCGGGCGTAGCAATACACGCAGCCGTGCTCGCAACCCCTGTAGGGGTTCAGGCCGTAGTCAAAAAAGATGTCGGGCGAGTCGTTGCGGGTGATGGCGCTGCGGGCATCTTCAAGCATCACTTCCGTTTGCGGCTTAGCCCTGTCACCCGCCTCGCCCTCCTGCAACGTGCCCCAGCCGTCGTCATAGGCATCGCGCGTGTCTTTCTCAAACCGGTGGGCCATGCGCGTGGCGCTGCCCCGGCCCTTGATGGCGTTGACGGGGATGAGGGTATCGGTCATGGCTTGGCGCGATCCGGTGGCTGGGTAGCCGAGTGTTGTTAACTGTATGAATATACAGCTTACAACAAAGCCCGCCTGGCGGGCGGGTGATAGTCCAGACGCACAATAGGCGCCCACCCCAAGCCTTCCCACCATGACCAAACGCCCCGAAAACCTCTACGCCCGCTACCATGCCCATGTCTATTTCGGCCCGGCCACGGTGGCGCAGGCGCGCGCGCTTTGCCAGGAGGCCGGCGAACGGTTCAAGGTCGCGGTAGGCCGGGTGCATGAGCGCGAAGTGGGCCCGCACCCGCACTGGAGTTGCCAGCTGGCTTTTGACAGCGCGGAATTCGACGGCCTGATGGCCTGGCTGGAGCAGCACCGGAGCGGCCTGGATGTGCTGGTGCATGGTGTCACGGGTGATGACCTGGCGGACCACACGACGCACGCGGCCTGGCTGGGCGAGGCGTCGGAGCTGAAGCTGGAAATGTTCAAGCGCCGCTAAAATAAAATATTAATTTGATAGCAAACTATATCCGTACTTATTGGGCTTGATCTATATTTCATCCAGAATATGGCCCGCAAGCGGGGATTCAACCCAGCAGCCGCTGCCGCGCATCGGCGTATTCACGTTTGAGCTGGGCGACAAAACCAGCAGTGCTCTGCACCTTGCTGACCGAACCAATGCCCTGGCCGCAGCCCCAGATGTCTTTCCAGGCCTTGGATTTGTCGCCGCCAAAGTTCATCTTGCTGGGGTCGCTCTCGGGCAGGTTGTCGGGGTCCATGCCTGCGGCGCGTATCGACGGCGCCAGGTAGTTGCCATGCACGCCCGTGAATAGGTTGCTGTAGACGATGTCGTCGGAACTGCCCTCGACAATCGCCCGCTTGTAGGCGTCGGCGGCCCTGGCCTCTTCGGTGGCGATGAAGGCCGAGCCGATGTAGGCAAAGTCGGCGCCCATGGCTTGCGCGGCCAGCACGCCGCCGCCGGTCGAGATTGCGCCCGACAGCGCCAGCGGGCCGTCAAACCACTGGCGGATTTCCTGGATCAGCGCAAACGGGCTCTTGACGCCCGCATGGCCGCCAGCGCCGGTCGCCACGGCCACCAGGCCGTCAGCGCCTTTTTCAATCGCCTTGCGGGCAAACTTGTTGTTGATGATGTCGTGCATTACCACGCCGCCGTAGCTGTGCGCCGCCGCGTTAATGTCCTCGCGCGCGCCCAGCGAGGTGATGATGACGGGCACCTTGAACCTCACGCACATCTCCATGTCGTGCTCCAGCCGGTCGTTGCTCTTGTGCACGATCTGGTTGATGGCAAAGGGCGCTGCGGGCTGGTCCGGATTCGCCAGGTTGTAAGCCGCCAGCGTCTCGGTGATCTCGGCCAGCCAGTCTTCCAGCTGCGCCGCCGGCCGCGCATTGAGCGCCGGCATGGCGCCCAGAACGCCGGCCTTGCATTGCTCTATCACCAGCCGCGGGTTGCTGATGATGAACAGGGGCGAGCCAATGATGGGCAGTGGCAGGTGATTGAGTGCGCCGGGCAGTCTTGACATGGTAATTCCGTGATGGTTGTCAGATTTTCAGCAAAATAGCAGTCTAGCCCATATATAACGGGCATTTACCGCTATTTATTTAATAGCAATCAACTTCAGAATGCATCCGGCGACAGGGCGTTGACGCTGTCAGCGCCTTCGACAATGCTGTCGCGCATGCCCGGCGCCTTGGTCAGCAGATGGTCGGCGTAAAAACGGGCGGTGGTGATCTTGGCCTGCATGAAGGCGGCGTCAACGCCCTGGGCCAGTTGCTCCTGCGCCACCAGCAGCGAGCGCGCCAGCTGCCAGCCCGCCACCACGTTGCCGGCCAGCATGAGGTAGGGCACGCTGCCGGCAAATACCGCATTCGGGCTGGTCCTGGTGTTGGCGGCGACAAACTCGACCACGTCGACAAAGGCTTCGCGCGCGGCCTTCAGGCGTTTGGCCACCGCCAGCGCGTCGGCGCTACCTTGCTGGAGCAAGTCGTTTTCAGTTGCCGCAATCTGCGCGGCAATCGCCTTGGCGGTCTCGCCGCCGTCGCGCGCGGTCTTGCGGCCTATCAGGTCATTGGCCTGGATGGCGG
>JBKJKI010000212.1:0-2889 GCA_046597475.1 Polaromonas sp. | reverse complement strand
CTTGCAGCAAGAGGACGCCTCGGCCGTGGGTGATCCCTTCCTCGGCGGTAGCCGCTACAGCGAGGCCTCTGCGGCCGAGATCGCCAAGCTCTTCGGCGAGGACTTTGCCGCTGCTGCGATGCGCGCCACGCCGCAGGTCTGGACTGGGCCGATCCGCTCGTCGTACGGCCTGCATTTCATCCGCGTCGAGTCGGCCCGCCCCGCGCGCGCTGCCGACTTCGCAGCGGTGCGCACGCGCGCCTATTACGCGTTGCAGGAGCAGCGCGAGGGCAACACCCTGCACGCAGCGATGACGCTCCTCAGGCAAGGCTACGCGCCATGAAGTGGCTTCTCTCCAGCTTGTGCGTGCTGCTCGCCAGCACGGCTGGCGCACATCCTCTGGCACCCGCGTTGTTGCAGCTGCGGGAGATCGCGCCCGCGCAGTACGAGTTGCTCTGGCGCAGCTCGGTGACGCGCAGCCAGCAGCTGGATGTGACGCCGCTGCTGCCGTCCGAGTGCTCAGCCCTACAGCCAGCGCAGACCGAGACCGAGGGCGGCGATGCCGTGGTCACCCGTTGGCGCGTGCAGTGCGATGCACAGGGTCTCGCGCAGCGCGTCATCAGCGTGCAGGGGCTGGCGCAGAGCGGCATCAACGTCATCCTGCAACTCACCGACCTTGATGGCCGCGTGCAGGAGGCGCTGCTGGGGCCGGATCAGCCTACCTATACGGTGACGGCGCCAGCAGCGCAGCGCCCCGTATTCGCGAGTTATCTGCAATTGGGCGTGCAGCATCTGCTGACCGGGCTGGATCACCTGTTGTTTGTCACCGGCCTCTGGCTGCTGGTGCGCGGTCGGCGGGCGCTGCTGGTCACGCTCACCGCCTTCACCCTGGGCCACAGCCTGACACTGGCGCTGGCGAGTCTCGGCCTCATCCACGTCAAGCAGAATGTAGCGGAGCTGGGCATTGCCCTGAGCATTTTGCTGCTGGCCACCGAGGTGCTGCGGCCTGTCGCACAGCCACCCTCGCCATTCAGTCGTCGCCCTTGGCAGATGGCCGCAGGCTTTGGCCTCTTGCATGGCCTGGGCTTTGCCGGCGCGCTGGCCCAGGTAGGCCTGCCAGAGGGCGATATCGTCCCAGCGCTGCTCGCCTTTAATATCGGTATCGAAACAGGACAGCTGCTGTGGCTGTGCGGCCTGCTGTTGCTGATGCGGATGAACCAATGGCTGCTGCCAACTCGCTTGGGGATGTCGTTTCAATGGCGCATGCTGTCGGCCTACGGCATCGGCACTCTGGCCGCATTCTGGTGTTATCAGCGCAGTATCGGGCTGCTCAGCTAAAGTAAAAAAACTAGGGAGAATGACCATGCAGAAAGGCTTGTTGGCACTGGTGCTGGGTCTGGCCGCAGTCGCGCATGCCGGCGACGAGCCCTCGAAAGTGCTCGACTGCATGCGCGCCAATGTGCCGCTGTCGGTCAAGGTGCAGAACATCGAGCTGATCTCGACCGATCGCAGCGGCAGCGAGCGCAAGATCAAGGGCAAGCTCTATGTGCAGCAGGAAGCCAGTACCGCGGGCAGCGATGGTTTGGTGCGCGCTGCCTTGCGCATCAAGGAGCCCGCCAACCTTGCCGGCGCTGCCTACCTGGTGCGCGAGGCCAGCAAGTACCGGGAGCAGGGCATGTATGTGTACCTGCCGTCGGTGCGACGGGTGAAACGCATCAGCGGCGAGTTTGCCGATGGCTCCCTGCTGGGCTCGGATTTCAGCTACAACGATTTTCAGCTGATCCAGAACGCTTTTGGCGAGCGTCGCCCGACGCTGGAAACCGCAGGCAAGGTCGAGAACAGGGATGCCTACGTTCTCAGCTTCAAGCCCACGGCCAATACACCTTTGGGCTACAGCCAGGTGCGCGCCTGGGTTGATCAGAAAACCTGCGTGCCGCTGAAGCTGGAGTTCTATCAGGGCAAGAACCTGATCAAGCAATTGCTGGCGCCGGTCGCGGGCCTCAAGCAGTCCGGCACGCACTGGTATTCCTCCGAGCTGGAGATGAGCAACCTCAAGGCAGGCACCAAGAGCCTGCTGAAAATCCTCGAGCTCAGCAGTGACGAAAAACTGCCGAAGCGGATTTTTGACCCCGCCCTGTTTTACGTCGGCGGCTAGCGTCACCTCGTTCCAATGGATGAGGCTGCGGGTTGGAGGGCTGCGAATAATGCGGCATGCCAATGGGAGGAGCCCCCAGCATGTCGCAGTCACAGAAAATGCCTACAGGCGCGGTGCTGGTGTTCGGCGGCAGTGGCGGCATCGGCCAGTGCGTAGCCAAATCGTTTGCTGCTGCGGGCGCTGATGTCGCCCTCGTCTATCGCAGCAAGAAGGAAGTCGCCGAGCGCGTCGCGGGTGAGATCACGGCACTCGGGCGCAAGGCCACGATTCACGCCAGCGATGTCACCGATCCCGCGCAGCTGAAAGCCGCCGTCGATGCCGCCATCGCAGCACACGGCCGCATCGAGACCATCGTCTGGGCGGCGGGGCCGGTAGTCGAGCAGATGATGCTGGCCGACACCCCACAGGCGCTGTGGAAAAAATCCTTCGAGATCGAAGTGCATGGTTTCTTCAATGCCGTGCAGGCCACGCTGCCGCATCTGCGCGCCATGGGCGGCGGCTCCTACGTGCATCTGGGCTCGGCTGGCCATGTCTGGTGGCCGATGAAGGATGGCCTCTCGGTCGCCCCCAAGGCTGCCAACGAGGCACTGGTGAAAGGCATCGCCAAGGAGGAAGGCCGCCACCGCATCCGCGCCAATTCGGTGCTGGTGGGCGTGATCGAAGCCGGCATGTTTTTAGAGCTTTTGAAGCGCGGCGTGTTCGACCAGAAATGGATAGACGAAACCCAGAAGCTGCTCTGCCTGAAACGCTGGGGC
>JBKJKI010000191.1:0-13150 GCA_046597475.1 Polaromonas sp. | reverse complement strand
CAACGCCGAGACCGAGGCCGTCTTCTACTTTCCGGGCTGCGGCTCGGAGCGCCTGTTCTCGCAGGTCGGCCTGGCCACGCAGGCCATGCTCTGGCATGCCGGCGTGCAGACGGTGCTGCCGCCGGGCTATCTGTGCTGCGGCTATCCGCAGCGCGGCAGCGGCGATTACGACAAGGCCGACAAGATGATCACCGACAACCGGGTGCTGTTCCACCGGGTGGCCACCACGCTGAACTACCTTGACATCAAGACCGTGGTGGTCAGCTGCGGCACCTGCTATGACCAGCTGCAGGGCTACCAGTTCGACAAGATATTCCCGGGCAGCCGCATCATCGACATCCACGAATACCTGCTGGAAAAAGGCATCACCCTGCCGGCGAACCAGCCCGGTTTTCTCTACCACGAGCCCTGCCACAACCCGATGAAGCTGGGCGACTCGATGAAGACGGTGAAGGCGCTGGTCGGCGACAACGTGCTGAAAAGTGAGCGCTGCTGCGGCGAGTCGGGCACGCTGGGGGTGACCCGGCCCGACATCTCGACGCAGGTGCGTTTCCGCAAGGAAGAGGAAATCCGCAAGGGCGAGGCCGAGTTGCGTGCCGCCGGCACCGTCAGCGAGACCGGCAACGTCAAGATACTGACCAGCTGCCCAAGCTGCCTTCAGGGCTTGCAGCGCTATGGCAATGACCTGCAGAACGGTCTGCTCGAAGCCGACTACATCGTCGTCGAGATGGCCAACCAGATCCTGGGCAAGGACTGGCTGCCCGAGTACGTGGCCACCGCCAACCAGGGCGGGATCGAGCGGGTACTCGTCTAGCCATGACGAACGCTGTCTGTCCCCTGTGTGAGAGCGATGGCGGCCTGCTGGTCTACCGCAACGCCGAGTTGCGCGTGATTCAGGCGAGCGAGCCCGGTTTCCCGGCGTTTTACCGGGTGATCTGGAACCGGCATGTGGCCGAGTTTTCCGATCTTTCGGCCGCTGAACGCGCAACTTGCATGAATGCCGTAGTGGTTGTTGAGCAGGTTCTGCGCAAGGCGCTGAGCCCCGCCAAGATCAACCTCGCCGCGCTGGGCAATATGGTGCCGCATCTGCATTGGCACGTGATTGCGCGCTTCGATTGGGACAGCCATTTCCCGGCACCGGTCTGGGCCGCCCCGCAGCGCCAGTCCGACGCTGCGAAGGAGGCGGACATCGCCGCGCGCTGCATTGACATCAACCGGCTGATCGCCGAAAAAATGGCGCTTTGAGGCGCCAGAACCCGTTTTTCAGAAAGAGAGACAGCATCATGGCAGGACTTCAAGCGGGGTCGCCGACCCCTACGGCGCTGACGGTTCACAGCCAGTCGCGCGTGCTCGAAATTGCATTTTCAGACGGCGCGGCCTTCAGGATTCCGTTTGAGCTGATGCGGATTTACTCCCCCTCGGCCGAAGTGCAGGGCCATGGCCCCGGGCAGGAAATATTGCAGACCGGCAAGCGCGAGGTGGGCATCGTCGAGCTGGAGCCGGTCGGCAATTACGCGGTCAAGCCGGTGTTTTCCGACGGCCATGAAAGCGGGCTCTTTACCTGGGACTATCTCTACCATCTGGGTGCCGACCAAAGCAGCCTGTGGGACGAGTACCAGCGCAGGCTTCAGGCCGCCGGGGTGGAGCGTGACGCGCCCATGATCGTGGCGGGCGGTCACGGTTGCAGCAGCCACTGAGGCTTTGCCGTTTCCCGTCGGGTTTATTGTTGTTTTTACAGCACAAACCCGGCAATGCCCCTGTACTGCTCAGGGGTTGTCCCGTTTATCCGGCGCTTTGCCGCCTAGCATCCATCCCATGAGCACTACGCATTTCGGTTTTGAATCAGTTGACGAGCAGGACAAGGCGCGCCGGGTGCGCAGCGTGTTTGACTCCGTTGCGCCCAAGTACGACGTCATGAATGACCTGATGTCCATGGGTCTGCACCGCGCGTGGAAGGCCTACACGGTGCTGGTGGCCAATGTCAGGGAAGGCCAGCAGGTGCTGGACATCGCCGGCGGCACGGGGGATCTGGCGCTGGCGTTTGCACCCAAGGTCGGGCCCGGCGGCTGCGTCGTGCATACCGACATCAACGAGGCCATGCTCAGGGAAGGGCGCAACCGCCTGCTCGATGCCGGCGTGAGCCTGCCCACGCTGGTCTGCGATGCCGAACACCTGCCTTTTGCCGATGCCCGCTTTGACCTGGTCACGGTGGCTTTCGGCCTGCGCAACATGACGCACAAGGATGGCGCGCTGCGCGAGATGAACCGCGTGCTCAAGCCCGGCGGCAAGCTGCTGGTGCTGGAGTTTTCCAAAATTGCCAAACCTCTGGAAAAAATCTACGACTGGTATTCCTTCAAGGTTTTGCCCAAAATCGGCAAGCTGGTGGCCAATGACGATGCAAGCTACCAGTACCTGGCCGAGTCCATACGCATGCATCCGGGCCAGCAGGAGCTCAAAGACCTTATGCGAAATACTGGCTTTGGGCATGTGGACTATCACAACATGTCCGGCGGCGTCGTGGCATTGCATGTTGGAATCAAGTGCTGAGGGGTTCGCGGCGCGGCGCTTCAGTAAGTTTTTTATGTGTTCGGTGTGCCTAGCTTGAACAGTGTTGACAGTATGAATAAGGAGACGATATGAAGATTTGGCCAGTCATTTTTTCCGCGGTGTTCGCGGTCACCCTTGCCTTGTCCGGAGCGCCGGCCGATGCCAAGCGCATGGGCGGTGGCGGGTCATTTGGCAAGCAGTCGTCCAACGTGACGCAGCGCCAGGCGCCTAGCAATGGCGCCAACCAGGCGACCAACTCTGCTGCCAAGCCGGCAACGCCAGCCGCCACGCCGGCTGCAGCGGCACCGAAAAAACCCTGGGGTGCCATGCTGGGCGGCCTGGCCGCGGGCCTGGGCCTGGCCTGGCTGGCTTCGTCGCTGGGACTCGGTGGCGCCTTCAGCCAGATCATCATGTTTGCCTTGCTGGCGCTCGTGGTGATGGTGGTGGTCGGCTTCATCATGCGCAAGCTCAAGGGTGGCAGCGGCAACGCGCCGGGTGCCACGCGTTCGCAACCGCCGTTTGCCTTCCAGGGCGTGGGCGGCAATGCAGCCGATGCCACCACGCCGCGCAATTACAGCCCTGCCAATGTCGGCAATGACGCTTCCGCGCGCCCCTGGGAGCGCAGTGCCACGGCATTCGACAGCACGGCTGCCGCGCCATCTGCCGGCGCTTCCATGATTGGTTCCGGCCTGGCCGGTTCGCAGTCGTGGGGTGTGCCTGCCGGGTTTGATGCCGAGGGCTTTCTCAAGGCCAGCAAGGCCAACTTCATCACGCTGCAAGACGCCTGGGACCGCTCTGATATCCAGAATCTGCGTGCCATGATGACCGACGACATGCTTGAGCAGATCAAGACCCAGCTGGCCGACCGCGAGTCGCATACCGGCGGTGTTGCCAACAAGACCGAAGTGGTGATGCTTGATGCGCAGCTGCTTGGCATCGAGGAGTTGAGCGCTGTCTACATGGCCAGCGTCGAGTTCTCCGGCATGATCAAGGAAGACGCCTCCGCGGGCGCCAGCCCGTTCCGGGAAGTGTGGAACATGACCAAGCCGCGCAGCGGCGGCAGCGGCTGGCTAGTTGCCGGGGTGCAAGCACTTCAATAGCCCCCACGGTCGCTCGCTTCGCGTAGCTTCCTGCCCCCCGAGGGGGCCGCCCGCCTGCGGTCCGGCTAAGCCGGTCCCGCGGCTTGAGCTGGTTTCTGGTGCGGCGGCACGGCCGGCGCGATCGCTTATCCAATCTGCTGTCAAAATCGGGACGTATGAATAACACGTCCCCTTTTTCGTTTTTGGAGTCCATCGCCAGCCGTTTTCAGCCGCCCGCCTGGGTGGTCGACGAAGGGCAGCAGCGGCTGGTCTTGTTTTTGAACCATGTCCTGCAGCAGGAAAAACAGGCCCAAGACCGGCTTTTACGGCAAAAAGGCCGTGTTGTCCATGTGCTGTGGGGTATGTTTGCTATTGATTTGATAGTAACGCCGGCCGGGCTGGTGGACCGCGCATCCTCTGCTGCCAAACCCGACCTGGTGCTTTCGCTGGCCGCTGAATCGCCCCTGGTGATGCTGCAATCGGCCTTGTCGGGCAAGCCACCACCTGTCAAGATCGAGGGCGACGTGCAACTCGCCGCTGACGTGGGCTGGCTGGCCGAAAACCTGCGCTGGGATGCGGAAGAGGACTTGTCGCGACTGATCGGAGATGCGCCCGCCCATGCGCTGGCAGACGCAGGGCGGCGGCTGATGACCGGCCTGAAGAGTTTCCTGGCCACGGGCCCACTGTCCCAGTCTTCGTACCCGTCGGCTAGCGTCCCGACGCCAGCACCGGAGCGTTCTGCAGCCCCCGCGCGGGCCGACGCCGGTGCCTCCGACTTGAGCGAGGCGAAAAGCCCTGACGCCCCATCCGCGCCCAGGGCTGTTGAATGAGCCGGGTCTTCAGGGGCGTTTTCATTGTCTGGACCGCGCTGCGCTTTGGTCTTGACGAACTTGTCCTGTCCAGCTTTGAAAGACCTTGGGTCAGGCTGCTGACCCGCATCGTCTCGGTGGGGCGCAACCTCAAGGCGCCGCGCGGCGAGCGCCTCAGGCAGGCGCTGGAGCGGCTGGGGCCGATCTTCGTCAAGTTCGGCCAGGTGCTCTCGACCCGGCGCGACCTGCTGCCGCCGGACATCGCCGATGAGCTCGCGCGCCTGCAGGACCGGGTGCCGTCTTTTGAGTCGGCGGTGGCGGTCGCCATCATCGAAAAGGCTTTCGGCCGGCCGCTGGACAAAATATTCGAGAGCTTTGAAAGCACGCCCGTCGCCAGTGCTTCGATTGCCCAGGTTCATTTTGCGACCTTGCCCGGTGGCCGCGAAGTCGCCGTCAAGGTGCTCAGGCCCAACATGGTCGGGGCTTTCAGGAAGGATCTGGCGCTGATGCACATGATGGCCGGTTTGATCGAGCGTGTCTCGGCCGACGGCAAGCGGCTCAAGCCGCGCGAGGTGGTGGCCGAGTTTGACAAATACTTTCACGACGAGCTGGACTTGCTGCGCGAGGCTTCCAACGCCGCGCAGCTGCGCCGCAACATGCAGAGCCTGAACCTGGTGCTGATTCCCGAGATGCATTGGGACTACTGCATGCCCAACGTCATGGTGATGCAGCGCATGGACGGCGTGCCCATAGGGCAGACCCAGCGTTTGCGCGACGCCGGCGTGGACATGAAGAAGCTCGCCCGCGATGGCGTGACGATTTTTTTCACCCAGGTGTTTCGCGACGGGTTTTTCCATGCCGACATGCACCCCGGCAACATCCAGGTCAGCCTGGCGCCGGCGACATTCGGCCGCTACATCTCGCTGGACTTCGGCATTGTCGGCACACTCACCGAGGTCGACAAGGAGTATCTGGCGCAAAACTTCAGCGCCTTTTTCCAGCGCGACTACAAGCGCGTGGCCGAGTTGCACATCGAGTCGGGCTGGGTGCCTGCCGCCACGCGTGTCGATGAGCTTGAAGCGGCCATTCGCGCCTGCTGCGAGCCGATGTTCGACCGGCCGCTCAAGGAGCTTTCGCTGGGCCTGGTGCTGATGCGGCTGTTCCAGACCTCCCGCCGCTTTCAGGTCGAAATCCAGCCGCAGCTGGTGCTGCTGCAAAAAACCCTGCTCAACATCGAGGGGCTGGGGCGTGAGCTTGATCCCGATCTGGATCTCTGGAGCACGGCCAAGCCTTTTCTTGAACGATGGATGCTTGAGCAGGTCGGGCCGGAAAAACTGCTGGCCCAGCTCAAAGCCGAGGCGCCCACCTACGCCAAGCTGCTGCCGACACTGCCGCGCCTGCTGTCCCAGTACCTCAAAGCCGCGCCAGGGCCCAGCAGCCGTCAGCTGGAAGAGCTGCTCAGCGAGCAAAAACGCACCAACAAGCTGCTGCAAAGCCTGATCTATGGAGGCATGGGCTTTGTGCTGGGGCTGATCGCCATGCAGCTCGTCCTCAGGATTCGCCTGTTCTGAATCCGCGTGAGGGCGTCCCGGTGCGTGCCTGGGGCTGATGGCGCAGACCCGCACCGGGTGAGAGTGCAAGCCCTATAATTAAAGGCTTTGCACCGCCTGCCTTCTGCCGGCCGGTGCTTTTCCCTGACACCATCCCAAGCACCCATGCCAATTTACGCTTACAAATGCGAATCCTGCGGATTTGCCAAAGACGTTTTGCAAAAAATGTCGGATACGCCATTGACGGATTGCCCCCAATGCGGCGCCGCAAGCTTCACAAAGCAGCTGACGGCCGCCGGCTTCCAGTTAAAGGGCTCGGGCTGGTACGTCACGGATTTTCGCGGCGGCGACGCTGCTTCCGGCTCCAAGGCCCCGGACGCGCCGGCGGGCGGGGCTGGCACTGACAGCAAGCCCTCGGAAACCGGTACGGCAGCCGCTCCGGCTGCGGCCAGTGCTGCGAGCCCCGCCGCCAGCACCACCCCGGCCGCCACCTCCCCGGCGCCTGCCGGAGCCAGGGCGTCTGGCAGCGACTCGGCCGCCAAATCGCCATGATGAGCTCCGTGCGCCGGTGGCTGCTCGCCGGCTTGCTGGTGCTGGTTCCGCTGGCCATCACCCTGGCGGTGCTCAACTGGATTGTGGGCACGCTGGACCAGACGCTGCTGATTCTTCCCGCCGCCTGGCACCCCGACAAGCTGCTGGGCTTTCACATTCCCGGTTTCGGCGTGCTGCTGACGCTGGCCATCGTCTTGCTGATGGGCGCCATCGCCAGCAACTTCCTGGGCCGCAAACTGGGCTACTGGGGTAATTTGCTGCTGCACCGCATTCCCATCGTGCGCTCCATCTATTCCAGCGTGAAGCAGGTCTCCGACACGCTTTTCTCCGAAAACGGCAACGCCTTTCGCCAGGCCCTGCTGGTGCAATGGCCCCGGGAGGGCGTGTGGACCATAGGCTTCCTGACGGGCGTGCCCGGTGGCGATGTCGTCAACCACCTGCCGGGCGACTACCTGAGCGTCTATGTTCCGACGACACCCAATCCCACGGGCGGCTACTTCGTGATGCTCCGCAAAACCGAGTGCGTCGAACTCAAGATGAGTGTCGACGAGGCCCTCACCTATGTCATTTCCATGGGTGTTGTCGTTCCTCCAAGGCCGGCCGCTCCCTCGCTGAATCCCCCCCTGTAAACGGCGCCGAAGCGCCGACAATTCCTGAGTATTTTTATGGCTATCGCTGATACACAAGTGGTTCAAATGCGTTCCAACTATTGCGGCCTGGTGACCGAGGCCCTGATGGGCCAAACCGTCAGCCTGTGCGGCTGGGTCAACCGCCGGCGCGACCATGGCGGCGTGATCTTCATTGACCTGCGCGACCGCGAAGGCTATGTGCAGGTGGTCTGCGACCCGGACCGCGCCGACATGTTCAAGACCGCCGAGGACGTGCGCAACGAGTTCTGCGTGCAAGTCAAGGGCGTGGTGCGCGCACGCCCCGACGGCACGGTCAACGACCACCTGAAAAGCGGCAAGATCGAGGTGCTTTGCCACGAGCTGATCGTGCTCAACCCCAGCGTCACGCCGCCCTTCCAGCTCGATGATGACAACCTGTCGGAGACGACGCGCCTCACGCACCGCGTGCTGGACCTGCGCCGCCCCTATATGCAGAACAATCTCATGCTGCGCTACCGCGTAGCCATGGAAACGCGCAAGTTCCTCGATGCCAACGGCTTCATCGACATCGAGACGCCGATGCTGACCAAGAGCACGCCCGAAGGCGCGCGCGACTACCTGGTGCCCAGCCGCGTCAACGAAGGCCAGTTCTTCGCGCTGCCGCAGAGCCCGCAGCTGTTCAAGCAGCTGCTGATGGTGGCCGGCTTTGACCGCTACTACCAGATCACCAAGTGCTTTCGCGATGAGGACCTGCGCGCCGACCGCCAGCCCGAGTTCACGCAGATCGATATCGAAACCTCCTTCATGGGCGAGCAGGAAATCCGCGACCTGTTCCAGGGCATGATCAGCCGCATCTTCAAGACCGTGCTGAACACCGACCTGGGCGAGTTCCCGGTCATGGCCTATGCCGAGGCCATGCACCGCTACGGCTCGGATAAACCCGACCTGCGCGTCAATCTCGAATTCACCGAGCTGACCGACGTCATGGCCGGCGTTGACTTCAAGGTCTTCAGCACGCCGGCCACCACGCCGGGTGGCCGGGTGGTGGCGCTGCGCGTGCCGGGTGGCGCGGAAATGAGCCGCGGCGAGATTGACGGCTACACCGAATTCGTCAAGATCTACGGTGCCAAGGGCCTGGCCTGGATCAAGGTCAACGATGCCGCCAAGGGCCGCGAGGGCCTGCAGAGCCCCATCGTCAAGAACCTTCACGATGCGGCGATTGCCGAGATCCTCGCGCGCACGGGCGCTCAGAATGGCGACATCCTGTTCTTTGGCGCCGACAAGGCCAAGATCGTCAACGACAGCATTGGCGCCTTGCGCCTGAAAATCGGCCACAGCGTGTTCGGTAAAAAAGCCCATCTGGTCAGCAAGGGTTGGAAGCCGCTCTGGGTGGTCGATTTCCCGATGTTCGAATACGACGAGGACGGCAAGCGCTGGAGCGCGGTGCACCACCCGTTCACTGCGCCCAAGGACGGCCACGAAGACTGGATGGACACCGATCCGGGCCGCTGCATTTCCAAGGCCTACGACATGGTCCTCAACGGCTGGGAACTGGGCGGCGGTTCAGTCCGTATCCACCAGGCCGAGGTGCAGAGCAAGGTCTTCGATGCCCTGAAGATTGGCCCCGAAGAGGCGCAGGAGAAGTTCGGCTTCCTGCTCGACGCCCTGCAGTATGGCGCGCCTCCGCATGGCGGGCTGGCTTTTGGCCTGGACCGCATCGTGACCATGATGACCGGTGCCGAATCGATCCGCGACGTGATTGCCTTCCCGAAAACCCAGCGCGCGCAATGCCTGCTGACGCATGCGCCCAGCCCGGTTGACGAGAAACAGCTGCGCGAGCTGCACATCCGCCTGCGCAATCCTGTCTGAGTGGTGCCCCCACGCTTGTCACTTCGTGTACTACGCTGGACGTGCCGCCGCGAGACGCGACGGCTCCTCCGCCCGTCCAAGCCTGCGCTGGCAGGCTTGGAGCCGCGGGCCTCGGCCCCTCGGGGGCTGGCCTGGCTTGGGAAGCGCGCCCGGCGCGGCGGCCGCGCTCGTTCCGTTCACTGACTGCCGGCGCCGGGCGGGCTAGATTTTGAAAGCGTTCAAGATCCCCGAGTCGGTGCTGGTTGTCATCCATACGCCGCAGCTTGAGGTGCTCCTGATAGCGCGCGCCGACCACCCCGGTTTCTGGCAAAGCGTCACCGGCTCCAGGGATGCGCCCGATGAGCCGCTGCTGCGGACCGCGCAGCGCGAGGTGCGGGAAGAAACCGGCCTTGTCGCGCCGCCGGCCCAATGGCGCGACTGGGCCCTCTCCAACATCTATGACATCTACCCGGTCTGGCGCCATCGTTACGCGCCGGGTGTGACGCGCAACACCGAGCATGTCTTCGGCCTGTGTCTTCCCCGGCCCTGCGAGGTGAGGCTAAACCCCCGCGAACATACCGCCTGGAAGTGGCTGCCCTGGCTTGAGGCGGCCGATGCCTGTTTTTCCCCGTCGAACGCCGAGGCCATCCTGATGCTGCCAAGGTTTTTAGCTTGAGGCGGTCAGGCCACGCCCTGCGGGCTTTTCGGCTGATGCGGATTGGCAAAGAGGGCGCTGTCGGTTTAAATGGCTTTTTCTGTTGACTTTGCCTGCAAGCCACCTTCATGCCGTCAATGAGCAAGTCCGAAACACTGCAATTGCTCCAGGGCGGTGAGGCGCTGTTTCCCGCGCTGATTTCGGCTTTTGACGCGGCGCAATCGTGGATTCAGCTGGAAACCTATATTTTCGATTTTCACGGCACGGGGGCCGGGGTCGGCCAGGCGCTGGTCAGGGCCGCGGAGCGCGGCGTCGCGGTGCAGATACTGGTCGACGCCATTGGCACCGACCCCTTGCCCGGGCAGTGGCAAAAAAAATTCGCTCTTGCGGGTGTCGAATGGTCGGTTTACTCACCCTTGACCAGCCGTCTGGGTCTGTTGGTTCCCGAGCGTTGGCGCCGGCTGCACCGCAAGCTTTGCGTGGTCGACCAGCGGGTGGTTTTTTGCGGCGGCATCAATGTGCTGGACGATTTCTACGACCCCAACCACGGCAAGCTTCAGGCGCCACGCCTTGATTTCGCCGTGGCGGTGACCGGGCCGCTTGCAATGGAAGCAGCCGATGCCATGGCGCTGCTCTGGTGGCGCGTGCAGGCCGGCTATAGCGCGCGCCAGAGGCACTTGAGCGCCGCCTGGGAGAAATTCCGGGCGGCCGGCTACGGCGGCCGCACCGACGCCAGCGCGCTGGCCCCATTGGAGGGCAGCGGGGCCGGTACGCCGTATGGCCGAGCCCGTCCCCGGGCGGCGCTGATCCTGCGCGACAACCTGCGCAACCGCAACAGCATAGAGCGGGCCTACCGCAAGGCGATCGGCAAGGCGCGCGAAGACATCATCATTGCCAACGCCTACTTCCTGCCCGGCGGCAAGCTCCGGCGCGCACTCATCCGGGCTGCCAGGCGCGGTGTGCGCGTCACGCTGCTGCTGCAGGGCAAGTACGAGTACTACATGCAGTACCACGCCGCGCGGCCGGTCTACGGCGCGCTGCTGGCGGCCGGTGTGGAAATTCACGAGTATTCGGCCAGCTTTCTGCATGCCAAGGTCGCGGTGGTGGACGGGCACTGGGCGACGGTGGGCTCGTCCAATCTTGACCCTTTCAGCCTGCTGCTGGCGCGTGAAGCCAATATCGTGGTGGAAGATCGCGCATTTGCCGCCGAGTTGCGCGCGCGCCTGCAGGAGGCCGTGAGCAGCAACGGCCAGCTGATGGACCCCGCGTCCTACGGCCAGCGGCCTTTGGGCCAGCGTCTTCAGGGATGGCTGGCCTATGCCTTGGTGCGGCTGGCCTTGCTGGTGATCGGGCAGCGCTATTGAGGCAATTTCTTCTTGAATAATGGTAAAAACAGGCTGTAGTCCTTATGAGGCGGTTGATGTTTGCTAATTTTTTAATAGTAACTTTAACGTGCCACGAAGGCTTCGGACCGGCTGGGCCAGGCGGGCCTGACGGATAATTGCGCCATGTCCGCCGTTTTCGACAAACCTTCCCTGCTTCAGCGAACGCTTCCCATGCTGCAGGGTTTCGACGGCCTGCTCGCGTTTGCGGTGTTCCTGCTGGCCTGCGCCGGCCTGCTTATCATGTATTCCTCGGGTTACGACCACGGCACGCGCTTTGCCGACCATGGGCGCAACATGCTGATTGCCGGGGCCATCATGTTTGTCGTGGCACAGATTCCGCCGCAGCGCCTGATGCTGTTTGCCGTGCCGCTCTACATCGTCGGCGTCTCGCTGCTGGTGGCGGTTGCCGTGTTCGGCATCACCAAAAAGGGCGCCAAACGCTGGCTCAACGTCGGCGTGGTGATCCAGCCCAGCGAGATCCTGAAAATCGCCATGCCGCTGATGCTGGCCTGGTGGTTCCAGAAACGCGAGGGCCAGTTGCGCCCGCTGGATTTCATCGCGGCGCTGATTCTGCTGGCCTTGCCCGTCGGGCTGATCATGAAGCAGCCCGATCTGGGCACGTCGCTGCTGGTGATGAGCGCCGGCCTGGCGGTCATTTTCTTTGCCGGCCTGAGCTGGAAGCTGATTGCGCCGCCCGTGCTGATCGGCCTGCTGGGGGTTTTCCTGGTCGTCTGGTTCGAGCCGCAGCTGTGCGCCGACGGAATGCGCTGGCCGGTGCTGCACGACTACCAGCAGCAGCGCATCTGTACCCTGCTGGACCCGTCGCGTGACCCGCTGGGCAAGGGCTTTCACATCATCCAGGGCATGATCGCGATTGGCTCGGGCGGCGTGTTTGGCAAGGGTTTCATGGCCGGCACCCAGACGCATCTTGAGTTCATTCCCGAGCGCACCACCGACTTTATCTTTGCCGCTTTCTCCGAGGAGTTCGGCCTGCTCGGCAACCTGCTGCTGATTGCCGGCTTCATCTTCCTCATCCTGCGCGGGCTGGCCATCGCGATGGATGCGCCGACGCTGTTTTCACGCCTGCTGGCCGGCGCGCTGACGATGATTTTCTTCACCTATGCCTTTGTCAACATGGGCATGGTCAGCGGCATCCTGCCGGTGGTGGGCGTTCCCTTGCCCTTCATCAGCTATGGCGGCACGGCGATGGTGACGCTGGGCCTGGCCGTCGGCATGCTGATGTCGATTGCGAAAGCGCGCCGCCTGATGCAGACCTGACGGGGCAGGGCGCAAGCCAGACTGCCTACAATGACCGGATGACCTCACTCAACTCCGCAGCTGCATCCCTTCGTCAAACCCCTGTGGGCGCCAGGCCCCTGGCGCGGCCCACCCAGGAGTCAACTTCAGGCCGGCTGGCGATTGCACAAAAACTCCTGCTTGAGCCGTTTGGCCTGGATGATGCTTCGCTGAGCCGCGCCCTGGGCGAGATCACCTCGTATGGCGTCGATGACGCCGACCTGTACTTCCAGTACACCCGCAGCGAAGGCTGGAGCCTGGAAGAGGGCATCGTCAAGACCGGCTCCTTCAGCATCGACCAGGGCGTGGGCGTGCGCGCGGTCAGCGGCGAAAAAACCGCCTTTGCCTACTCCGACGATATTTCCGAAGCTTCGCTGCTGGATGCGGCGCGCACCGTGCGCAGCATCTCGGGCGCCGGCAAGGCGGGCCGCGTCAAGACACCTACGCGCAAGATTGCCACCAGCCGTTCGCTCTACCAGGGGCTGGATCCGATTGCCACGCTGGGCAGCACGGCCAAGGTCAAGCTGCTTGAGAAGGTCGAGAAACTCGCCAAGGCCAAGGACCCGCGCATCGTGCAGGTGATGGCCGGTCTGGCCAGCGAATATGACGTGGTACTGGTGGCGCGCGCCGACGGCACGCTGGCGGCCGATGTGCGTCCGCTGGTGCGTCTGAGCCTGACCGTGATTGCCGAACAAAAAGGCCGCCGCGAAATGGGCTCGGCCGGTGGCGGCGGCCGCTTTGGGCTGGCTTATTTTGACGATGCCGTCATTGCACAGTATGTCGACGAAGCGGTCAAAGCGGCGCTCACCAATCTGGACGCG
>JBKJKI010000190.1:0-8894 GCA_046597475.1 Polaromonas sp. | reverse complement strand
CCCGGCATGGCCGAAGCGCCCTGCCGGGCGGATCGGTGGTCGCGGTGGGTGATGACGACCAGAGCATTTATGCCTTTCGCGGTGCGCGTGTCGGCAATATGGCCGATTTTGTGCGCGAGTTCCATGTCAGTCACCAGATCAAGCTTGAGCGCAACTACCGCAGCTTTGGCAACATCCTGGATTCGGCCAACGAGCTGATCAGCCACAACAGCAAGCGCCTGGGAAAAAACCTCACGACCGAGGCCGGCCCGGGCGAGCCGGTGCGAGTGTACGAGTCGGCCAGCGACTTTGCCGAGGCCCAGTGGTTTGTCGATGAGGTCAAGCAGCTGGTGCGTGAGGGCACCGAGCGCAAGGAGATTGCGCTGCTTTACCGCAGCAACGCGCAGAGCCGGGTCATGGAAAGCGCGCTGTTCAACGCCAGCGTGCCCTACCGGGTGTATGGCGGACTGCGGTTTTTCGAGCGCGCCGAGATCAAGCATGCGCTGGCCTATCTGCGGCTGCTGGAGAACCCGCACGACGACACCAGCTTCATGCGCGTGGTCAACTTTCCACCGCGCGGCATTGGCGCGCGCAGCATCGAGCAGCTTCAGGATATTTCGCGCGCCTCGGGCTGCTCGCTCAACGACGCGGTGAGCGCCGTCACCGGCAAGGCCGGCGCCAACCTGGGCGCCTTTGTCGCCAAAATTGACGTGCTGCGCGAGCAGACCACGGGACTCACCCTGCGCGAAATCATTGAGCAGGTAGCGCAGCACAGCGGCCTTGAAGAACACTACAAGCTGGAGAAAGAAGGCCAGGACCGTCTCGAAAACCTGGCCGAACTGGTCAACGCCGCCGAGTCCTTTGTCAGCCAGGAGGGCTTTGGCCGCGATGCGGTGGCGCTGCCGGTCGATGAGCTGGGCGCACGCCTGACGCAATCGCCGGCCAGCCAGGGCCTGGACGCCGCCAGCGCGCTGGACGAACCGCTGCCCGAGCTGCTGACGCCTGACACCGAGACAGGCGAGACCCTGAGCCCGCTGGTGGCGTTCTTGACGCACGCAGCGCTGGAGTCGGGCGACAACCAGGCCCAGGCCGGACAGGATGCCGTGCAGCTCATGACCGTGCATTCCTCCAAGGGGCTTGAGTTTGACTGCGTGTTCATCACCGGTCTGGAAGATGGCATTTTTCCCCATGAAAACGCTTTGAGCGACGCGGGCGGCATCGAGGAAGAGCGCCGGCTGATGTATGTGGCCATCACACGTGCGCGCAAGCGGCTTTATCTCAGCCATTCGCAGACCCGCATGCTGCATGGGCAGACACGCTACAACCTGAAAAGCCGGTTTTTCGACGAACTTCCGGAAAGCGCACTCAAATGGATCACGCCGAAAAATCAGGGCTTTGCGTCCGGTTTGGGCACGGCTTCGGGCGGCTGGAATGGCGCTAGCAATTTAGGAGCTAATAGCAGCCGTGGAGACTGGGCTAGCAGCGTATTTTCTTCAAAAACAAGCGCTGCCGAGCGCTTTGCCAGTCCGCAAGTCCCTCCGCAAAGAGTTGCGCCCTCGCATGGGCTCAAGAGCGGCATGGGCGTTTTTCACGCCAAGTTTGGCGAAGGCAAGGTCTTGATGCTCGAAGGCAGCGGTGACGATGCCCGGGCGCAGATCAGTTTTACCCGGCATGGCGTGAAGTGGCTGGCGCTCAGCGTTGCCAAATTGACACCGATATGAAAAAACCCGGCCTTGGCCGGGTTTTTGATGTGTGGCGCGCAGTGGGCAGCGCGTCATCATGGCCGCGCACGATCTGGCCGGTGTCGGTACGAAGCAGCTTCAGGCTGACAAGGCCTCGTCCGGCGGCGGCACGAAGCTGTCGCGAAACGTGAAGTAAATCGAGGTGAAAAACATGGCGACGATGGCAAGGGCGACCGGAAACATCACGATGGTCGCAACCATGGGGTTTCCCAGCAAAGTAGCGATCAGCGACACAATGACTGCGGCCAGGATGAACACGCCGGTCCAGGCCAGGCCAAACACGGCAAATGCGCCAAAGTTTTTATAGCAGGCCATGAAGCTGAAAAACAGGCTTTTGACCGGCGTGACGCCGTGCCAGTGAACCAGCGCGGGTGCGTGCCAGAACAGCAGCGACAGGGGCAGATAAAGCGCCATGGCCACCCACATGGCCATCTGGAAGCCGCCCTGCAGCACCATCTCCTCGGTGATTTTTCCGCCCACCAGGTAGAGCCTGGCAAACTGCCCGCCATCAAATAGCGCCGATATCCCCATGAGGGCAAGAAAGCCGGCGGCGTACAGCGCGCCCAGCACCATCATTGCCCGCTTGCGCTGCTGGCCAGCCCGAAAGGCGCTGATCAGAATGGAAGGCATGGGGAACTTGCCTTTTGCGGCCTCCTGGGTGGCCGCCATCAGGCCCAGCGTGGCGGCAGGCAGCAAAGCCAGCGCCAGCGCTGCGCCAATAAATGGCACCAGCGTGGCCACTGACAAAATGGCCATGAACATGAAGAACAGGCCCGACATGGCCAGTGGCTGCTGCAGGAAAGTCTTGATGCCCAGCTTGACCCAGGTTAGGCCGGTGCGGGCGGGAACGATATTTAGTTTCATGAGACAAGCCCGGATGGATGACCCCGATATTCGGGGTAATTACAGCGCGTAAGGGTGCGCAAGCCGCTCACGCAGGACGCGCTCAAAATGACCCGGGTCGTGTGCCTTGAGAACCGTTGCCTCGCGTGGCAAATGAAAGTCCCACAGGCGCGATATCCAGAAACGCAAGGCCCCCGCCCGCTGCTGGGAGGGTAGCAGGCTGCGTTCCTGCGGGCTCAAGGGGCGCACGCGCTGGTAGGCGGCCATGAAGGCATCGGCACGCGCCGCGTCGAGTGCGCCACTTTCAAGCTCAATGCACCAGTCGTTCAGGCAGATGCCGATATCAAACAAAAAAGTGTCATGGCCGGCGAAATAGAAGTCAAAAAAGCCGGTGAGCCGGCTGTTTTCGAACATGACATTGTCGCGGAACAGATCGGCATGAATGGCGCCGCGTGGCAGGCTTCGATAGGCGGCTGACTCGGCGATATGGTTCTGGTAGGCCAGTTCCCCCAGAATCAGGCTGTGCTGGGCCGGAGTGAGGTAGGGCAACACCAGCGGCACCGTGTCGTTCCACCAGCTCAAACCCCGCAAATTCGGCTGCCGACGGGGGTAGTCCAGCCCTGCCAGATGCATACGCGCCAGCATGTCGCCCACGCCCGCGCAATGCACCTGCGTCGGCGCAAGTTCGCTGTGGCCGCTCAGTTTGTTCACCACCGCTGCGGGCTTGCCCTTGAGCCGGTGCAAAATGTTTCCCTTGGCGTCGGCGACCGGGTCGGGCACCGGAATCCCGTGTGTCGCCAGATGCTTCATCAGGTGCAGGTAAAACGGCAGCTGCTCAAAGTTCAGGCGCTCAAACAGCGTCAGTACATACTGTCCCCGCTCGGTATCGACAAAATAATTGGTGTTTTCAATGCCGCCTGCAGCGCCCTTGATGCTCCGCAATTGCCCCAAATTCAGCGAGCTCAAGAAAGCTCCAGCCTCGTCAAACGAGACTTCGGTAAATACGGCCATGCCTGAAACTTAAATCCTGTGCTTGAGAAGAAAAGACTAAAACTTCAGCACGTTCCAGACGCGCGATCCATTGGTGTCGGTGCTGGTTGAGGCCGGTGCGGTGCCCCGCGCGCCCTCGGCCGGTTTGACCTCATAGGGGGCGCCGCCGGTTTTGGGCTGCACGGTAATTTTTTCCGTTTCTCCGCCCACCCGCAACTCGTCGATGCGCGTGCCCGCGTCTTCCGTGCGAATGCGCTGGATTTTCTTGTCTGAACGCCCGGAGCCAGCTGGTTTCGCCTCTGACACCGGCGCAGACGCTGCGTTACGGGCAGGCGCCGGCGTTTGAGCCATGGCCGCCGCCAGCGGCAGCGCTGCGAGCGCAGCGACAAATAGGAGGCGAAGAGCGGTTGTCATGTCCATATTGTAGGCGTGGATGGCGGGCATATCCAGCAACAAGCGAGCCGTATCGGCGGACTGAACGCCCTGAAAAGCCCGGTGGGCGCAGTCTTTGGCGTGGCGCGCGGGATCTAAGGCCACGCTTGCCTTGCGGGGGATGGGCGCGGGGCGGATATCCCCGACAATCGGACCCCATGAGCTCTGACAAAAAAACACTGCTGCTGGTCGACGGCTCCAGCTATCTTTACCGCGCCTTTCATGCCATGCCCGACCTGCGTGCCAGGCCGGGCGACCCCAACAGCCCGGCCACGGGCGCCATACGCGGCATGATTAACATGATGCAAAAGCTGCGCAAGGATGTGCGCGCCGACTACGCGGTCTGCGTGTTCGACGCCAAGGGCCCGACCTTTCGCGATGCGCTCTATCCCGAATACAAGGCCCAGCGCTCGCCCATGCCCGACGATTTGCGCAGCCAGGTCGAACCGATTCACGAGGTGGTGCACCTGCTGGGCTGGAAGGTGCTGGCCGTGCCCGGCGTGGAGGCCGATGACGTGATCGGCACGCTGGCCTGCATGGCCTCCAGGCAGGCGATTGAAGTGATCATCTCCAGCGGCGACAAGGACCTGAGCCAGCTGGTCGATGAACACATCACCGTCATCGACACCATGAACGACAGGCGCCGCGACCTGGCCGGGGTGGAGGCCGAGTTCGGCGTGCCGCCGCGCCTGATGGTGGACTATCAGGCGCTGGTTGGCGACGCGGTGGACAACGTTCCCGGCGTGCCCAAGGTCGGCCCCAAGACGGCCGTGAAGTGGCTGCTGGAATATGGCTCGCTCGATGCGCTGGTGGCGCGCGCCGGCGAGATCAAGGGCGCGGTCGGCGAGAACCTGCGCAACTCGCTGGACTGGCTGCCCATGGGGCGCGAGCTGCTGACCATCAAGAAGGACTGCGACCTGGCGGACTATATAGCCGGTCTTCCTGCTATGGAATCAATAGCTATTGGTGGCCAGCAGACGGAGGCTTTGAAGGTATTTTACGAAAAATATGGCTTCAAGAGTCTGGTCAGGCAGGTTGAGGTGGAGAGCCTGCCGCCCGAGCTGATAGGCGGCGCTGAAGGGCGTCATCGATCTGCATCGGCAAGCCCGGCGGCGCCGGTTTCACCGAACGCGCCCGGCCTGTTTGACGGGCCGGCCTTCCTGGACACGCCGCTGGCTGACCGCGCCAGCAACCTGAAGTACGACACGATTTTTACGTGGCAAGACTTTGACCGCTGGCTGGCCAAAATCGAAGCCGCCGACCTGGTGGCGCTTGACACCGAGACCACCTCGCTTGATGAAATGCTGGCGCGTATCGTGGGCCTGAGCTTTAGCGTCACACCCGGCGAGGCCGCCTACATCCCGCTGACGCACGACTACCCCGACGCCCAGTCGCAACTGCCGCTCGATGAGGTGCTTGCGCGCCTGAAATCCTGGCTGCAGAACCCGGCCAAGGCCAAGCTGGGCCAGCACGTCAAATACGACCGCCATGTGTTTGCCAACCACGGCATCGAGGTGCAGGGCTACGCGCACGACACCATGCTGCAAAGCTATGTGCTGGAAGCGCACAAGCCGCATGGGCTGGCCAGCCTGGCCGAGCGCCATGTGGGGCGCAGCGGCATCAACTACGAAGACCTGTGCGGCAAGGGGGCTACCCAAATCAAGTTCAACCAGGTCGATATTGCCAAGGCGGCCGAGTATTCGTGCGAGGACTCCGACCAGACGCTGGACGTGCACCGGGTGCTCTGGTCGCAAATCGAGGCCGATGACAAACTGCGTTTTGTCTATGAGCTGGAAATGCGCAGCAGCGAAACGCTCTACCGCATCGAGCGCAACGGCGTGCTGATTGACGCGCCCACGCTGGCCAAACAAAGCGGCGAGCTGGGCACGCGCATCCTGCAGCTCGAGGCCGAGGCCTATGAGATTGCCGGCCAGCCCTTCAACCTGGGCAGCCCCAAGCAATTGGGCGAGATTTTCTTTGACAAGCTGGGCATGCCGGTGGTCAAGAAGACGCCGAGCGGTGCGCGCAGCACCGACGAGGAAGTGCTGGAAAAGCTGGCCGAGGACTACCCGCTGCCCGCCAAGCTGCTGGAGCACCGTTCGCTGAGCAAGCTCAAGGGCACTTACACCGACAAGCTGGCCCAACTGGCCGATCCGAGGACGGGACGGGTGCACACGCATTACGCGCAAGCCGTGGCCGTGACGGGCCGGCTGTCGAGCAACGACCCGAATCTGCAGAACATCCCCGTCCGGACGGTCGAAGGGCGGCGCGTGCGCGAGGCCTTTGTCGCGCCCGCCGGCAGCGTGATCGCCAGCGCCGACTACTCACAGATCGAGCTGCGCATCATGGCGCATATCAGCGGCGACGAGGCCTTGCTGCGTGCTTTCAAGGACGGCCTGGACGTGCACCGCGCTACCGCTTCCGAGGTGTTTGGCGTGGCTGTGGACCAGGTCAGCAGCGAGCAGCGCCGCTACGCCAAGGTGATCAACTTTGGCCTGATTTACGGCATGAGCAGCTTTGGCCTGGCCAAGAATCTGGGCATTGAAACCAAGGCGGCTGCGGCCTATATCGACCGCTATTTCCAGCGCTACCCGGGCGTGAAAGCCTATATGGATGAAACGGTGGCGTTTGCGCAAAGCCATCATTTCGTCGAGACGGTTTTTGGCCGGCGCCTTTATTTGCCCGAAATCACGGGCGGCAACGGCCCGCGTAAAAAGGCGGCGGAACGCCAGGCCATCAACGCGCCCATGCAGGGCACGGCGGCCGACCTGATCAAGCTCAGCATGAACGCGGTGCAGCAGGTGCTTGACGCCGAAAAACGTGCCACCAAAATGATCATGCAGGTGCACGACGAACTGGTGTTCGAGGTGCCCGAGGCCGAGGTCGAATGGGTCCGCACCGAGATTCCCCGCCTGATGGCCGGCGTGGCCGAGCTCAAGGTGCCGCTGCTGGCTGAAATCGGCATGGGGCCCAACTGGGAAAAGGCCCACTGACGGCGCACGCGATTGAAACAGGAGCAGGAGCGTATTGCGCTCCACTTTTGAGCTCACCCGGCATTTCAGGGGGCTTTAATGGCTGAGGTCCTTGTATGACGGGCACTGTCAGCTATCAAAAAATGACTTCTCCGAATCCTTCCCCGTCACCGGGCCGTCTGTCGCGCGCCACGGCCCTGACCCCGGCCGTGCGCATGGGGCTATCGATTGCCGTGGCTACGGGCTTAGAGCCTGTTTACGATTTATACGGGGCCGCGTTGGGGTGCAATCGGGATGAGTGGGTCGTCCGGGCGCGCCGCATGGGCTCATGCCCATGCAAGAGTCTGGACGGCTCAATCGCCCGATTTCACCCCAACCCGCAGGGCAAGAGCCTTGTCGGGCGGTCTGCGGCGTTGCGATGCTTGCCAATAGCCGGGCTATTGGCGGCGCACCGCGCCTTGCATCCCATCCCGACAAGGCGCTTGCGCGGCCCCGTATAAATCGTGAACAGGCTCTTATACGGCATCTCTTTTGGTGCGCTGGCCGTGGCCGCTGGCCTCAGCGTGGGGCAGGCCATGGCGCTCAGCCTGCTCATGTTCACCGGCGGCTCGCAGTTCGCCTTCATCGGCGTCATTGCCGGGGGCGGCGGTGCGTCGGCAGCCCTGGGCGCAGCTGCGCTGCTGGGCGTGCGCAATGCCGTCTACGGCATGCAGATAAACCGCATGCTCGTGCCCAAAGGCTGGCGCAAGGGCGTGGCCGCGCACCTGACCATCGATGAATCCGCCGCCACCGCCTCGGGTCAGACCGTGCCCGACGAGCAGCGGCGCGGCTTCTGGACCGCCGGGCTGGGCGTGTTTTTGCTGTGGAACCTGTTTACCTTGCTGGGCGCGCTGCTCGGCGACGCGCTTGGCGACCCGCGCCAATGGGGGCTGGACGGCGCCGCCGTGGCGGCCTTTTTAGGTCTGCTCTGGCCGCGTCTGCGCCAGCGCGAGCCGGTGGCGCTGGCCGTGGTGTGCGGCGTGGCCTCGGCCCTGGCCGTGCCGCTGCTGCCGCCCGGTCTGCCCATCTTGCTGGCCGCCGTGGTGGGCGCCTCTTGGGGTTGGTGGGGCCACGCCCCCGACGCCGATGCGCACGCGCCGGTAGCCAAGAAAAAAGCCGGTGCGCCATGACACTCTGGGGCGCCATTTTGCTGGCCTGTGCGGTCACCTACCTGACCAAATTGGCGGGCTACGCCGTGCCGGCCCACTGGCTGAACAACCCGCGCATGGCCCGCGTGGCAGGCGCCATCACGGTGGCGCTGCTGTCGGCTCTGACGGTGATGAATACCTTTGCATCCGGCACTGCCCTGGTGCTCGACGCCCGCCTGGCCGCCCTGGCCGCAGCCGCACTGGCGCTGTGGATGCGGTTGCCGTTTTTGCTGGTGGTGGTGCTGGGCGCGGGGGCTGCGGCGGCTGTGCGGTGGTGGGGGTGAGAGGGCGTTAGTATTTTGCGTCGGGCGTATGAGGGGCTGGTGTCGGCCAAATCCGGCCGGTCGATGTGGCTGCCAGATAGCGGCCGCTCGGCGCCGCTCTCGACCCGAACCGGTCTTTCGCCCATACAAATGAGGTGCCCGGAAGCGGACATGGGTGAAGCCCTCCAAGAGATTAGCAAAGCCCTCAGCGAGGGCCGGAATCACCTAGCCAACAATTAAAGCGCCGAGCCCGATCTAGCTAGTACATCAACACATAAATTTAGAAACATAATGACGGCCTAGTTTTTTGTCCGCGTCCTGCCGGGTAAAGTTCCACTCGATGATTTGCTTTTCCTCATTGCGGGCTTTCTGCCAAGCAGCAACCTCTGATGCCAGCAATTCACGATTAGCAATGCGCCGATCCAGGCATTGGCGACTGAGAATGCCAATCTCGATCTCTGCCATGTTCAGCCAGCTCGCGTGCTT
>JBKJKI010000119.1:0-69657 GCA_046597475.1 Polaromonas sp. | reverse complement strand
CTGTGAAGCTGATGTGGCGCACCACATCGCTGGCGCACAGCACCTTGCCGATGGCGATGGAGTTGCTGCTGTCGGCACACAGCATGTTCAACACACCGGCGGGGATGCCTGCGCGTTGGGCCAGTTCGGCTGCCGCTAATGCAGTCAGCGGGGTCAGCTCGGCCGGTTTGATGATGACCGTGCAACCCGCTGCCAGCGCGGGCGCCACGTTGCGGGTGATCATGGCCAACGGGAAGTTCCACGGCGTAATGGCGGCGCACACACCAATGGGTTGCTTGATGACCATCAGGCGGCGGTTGTTGTCAAACTGAGGCAGGGTCTCGCCGTTGATTCGTTTGGCCTCTTCGGCAAACCACTCCACAAAACTGGCACCATAGGCGACTTCACCCTTGGCCTCGGCAAAGGGCTTGCCCTGCTCAGCGGTCATGATGCGGCCTAAATCGTCCTGGTTGGCCATCAGCAGGTCAAACCATTTGCGCAGAATGGTACTGCGCTCTTTGGCCGTTTTGGCGCGCCAGGCCGGCCAGGCGGCGTTGGCGGCGGCGATGGCCTTTTCGGCGTCGTCAGCACTTAAGTTGGCCACATCGGCCAGTTTTTGGCCTGTGGCGGGGTCCAACACGTCAAAACGGCTGCCGCCAGCCAGCCACTGGCCGTTGACTAAGGCATCCGTTTTCAGCAAGCTGGGGTCTTTGAGCAGAGAGAGAGGGGATTCGTTCTTGTTCATAAAGGTGCGGTACGTTGCAGGTAGCGGTGATTGTGTATCAAGTACCGCCCTAGCAGGTAAGGGCCTGCTCCAGAATGTTCAAGGCTTCGTCAAAGACGGTCTGCTCGATGGTCAGCGGAAACAGGAAGCGAATCACATTCCCGTCCATGCCGCAGCTCAGCAGGATCAGTCCTTGTTGTAGCGCGTTGGCCTGAACCGCCTTGGCGAAGTCCGCATCCGCGCGCCCATCCGGATGGCGAAACTCGGCGGCAACCATAGCGCCTTGCCCGCGTATGGCAACCATGCGTGGCACCTTGGGCTGCAGCGCGTACAGACGCGCCATCAGTTGTTGCCCCAGTTCATGTCCGCGCTGCGGTAGACGCTCATCGTGCATGATGTTTATTACAGCGTGTGCTGCGGCAACGGCCAGCGGATTGCCGGCATAGGTTCCTCCCAAACCGCCCGGTGCCGGCGCATCCATGATCTCGGCGCGCCCGGTGACGGCTGACAGCGTCAGACCTGCGGCCAGTGATTTTGCAATCGTCATGATGTCGGGCGTGATGCCCTGGTCAGCATAGTGGTCCATGGCGAACAAGCGACCGGTCCGGCCAAACCCGGTTTGCACCTCGTCGGCAATCATCAGCATGCCATGTTGTGAACACAGCGCGCGCAACCAGAGTACGGCCTCGGGCCACATCTGGTAGAAGCCACCTTCGCCCTGAATGGGCTCAAAAATCATGGCGGCAATGCGCGTCGGCTCTACGTCGAACTTGAGTAGTTGCTCAAGGCTCTTTTGAGCTGCCGCAAACGATTCAGCATCGAACGGGAACGGCACGTGGTAGACCTCTGAGGCCATCGTGCCGAATCCGGCCTTGTAGGGGTGCACTTTGCCGGTTAGTGACACTGCGTACAAACTGCGGCCGTGAAAGCCCCCGCCAAAAGCGATCACTCCGCTGCGCCCGGTCGCATTGCGGGCAATTTTTATCGCGTTTTCAACAGCCTCGGCGCCGGTCGAAAACAGCGCGGTTTTCTTGGTGTGCGTGCCGGGTGTGAGTGCATTGAGCTTTTCCGCCAATGCGATATAACTTTCGTAGGGAACGATCTGGTAACAGGTGTGGGTAAATCGGTCCAGCTGCGCCTGCACCGCAGCAATCACCTTGGGGTGGCGGTGCCCGGTATTGAGAACCGCAATGCCACCGGCAAAATCAATGTAGCGCCTGCCTTCAACATCCCATAACTCGGCATTGGTCGCTCTGTCAGCGAAAAAAGTACCCATTACGCCCACGCCGCGCGGTGTGGCGGCGGCTTTGCGGGCCATCAGGCTTGTGTTGTTGTCGTTGCGCATGTCGAGCCTTTCAGTGCTTCACCATGATGTGGCGCGCGCAGCTGTAGTCTTCCAGTGCATACATCGACATGTCTTTGCCATAGCCTGAATGCTTCATGCCGCCATGCGGCATTTCAGACACCAGCATGAAATGCGTATTGACCCAGGTGCAGCCGTATTGCAGCCGTGCAGCAATGCCCATGGCCTGACCCACATCCTGTGTCCACACAGAGCTGGACAGCCCATAGTCGGAATCGTTTGCCCACGCCACGGCCTGGTCGGCATCTTTTACCCGTGTGATGGAGACCACCGGTCCGAACACTTCGCTGCGCACGATTTCATCGTCCTGCAAAGCGCCTGCAACCACGGTTGGCTTGTAGAAAAATCCTTTGGTGCCTTGCGCTGCACCACCGGTTGTTACTTCAACATGGCTCAGTTGGCTTGCGCGGTCGACAAAACTCGCTACCCGGTCCCGTTGGCGGGCCGAAATGAGTGGTCCCATTTCAACGCCAGGCTCTTGTTGCTGTCCGACCTTGATCGTCGCAACAGCACTGCTGAGGTCTGCGACCAGCCTCTCGTAAATACCCGGCGTCGCGTACACGCGGCAGGCTGCCGTGCAGTCCTGTCCGGCGTTGTAATAGCCGAAAGTACGCAGCCCTTCAACCACGCTAGCCAAGTTGGCATCGTCAAGCACGATGACCGGAGCCTTGCCGCCGAGTTCGAGGTGCGTGCGCTTGATACCACGTGCCGCAGATTCCATGATTTTGCTGCCGGTTGAGACATCACCCGTGAGTGATGCCATGCGGATACGGGGGTCGCGGATCAGCGGTGCGCCGACCGTATCGCCTCTGCCGCACACGATGTTGACCACGCCGGGTGGAAGAATAGTGGCCAGCAGTTCACCCAGTCGCAAGGTGGTGAGTGGTGTGTTCTCAGATGGCTTCAACACAACCGTGTTGCCCATGGCGATGGCCGGGCCGAGCTTCCAGGCCGCCATCATGAGCGGGTAGTTCCAAGGCGCAATGGATGCGACCACGCCCAAAGGGTCGCGGCGGATCATGCTGGTGTGGCCTTGTAGATACTCGCCCGAAAGCGCGCCCATCATGTTGCGGATCGCGCCGGCAAAAAAGCGGTAGACGTCTGCAATGGCCGGTATTTCGTCATTGCGCGCGGCTTGCAGCGGCTTGCCGCAGTTCAGCGACTCCAGTGACGCAAATTCATCCCCGTGGGACTCAATGGCGTCGGCAATTTTTAACAGATAGCCACTGCGGTCGCGGGGTGTAAGCGCGGCCCATGCCGGAAACGCAGCGTGCGCAGCATCGACAGCCAGGCGCAGTTGATCTGCACTCGCTTCGCGGACTTCGCAGAGGGTGTCGCCCGTAGACGGGTTGAGCACAGATTCGCTGCGGCCTTCGCCGGTAACGTTGGCACCATTGATGAGGAGTTGGGTTGGGAAGCGAACAGCAGCCATATCGATCCAGTGGAGTGGTTGAAGAGGGGGTTAGTTGTGGTGGGGGCTGGCATCGCCATCGCGCGTCAGCCGCCAGGCCAGCAAAATGAGTGGCATCGTAATGGCCATGACTACCAGTGCGACTACGTTGGTAAGGGCCACTTCGCGGGGGCGACCGAGCTGGTTCATGAGCCAGATGGGTAGTGTTTTGTCAGTGCCAGCGGTAAAGGTGGTGACGATCAGTTCATCAACACTCAGCGCAAACGCCAGAATGCCGCCGGCGAGCAAGGCCGTTCCCAGTTGGGGGAGGATGACGTAACGCACGCTGGTGAATGTGTCGGCACCCAGGTCCATGGAGGCTTCCATCAGCCGCGCTGGCAGTCTGCGTAAGCGCGCAGCAACGTTGTTATGCACGATGATCACGCAAAAAGTCGCGTGCCCGATGACGATGGTCCAGAAGCCCGGCGTCACATCGAGCGCTTTGAAAGCCGCCAGCAAAGCGATGCCGGTCACGATGCCGGGCAAGGCTATTGGCAAAATCAGCATGGTGGTAAAGCTCTCGCGGCCCCAGAATTGGTCGCGGTTTAAGGCTATGGCCGTCAGGGTGCCCAGCACCATGGCAGTCAGTGTGGCCATGCCGGCAACACTCATCGAGAGCATCAAGGCGTCCAGGATGTCCGTGCGCTCCAGCGCGCGTGCGAACCAGTGCAGCGTGAGCCCCGGCAGCGGAAAGCTGTATCCACTTTCGTCGCTGCTAAACGCGTAGAGCCCGATGAAGATCAGCGGCAAATGCAGAAACGCCAGCCCCGCGTAGGCCGCAAGTCGCAGCCCGGTAAAACGGCCGAGCAGCCTGGATGCTGTGGAGGAATTAGAGTGCATTAAAAGCCCCCAAACGGCGTGCCAGTGACAGGTAGAGGGTGATCAGCACAATCGGCACACAGGTGAAGGCGGCGGCCATGGGCAGGTTGCCGATTGTTCCTTGCAGGGTGTAGACCATATTGCCGATGTAGAGGCCGGACGGGCCCACCAGCTGCGGAATGATGAAATCGCCCAGGGTGAGGGAGAACGTAAAAATTGACCCCGCCACTACGCCCGGAAACGCAAGTGGCCAAAGAATCTTGCGAAACGTCTGCGCTGGCGTGGCACCCAGGTCGGCCGACGCCAGCAACAAATTGGCCGGCACGCGCTCAATGGCCGCCTGGATCGGCAAGACCATGAACGGCAGCCAGATGTAGGTAAACACCAGAAACCGCCCAATATTCGATGTGGCGAGCGTGTCGCCACCGATGATGGGGACTGCCAGCAGCGCCTTTAAAACCGGTGTCAGGCCTAGGTGGTTAAGCGTCCAATAGATCACGCCACCCTGCGCTAGTAGCACGGTCCAGGCATAGGCCTTGACGATGTAGCTGGCCCACATGGGCAGCATCACACCAATGTAGAAGAATCCCTTCTCTGCGGGCGATGCGTGGTGAGCCATGTAGTAGGCCATGGGGAAACCGATAACCGCCGTGCCTATCGTTACCGCCACTGCCATGCCAAGCGTGCGCAACACCGCGTCCATATTGGCCCCAGATGCCAGGGCGATAAAGTTGTCAAGCGTGAACGTGGGTATCACCGACATGGTCATGTCGTCAAACGTCATGACACTTTCACTGAGGAATAAAACCAGTGAGCCCAGGTAAATGCCGGCAAACCACAGCAACGGTGGCGTCAGTATCAGCAATAGCGTCAGCGTGCGGCGCAGGTACAGCAGGTCTGACGCAGCTCTGCGCAGCCCCTGGTTTGGCCCTTGTGTGGGGTTGGAATTAAGCATCGAGCGGGACCATACGGTTGGTCGACCATTGCAAGCTGGCCATCTCGCCGGGCTGCAGATTCGGTAGGCTGTGCGCTTGTCCATCGCCTTGCTGCTCCAGCGCAGTCATGATTTGCGACCCGATTTGCACTTCCACGCGCTGGCTGGCTCCTAGAAATTGCACGGCCACCACCGGCCCCTGCGCGCGGATGTGCCCATGCGGAGTGGCCGTGTTCGCTGGCACGATTGCAATGTGCTCTTGGCGCACCGCAAAACAGTGGTGTTTGTCTGTCAGCGTCTTCGCCAAATCTGCTTCAATAATATTTGCGCTACCGACAAAGTCCGCCACAAAGCGGGTGCGCGGGCTGTGGTACAGGTCGCGCGGCGTGGCGATCTGTTCGATTTTTCCTTTGTTGAAAACGGCGATCCGGTCTGACATGGACAAGGCTTCACCTTGGTCATGCGTCACGTAGACGAAGGTGATGCCGAGCTTGCGGTGCAATACTTTGAGCTCAACCTGCATTTGCTCGCGCAACTTCATGTCCAGCGCGCCCAGCGGCTCGTCCAGCAACAAAATGCGGGGTCGGTTGACCAGTGCGCGCGCCAGCGCCACGCGCTGACGTTGCCCGCCGGACAACTGCGCGGGGGTGCGCGCTCCGTGGTCCGGCAACGCAACCATGTCCAGCGCCTCGCGCGCCATGTCGAGGCGTTTTGCTTTTGCAATTCCGCGAACCATCAGCCCATAGGCCACGTTGTCCAGCACGTTCATGTGCGGAAACAGCGCGTAATCTTGGAACACGGTGTTCACGTCCCGGGCATAGGGTGGAGTGCCGGCCGCTTCTTGTCCCATCAGCAACAAACTGCCGCTGGTGGGTTGCTCAAAGCCGGCCATCAAGCGCAGAGAAGTGGTCTTGCCAGACCCCGAAGGGCCCAGCATGGAGAAGAACTCACCTTCTTCGACGGCAAAACTGACTGTGTTCAGCGCTCGCACGCTGCCGTAGTGTCTGGCGACTTCTCTGAACTCAATGGCGACCGGCATATTTCCCTTTGTGATGTTGCTAGATATGGATGCTGCGGATTAGCGCCCGCCCATGATGGCGATGTAGTCCGTCGTCCAGCGTGAATAGGGAACGCATGTGCCCTGGGTCGCGCACTTGGCTTCCGGCGTTCTCCAGAACTTGACTTTGTCCAAGCTGTCAAAGCCGTTGACCTTGCAGAAGTCTTTGCCACCCGGTGCTTTGGCTTTGCAGGCCGCTGGTGTCACGGGCACCGTGCCAAACCACTCGGCAAGGGGGGCCTGCAGTTGGTCACTCAGGGTGTGCTCCATCCACTTGTAGGCGCAGTTCACGTTCTTGGCGTTGACATGCAGCATGCTGGTGTCAGCCCATCCGGTAACACCCTCTTTGGGTATCACGGATGCCACAGGCTTTTTCTCGCCCTGCAGTGTGTTGACCATAAAACCCCATGAGCCGGATGCGGCCATGCCTTCGTTTTTGAAGTCATTCATTTGCACCGTAGCGTCATGCCAGTAACGGTGCGTCAGTTTCTTCTGCCCACGCAACAATTCCAGCACGGCGGCGTATTGTTTTTCGTTGAGTTCGTAGGGGTCTTTGATGCCAAGCTCTGGTTTCTTGGACATCAGGTACAGCGCTGCATCCGCGATGTAGATGGCGCCGTCAAACGCTTGTACACGCCCTTTGTTGGATTTGCCATCGGGGAGGTTTTGCTCTTCGAACACAACGGACCATGAGTCCGGGGCGGTCTTGAAGACGCCGGTGTTGTACATCAGCACATTGGGACCCGACTGGTAGGGCACGCCATAGTGTTTACCTTTGATGGTGTGCCATGGAGCGTTTTGTAGCCGGGCGTCGATGTTTTTGTAACTTGGCACCAGGCCGATGTTGACTTCTTGCACCAGTTTGGATGCGATCAGGCGTCCACTCGCGTCGCCCGAAGCGGTCACCAGATCGTGGCCGCCCAATTTCATCAAGGACACCATTTCATCGGAGGTTGCTGCTGTCTTCACATTGACCTTGCAGCCGGAGGACTTCTCGAACGCGGTTGTCCAGTCGTATTCTTTGACGGTTTCGCCGCGCTCGATGTATCCCGCCCAGGCGATGATGTTCAGTTGCCCCTCGCTTTTGCCGATGGCGGTGGGCGGGGCTGCGATGGTGGAAGCGGCAGCTGCTACGGCCATTAGGCCGGTGAGTAATGCACTGGATTTCGACATAAAAACTCCTAGTTTTGAGAAATCGGGGACTGCGGCAGGCAGTCCACGCTTTTGTTGACCGCATGGGGGAAATTGGCCAGATGCTGATCGTAGGAACATTCGGAAACCGCAACAATCGTGCTTCAGCAATACAATCCATCTGAAAAACAGATACCTCGTCGATATAAATCAATTTTCGCGGGTTTACCCGAGTAATTCATTTGTGTTTCCGCTGGCTTTCCCTTTAATTGCATTCTGTGCCGTCTGAAAACACAAAATGAGCACCTCATTCAAGAGCATTCGGTATTTCATAGCGGTCGCTGAAAGTGGCTCCATTTCGGCCGCAATCCACGAACTTGGGGTATCCCAGTCGGTCGTATCGCAGGCAATCGCCCAAATTGAGGCAGATTTGGGGACCTTGCTGTTCGAGCGGCGCGCCCGTGGAATGTCGCTAACCCACGCTGGCCACCAGTTTTTGCGCCACGCGCACCAGATTGAAGTGGCTATGCGCAATGCGCGGGATGCCCTGGCTTCGCGCCCCCACACGGTGACAGGCAGCCTGAATATCGGTGTGACCAGCCTGATGGTGGGTTACTACCTGCCGTTTTTGCTGGATCGCTTTCGTCGTGTGTTTCCCCGCATCCAAGTGCAGATCACAGAAGACCGGCGCGACTATCTCGAACACTTGCTGGTTAATGGCGAGCTTGATGTCGCTTTGATTGTGGTGTCCCAACTGCAGAACTACCGCGCACTGGAGACCGAAACCATTTTGCGTTCGGGTTGGCGCGTGTGGTGTCCGGTGAACCACCGGCTGGCAGACGAAACGCGGGTCGAGTCTGCTGAGTTGGTGCAACAAACATTGATATTGCTGCAGGTTGACGAATTGGGTGATTCGACGACGGCGCTGTGGAACGCCGGTGGGGTGGAGCCCCGCTCGCTGATTCGCACCACATCGGTGGAGGCCGTGCGCAGCTTGGTCGCCACGGGTGCCGGGTGTTCGGTGCTGCCCGACATGTTGTACCGCCCGTGGTCGCTGGAGGGTGACCGTATCGAAGCGCGGCCCTTGGTGCATCCGCCCGCCAATGTCGAGGTGGGCCTTGCCTGGCGCAAAGGCGCTTCGCAGCCAGAATCTTTGCGCAACTTTCTGACAGCGGTGCGGCCCACGCTGGATGGCCACTCTGCGGCGAGTGCCGCAACATTCCGCTGAGCTCGGGCGATAATGCAAAGCTGCCTACATCCTTCATGCACGAAGCTGAGATTGATATGACCCAACCCACTATGAACGTCGCCGAAATCCGCAAGTCTTTCCTCGACTTCTTCGCCTCCAAGGGCCACACCGTGGTGGCCAGCAGCCCGCTGGTCCCCGGCAACGACCCCACGCTGATGTTCACCAACTCCGGCATGGTGCAGTTCAAGGATGTGTTCTTGGGCACCGACAAGCGCTCTTATGTGCGCGCCGCGTCCGTACAGGCCTGCCTGCGCGCCGGTGGCAAACACAACGACCTGGAAAACGTGGGCTACACCGCCCGCCACCACACCTTCTTCGAGATGCTGGGCAATTGGAGCTTTGGCGACTACTTCAAGCGCGATTCGCTCAAGTGGGGCTGGGAGCTGCTGACCACCGTCTACAAACTGCCACCCGAGAAACTGACCGCGACCGTCTACATCGACGACCAGGAAGCCTACGACATCTGGACCCAAGAAATCGGCCTGCCACCCGAGCGCGTGATCCGCATTGGCGACAACAAGGGCAAGAAATACGCGTCCGACAACTTCTGGATGATGGCAGACACCGGCCCCTGCGGCCCGTGTTCAGAAATCTTTTACGACCACGGCGACCACATCCCCGGCGGCCCCCCCGGCAGCCCCGGTGAAGACGGCGACCGTTTCATTGAAATCTGGAACCACGTGTTCATGCAGTTCGACATGCAGGCCGACGGCTCTCTGGTCAAGTTGCCGGCGCCGTGTGTGGATACCGGCATGGGCCTGGAGCGCCTGGCCGCCATCTTGCAGCACGTGCACAGCAACTACGAAATCGATCTGTTCGATGCTCTGATCAAGGCCGCCGCCCGTGAAACCGGCTGTACCGATCTGGACAACAAATCCTTGCGCGTGATCGCCGACCACATTCGTGCCACCGCCTTCCTGGTCAGTGACGGTGTATTGCCCAGCAACGAAGGCCGCGGTTACGTGCAGCGCCGCATCGTGCGCCGTGCTATTCGCCATGGTTACAAATTGGGCAAGAAGACGCCGTTCTTCCACAAGCTGGTTGCCGATCTGGTTAAGGTGATGGGCGCGGCTTATCCGAACCTGGCGTCGCAAGAGAAGCGCATTACCGACGTGCTGCGGGTGGAAGAAGAGCGCTTCTTTGAAACGCTGGCCACCGGTATGGAGATCTTGGATGAAGCCCTGGGCATCAAAGGGGCTGATGGTCAAGCCTCGGATGGGGTGAAAGTGCTGCCCGGCGATGTGGCCTTCAAGTTGCACGACACCTATGGCTTCCCACTGGATTTGTCGGCCGACGTGTGCCGCGAAAACGGTGTTGATGTGGACGAAGCTGGCTTCAATGCTGCGATGGAAAAGCAGAAAGCCGCTGGCCGCGCGGCTGGTAAGTTCAAGATGGACAAGGCGCTGGAATACGTCGGCCTGGGTAACACCTTTGTAGGCTATGACGGACTTACCCAATCTGCAAAAATCGTAGCGCTGTATGCTGACGGTGCGCCGGTTACAGCCCTAAACGCTGGTCAACACGGCATCGTGGTGCTGGATACAACGCCTTTCTATGCCGAAAGCGGCGGCCAAGTGGGTGACGAGGGTGCGGTGTTCTCCGACGTTGGTCTGTTCGGGGTGGGCGACACGCAAAAAATCAAGGCCGATGTATTTGGCCACCACGGCACGCTCAAGACCGGCAGCCTGAAGGTGGGGGACGACGTTACCGCCCATGTGGACGCCTCCATACGCGCAGCCACGGTGCGCAACCACTCCGCCACGCACCTGATGCACAAGGCCTTACGCGAAGTGCTGGGCGAGCACGTGCAGCAAAAGGGTTCGCTGGTCAATGCCGAGCGCACCCGCTTTGACTTTGCGCACAACGCACCCGTTACCGACGCACAAATCCGCGAGATCGAAAACTGCGTCAATGCCGAAATCTTGTCCAATGCCGCAGCACAAGCCCGCGTGATGGACATCGAATCCGCGCAGAAGACCGGCGCCATGATGCTGTTTGGCGAGAAATACGGCGAAACCGTGCGCGTGCTCGACATTGGCTCCAGCCGCGAACTCTGTGGCGGCACCCACGTCAAAGCTACGGGTGACATTGGTTTGTTCAAGGTGGTGGGAGAGAGCGGTGTGGCCTCTGGTGTGCGCCGTATCGAGGCGGTAACTGGTGCCAATGCATTGGCCTACCTGCAGGACCTGGAAGACACCGTGGGTGCAGCCGCCGCGACACTCAAAGCCCCTGTGGCTGAACTGGGGACCAAGCTGGGCCATGTGATGGACCATGTCAAGGCGCTGGAAAAAGAAGTGGCCGCACTCAAGGGCAAGTTGGCATCCGCCCAGGGCGACGAAATGCTGAGCCAGGCTGTGGACATCGGCGGTATCAAGCTGCTGGTCGCCAAGCTGGACGGCGCCGATGTCAAAACACTGCGCGACACCATGGACAAACTCAAGGACAAGCTCAAGACCGCCGTCGTTGTGCTGGGCGTGGTCGATGGCGAGAAGGTGCAGATCGCAGTGGGCGTAACTGCTGACACCACGGCCAAGGTCAAGGCCGGTGAGCTGGTCAACTTCATTGCCGCGCAAGTGGGCGGCAAGGGCGGCGGCAAGGCCGACATGGCCATGGCCGGTGGCACCGAGCCCGCCAAGTTGCCCGAAGCCTTGGCCAGCGTGCAGGCCTGGGTGGCTGCCAAACTATAGGCGTATGGGCCATGTACTCCGGCCATCTTGACACCGGGTACCGCGTCGTTTTCGCGGCGGGCGCTTTAGGGGCGGGATGGTGGTTTGGAGGGGCGTTTGGCATTCTTATGACGGCGCCCTTGGCGGGCTGGCTGCTTGCACCCGTGATTTATGACGGCGTGGCCTTTGGGTTTCACACCGCCCGTTGGCTGGCCCTGCACCCTATGCAGGGAAACTACTACGCCTACCGTGGAAGCGCCATCACGGTCTTGGAAGACGATGACGGTTATCGCTGGCTGCGGGTGTCCGATGTGCGGCGAACGCTGCCAGACCTGCCCAAGGATGCCTCCTTGCGGCGTATAGAGCCCGAGCGCACGGAGTTCGACGAGTCCGGTAAGCGCCTAGCCATGCGCGCCGATGCCTTACTGCAGTGGTTGAGCAAGGCGCATACCGCTGAACACATCCGGTTCAAGGTGTGGGTTGAACGGTCGGTCCACAACCCGTCCCGAGCCGTGCGCCGCGAGATTGAAAAGAACGCTATTCGCCACCCGGTTGTGTAGTCGGGCTAACGCTCTTTGGCGTGCGATGTGCTATAAAAAATGTAGCGATAAACGCTTATTATTCGGGGGCTAGCGGCTGTTTTTATCAAGAATCAATGGCCCAAAGTCGCTGTGCAAGCGCCTCTAAAGTGGGCTCATGGGCCTGGGTTAGCGCGCCCGGCGCCAGTTGCGTCTCGATCAGCCGCTGTAGAGTTTCCAGGTGCGGCATCACGGTGCCAAAGAACTGCACGCGTTCGCGGCTAGCCATCAGCAATGTAGGGAAGTTCTCCACCTCAATCGGGTCCACCAGGTCGGACGCGTCTTCCACATCTATCCACACGAATCGCACGCCAGGAAATACCATCTGCAGTTGTTCAAACCGGGGTTTGTACTCGCGGCAGGCACCGCACCAGTCTGCGCATAGACAGGCTACCAGCAGGGTTGCCACGGGTCGGGTCAAATTGGGAGTCTGCATAGCCTAATGATCGCAGAACAATCGATGAGGAGCCCAACGCATGACGTCATCCACAACTTGCATGCCCATTCGCCCCCAGCGTGACCATAATCAACTCTTTGAGCAGGAGTCCGCATGCCACCGTCCCCCATTCGCCGCATTGCCATCTGTACCGGAGGCGGGGATGCGCCGGGCCTGAACGCGGTGATCCGTGCGGTGACCATTGCCGCCATCCGCCGGGGCTGGGAATGCCTTGGCATACGCGACGGTTTCAACGGCGTACTGTTTCCCGAGCGATACCCCAATGGTGGCGTGATCCAGCTAAACCGTGACATGGTGCGCGGTATTGCGCACCAGGGTGGCACCATCCTGGGCACGACCAACAAGGGCGACCCGTTCCATTGCCAAACACGCTTGCCGGATGGCAACATGGGAGAGACCGATCGCTCCGACGAGCTGGTGGCCTACTTTGTAGAACACCACATCGATGCATTGGTGTCGGTGGGCGGTGATGGGTCGCTGACTATTGCCAATGCCCTGCACAAAAAAGGGCTGCGCGTGATAGGTGTGCCCAAGACCATAGACAACGATCTGGACAAGACCATGACGACCTTTGGGTTCGACTCTGCAGTGGGTTTTGCCACCGAGTGTCTGGACCGCCTGCACAGCACGGCCCAGAGCCACCAGCGGGTGATGGTGGTGGAGGTCATGGGCCGCTATGCGGGCTGGATCGCGCTGCATGCCGGTATTGCTGGCAACGCACACGGTATTTTGATACCCGAGATACCCTTTGACGTCGACCAACTGGCCCAACACATCCAGGCTCGCGATGCCTACGGGCAAACCTATTCCATCGTGGTTGTGGCTGAAGGTGCCATGCCACGCGATGGCCACGCCCATGTGCTGCAGCCCGCCGAAGCGGGTCACGCCGAGCGCCTAGGGGGTATGGGCGAACAGGTCGCCCGTGCCCTGCAGGACCGCACTGGCAAAGACACCCGCGTGGTGGTGCTGGGCCACCTGCTGCGCGGCGGCAGCCCGACCGCCTTTGACCGCCTGGCAGCCCTGCGTTTTGGCGCCGCTGCTGTGCGGGCCTTGGACGATGGGCTGAGCGGCGTCATGGTGGCGCTGGCCTTTCCCAATGTAAATTACGTACCTTTACACGACGTGGCCGGCCGCATGAAGGCCGTACCACTGGATGGCGACACGCTGCAAACCGCACGCGATGTAGGCATCTGCATGGGCGATACACCGCCCCACCTCTGAGCCTGACCACCGCTTACCGACTACCGATTCACCGGAGAATAAAAACCATGAACAAAGAACTGTCCCCCGCCGAACAAGCCCTGCGCGAAGCCGCCCGCGAGTACCACCGCACCCCGACGCGCGGCAAAATTTCGGTCAACCCCACCAAGCCCTTGTCCAATCAGCGCGATCTGTCGCTGGCATATTCACCTGGCGTGGCCTACCCGTGTCTGGACATCCAGGCCGACCCGTCGTTGGCGGTGGAGTACACCTCGCGCGGCAACTTGGTCGGCGTCATCACCAACGGAACCGCCGTGTTGGGTCTGGGCAATATCGGCCCGCTGGCGGGTAAGCCGGTGATGGAGGGCAAGGGCTGCCTGTTCAAGAAATTTGCCGGCATCGACGTGTTTGACATCGAACTGGCGGAGAACGACCCCGACAAGCTGGTGGACATCATCGCCGCCATGGAACCGACGCTGGGAGGCATCAACCTGGAAGACATCAAGGCGCCCGAGTGCTTCTACATCGAAAAAAAACTGCGCGAGCGCATGAACATTCCGGTATTTCATGACGACCAGCACGGCACGGCCATCATCTCGTCCGCCGCCTTGCTCAATGGCCTGGAACTGGTCGGCAAGGCCATCGGCGACGTTCGGGTGGCGGTTTCGGGCGCCGGTGCGGCCGCCCTCGCCTGCCTGGACGTGATGGTGGGCCTGGGGCTGCGGCGCGAAAACATCTTCGTCTGCGACTCCAAGGGCGTGATCCACGAAGGCCGCCCCGGCGGTTTCGATGATTCCAAGGCCCGTTTCGCGCAAAAGACCGAATTGCGCACGCTGGCCGACGCGGTCAACGGCGCGGACGTCTTCCTGGGCTGCTCGGCGCCGGGCGTCTTGAGCCAGGACATGCTCATGACCATGGCCAAAAGCCCCATCATCCTGGCGCTGGCCAACCCCGAGCCCGAGATCCGGCCCGAACTGGCCAAGGCGGCGCGGCCCGACTGCATCATCGCCACGGGCCGTTCGGACTACCCCAACCAGGTCAACAACGTGCTCTGCTTCCCCTATATCTTCCGGGGCGCGCTGGACTGCGGCGCGACCAAGATCACCGAGGAGATGAAGCTGGCCTGCGTGCGCGAAATTGCCGACCTGGCCAAGGCCGACATCAGCGAGGAAGTCGCCCGAGCCTACCCGGGCCAGGAGCTGTCCTTCGGTCCCGATTACCTGATTCCGACACCGTTTGATTCGCGTCTGATCCTGCGCATTGCCCCCGCCGTGGCAAAAGCCGCGCAAACGTCTGGCGTGGCCAAGCGCCCTATCCAGGACATGGAAGCCTACCGCCAGAGCCTGTCGCGCTTTGTCTATTCCACCGGCATGCTGATGCGACCGGTCTTCAGCGCGGCCCGCCTGGCCAGCGCCAGGCGCGTCGCCTACGCCGAGGGCGAGGACGAACGCGTACTGCGCGCCGCGCAACTGGTCCTTGACGAGGGGATCGCCACGCCGATCCTGGTGGGCCGCCCGGCCGTGATCGAGGCCCGCATCCTGAAGGCCGGCCTGCGCCTGCGCCTGGGCAAGGACGTTGAATGCGTCAACCCCGAGGACGACTCGCGCTTTCGCCAGTACTGGGAGACCTACCACCGCCTGCTGGGTCGCGACGGCGTGAGCCCTGAAGCGGCCAAGGCCGCCGTGCGCCGCTCAACCACCACGATTGCCGCGCTGATGGTCAAGCTCGGCGATGCCGATGCCATGCTGTGCGGCCTGCATGGCCGCTTTGACGTGCACCTGGACCATGTGCGCGATGTCATCGGCCTGAAAGCTGGCGCACCGGGGTTTGCGACGCTCAACGCGCTGATGCTGCCGCGACACACGCTGTTCATCGCCGACACCTTTGTCAACGAAGACCCGAGCGCCGAGCTGCTCGCCAGCATCGCCCTGATGGCCGCCAACGAGGTACGCCGCTTCGGCCTGCCGCCCAAGGTGGCGTTTCTGTCGCACTCGAACTACGGCTCGTCAAAACGCCCGTCGGCGCGCAAGATGCGACTGGCACGCGAGCTGTTCACCCAGCTCGCGCCCGACGTGGAGTGCGACGGCGAAATGCACGGCGACGCCGCACTCTCGGAGACGATTCGCCGCAGCTCCTTGATGGAGACGACGCTCACCGGCGAGGCCAACATCCTGATCTGCCCGAATCTGGATGCCGCGAATATCCTCTTCAACGTGCTCAAGGTCACCGGTGGCGAGGGCATCACGGTGGGGCCGATACTGCTGGGCGCGGCAGCCACGGTGCATGTCATGACGCCTTCAGCCACGGTCCGGCGCATCCTGAACATGACGGCGCTGGCAGTAGCCAACGCCAGCGCGCTTCGGTGAAATTCTTTGCGCTATTATTTCAATAGCCAACAATGGCCGCAACCATTGGGCATCAACCGGTTTTCATCACAAAAACCGTTCCAGCAGCCGGCGTGAGTCGCGATTGAGCGCGCGCATGTCGGCGATGCTGAACTGCACGCCGTCGCCTGCCGCGATCAGCAGCGCGCCGCCGGCGAGGCGACGTATGTCTTCCTCGCCCTTGAGCACGAAGCTTGTGTCGCCGCGGTCGGTTTGCACCGTCCAGAGGCTGGGCGTGCCGAAGGAGGACACACTCTTGAGCTGGGTGATTTCGGGCACGAAATCGCGCAGCGCCAGCTCCGCCTGAAGGAGTGCGCGCATCTCTTCAGGCAAGGCCTGCAGCTGCTCTATCCAGACCAGTTCGTGGCCTTCGGTGCTGACCAGCGAAATGCCTTCATCGGGTGATGCCAGCGGGAAGGCGCGCACGGGCACCACGCCCTCGTGCTGCTCGCCCTGAGCGTTGATGAACTGCAGCCGGCCCGAAGGCTGGCGCCTGAGCTGAAAGTCGGGGGTGGTGGTGAAATTGATCATGATGAATTCCTGGGTCAAGCGTTGCCAGTGCCGGCCCGCTGGACGCTGTGCTCAAGCTGCGAGGTGGCGACGGCCACGCTGCTGCTGCGGCTGCTTTCGGCCGCGCTGCTGTCCTCGCCCTTGTCATCGACCTGGCGCGACTGCGCTTCATAGAGCCGCCAGTAGTGGCCCTGGCGCGCCATCAGCTCGTCGTGCGGGCCGACCTCGACCACCTGGCCGCGGTCCATCACCACCAGCCGGTCGGCCTTGCGCAGGGTGGACAGGCGGTGGGCAATGGCAATCGTGGTGCGGCCCTGCACCAGGTTGTCCAGGGCTTTCTGGATTTCCTTCTCGGTCTCGGTATCGACCGACGAGGTCGCCTCGTCCATGATCAGGATGCGCGGGTCGATCAGCAGCGCTCTGGCAATCGAGATGCGCTGGCGTTCGCCGCCCGGCAGGCCCTGGCCGCGCTCGCCGACCAGCGAGTCATAGGCCTGCGGCAATCGCAAAATGAACTCATGCGCATGGGCAGCGCGCGCGGCGGCGACGATCTCGGCACGGGTCGCGCCGGGGTTGCCATAGGCAATGTTCTCGGCAATGGTGCCAAAAAACAGGAAGGGCTCCTGCAGCACCAGGCCGATGTGGCGGCGGTAGTCGGCCACGCCAAAGCGCCGTATGTCAGTGCCGTCCACGCTGATGCTGCCGTCGGTCACATCGTAAAACCGGCACAGCAGGTTGACCAGCGTGCTTTTGCCCGAGCCGCTGTGGCCCACCAAGCCGATCATCTCGCCGGGCCGGATCTCCAGGTCGAGGCCGCGGATGACAGACCGGTTGCCGTAGCGAAAGCCCAGGCCCTTCATCTCGATGCGGCCCTGGAGCGCGTCGATTTTCACGGGCTGGGCGGGCTCGGGCACATTGGACACATGGTCAAGAATGTCAAAAATGCGCTTGGCCCCGGCCGCCGCCTTTTGCGTGACGGACACGATCCGGCTCATCGAATCGAGCCGGCCGTAAAACCGGCCTATATACGCGATAAAGGCGGTCAGCACACCGACGGTGATTTGCTGTTTTGACATCAGCCAGATGCCGAAGGCCCAGACCACGAGCAGGCCGATTTCCGTCAGCAGCGAAACGGTGGGCGTGAACAGCGACCAGGTCTTGTTGATCTTGTCATTGACCTGCAGGTTGTGCTGATTGACCTCGCGAAAACGCTGGGTTTCGCGCTTTTCCTGGGCAAAGGCCTTGACCACCCGGATGCCGGGAATCGTGTCGGCCAGCACGTTGGTGACTTCGGACCAGACCCGGTCTATCTTCTCAAAACCGGTGCGCAGCTTGTCACGCACCACATGGATCATCCAGCCGATAAAGGGCAAAGGCAGCAGGGTCACCAGCGCCAGCCACGGGTTGATGGAAAACAGGATGGCTGCGGTCATGACGATCATCAGCACATCGGTGGCAAAGTCCAGCGCGTGCAGCGACAGGAAGACGCAGATACGGTCGGTTTCGGAGCCGATCCGGGCCATCAGGTCGCCGGTACGCTTGCCGCCGAAGTAGTCAAGCGACAGATCCAGCAGGTGGTCAAAGGTGGCGGTGCGCAGGTCGGCGCCTATGCGCTCGGAGACCAGCGCCAGAATGTAGGTGCGCGCCCAGTTGAGTGCCCAGCCCAGCAGCGCCGCCCCGAGCAGAGCGCCCAGAATTGCGCCAACCTTCCAGACTTCGATCTGCTGGCCGTTCTGGAACGGAATCAGCACGTCGTCCATCAATGGAATGGTCAGGTAGGGCGGCACCAGCGTGGCGGCCGTGGAAGCCAGCGTCAGCAAAAACCCGGACAGCAGCTGGTAGCGGTAGGGATGGGCAAAGCGCCACAGGCGCAGCAAGACCCAGGTCGATGGCGGGGTGTGGACGACCCGGGCGCAGGCCGGACATTCGTCGCTGTCGGGTGGTAGGGGCAAACCGCACTCGGGGCAGGGGGAAAGGTCATCTGGCGCCGCTGCCTGACGTTGGCCAAACAGCCTGACCAAGCGCAACGCCTGCACATTGGCCCCCAGGGTAAAGCGCCAGCTGGCGAGCCGCCTGCCGGGGTGACTGCCAAGATCGTGCAACTCAAGCGTACCCACGCCGGCGTGGTCAAAATGACGCAGTGCGAGCCCCTGCGCCAGCGTGCCGTCCTCCTTCGTGAACGGCCAGTTGGACCACTCCCCTTGCGGACTGCGCGCGAGCAGCCGGCGATCGGTCAGGACCAGCTGGCCTTGGGCAAAATGAAGTTGCTGATCCAGGTCAACCAGCAGAGTACACAAAACGTTCTCTTGTTTTGCGAGCTGCGCGCCCAGCCCTGCCAGCGCGGGTTCCGCGGAGCTGGCGTCTTGCACAGGGTGTTTATGTTTCATTGTGTTTCTAGTTCTTTTGCAGTGCCTGGGCCAGCCCGGCAATTGCCGGCGATCCCATTCGGGCAAGACCTGGGAAGCCAAGGAGCAGAGTGATGGATTTTCCCCCAGCCTGCCAGTTACGTCTGGTATTTTCTTGTACCGGTTCAGACCCGGTCTTTTCAACATAAGGGCGACAAGGGTGATAAAAGAGTTTTGACGAGCTCCAGGCAAAACCCGACAGGCCCATTTTCCGACTCTCCCAGTTCGCCAACACCCGACACCGACATTTCACCGGCCGGAACCAAAACGTTACATCGGCCTGGCCGGTTGACCCCAAATCATTGCCCCATGAGCAAACAGGACGACATCAAACTACTGCGTATCAACTACCTGCGGGGTCCGAACATCTGGACCTACCGCTCTGTACTGGAGGTCTGGCTTGATCTGGGTTCGCTGGAAAACTGTCCCAGCAACCAGTTGCCCGGCTTCAATGACAGGCTGGTGACACTGCTTCCGGCGCTGCTTGAGCACCACTGCGGCGTCGGCGAACGCGGCGGCTTTTTGCAGCGCCTGAACGAAGGCACCTGGGCGGGTCACATCCTCGAACATGTGGTGATCGAGTTGCTGAACCTGGCAGATATGCCCACCGGTTTCGGCCAGACCCGAAGCACCAGCAAACCCGGTATTTACCGCATGGTGTTCCGTGCCAGGGACGAGCAGGTCGCGCGAACGGCACTCGCCGAAGGGCACAAACTGCTGATGGCCGCGATCAACGACCTGCCCTACGGCGCGGCCGATGTGCTGGCTGCCACGGCAAATATCCGCGCTAAAGTTGACGACTGTTACCTCGGCCCAAGCACCGCCGCCATAGTGGCGGCAGCCACCGAGCGGGGAATTCCCCACATCCGCCTGAATGACGGCAACCTGGTGCAACTGGGCTATGGCGCGAGCCAGCGGCGTATCTGGACGGCGGAAACCGATCTGACCAGCGCGATTGCCGAAGGCATTGCCCAGGACAAAGACCTCACCAAGAGCCTGCTGGCCACCTGCGGCGTGCCCGTTCCCGAAGGGGCGATTGTGTCCTCCGCCGAGGAGGCCTGGGAAGCCGCCGAAGAAATTGGCTTGCCGGTGGTGGTCAAACCGTCCGACGGCAACCATGGGCGTGGCGTCTCGCTTGACCTGAACACGCGCGAGGAAGTGCAGGCCGCATTTGTGCTGGCCGAGCCGCATGGCAGCGAGGTGATGGTCGAGCGTTACGTTCGCGGCCACGAATTCCGGCTGCTGGTGGTGGGGGGCCGCGTGGTGGCAGCCGCTCGCGGAGAGGTGGCCTGTGTCATGGGCGACGGCCGCTCGACGGTGGCGCAATTGGTGGACGCGCAGCTCAACACCGATCCGCGCCGCGGCGCGGGCGAAGACTTTCCGCTGAGCACGATCAACACCGAGACCGACGGCGCCATCGTGCTTGACCTGCAGCGCCAGGGCTTGAGCCCGCAGGCCGTTCCGGCCGATGGCCGCGAGGTGCTGATCCAGCGCAACGGCAATGTTGCGATTGACTGCACCGACGAGGTTCACCCGGAGGTTGACTACATTGTTTCACTGGCGGCCCGCGTCGTCGGCCTGGACATTGCGGGTATCGACGTGGTCGCTCAGGATATTTCACGCCCGCTTCATGCGCAGGGCGGTGCGATTGTCGAGGTCAACGCCGGGCCCGGCCTGCTCATGCACCTCAAGCCCGCCGAAGGCTCACCGCGACCGGTCGGGCAGGCGATCTGCAGCCACCTCTTTCTACCCGCCGCCGAGACGCCAGATCACGGCCGTCCCGCCAACGACGGACGCATTCCCATCGTCGGCATTGCCGGGTCCGACGGCACGCAACACGTTGCCCGCCTGGTCGCGTGGCTGCTGCATCTGTCGGGCCGGCACACCGGGCTGGCCTGCCGGGACGGCCTGTTCCTGGATCAGCGCTGCGTGGACTCGGCCGACAGCTCGAACTGGGAAGCCGGCCAGCGCCTGCTGATCAACCGCGCGATGCAGGCAGCCGTCTTCGAGAACGGCGCCGACACCATACTGCGCAGCGGCCTGCCCTATGACCGCTGCCAGATCGGCGTGGTGACCGACCTCGGCGGGGCATCAGCTCTGGCTGAATTTGACATCACCGAGGACGACCAGATGTTCAAGGTCATGCGCTCGCAGGTCGACGTGGTGCTGCCAGGCGGCGCTGCAATCCTCAATGCCGACGACGCGCGGCTGGCGGAGATGAAGCCCTTGTGCGACGGTGAAGTGATTTTCTACAGCTCCGACCCTCAAACACCCGCCCTGGCAGCGCATCGCGCTGACATGGGCCGCGCCCTGTATGTACGCCAGGACCAGGTGGTTCTGGCAGCCCGCAATACCGAGACCGTCCTGCCTGGCCTGGGCAAGCTGACGGCATGGCGCGAACGCCATAAAAACAGCGGTTTGTCCGAGCACTCGCTGCTCGCGGCCATCGGGGCCGCGTGGGCGCTTGATATTCCGCTCAATCTGATAGGCGCAGGCATGGAAGCCTTTGAGTCCAGCGAAAAACCTGCCGGGAGGGCAGTCTGATGGAAGTATCGCGTGTCCGTGCCCTGCGTGGGCCCAACCTCTGGAGTCGCCACACGGCGCTTGAAGCCATCGTGGCGTGCAGCCCCGCCGAATGCGCGGTCGGCGACCTGCCGGGTTTCGAGGCGCGCGCGCGCGCTCTGTTTCCCGGCATGGGCGCGCTGCGCCAGACCGGCCATGCCGGGCCGCTCTCGCTGGCGCATGTCCTTGAAGCCGCAACGCTTGAACTGCAGGCTGCGGCCGGCTCCCCGGTTACCTTCAGCCACACCGCGGCCACGGTCGAAGCCGGTACCTACCAGGTGGTGGTGGAGTATTGCGAAGAGGCGGTGGGCCGGCTGGCGCTTGAACTGGCCCAGGCGCTGATTCACGCCGCACTGCGCGACTCCGCCTTCGACCTCGAAGATGCCATCACGCAGCTGCGCACACTGGATGAAGACGAGCGGCTCGGGCCCAGTACCGGCGCGATTGTCGATGCCGCCGTGGCGCGCAACATTCCCTACCGCCGCCTGACCAAGGGCAGCATGGTTCAATTTGGCTGGGGTTCGCGCCAGCGCCGCATCCAGGCGGCTGAACTCGACGTCACCAGCGCGGTGTCCGAATCGATTGGCCAGGACAAGGATCTGACCAAAAGGCTGTTGCGCGCCGCCGGCGTTCCAGTGCCGCTGGGCCGGCCCGTCATTGATATTGAAGATGCCTGGTCTGCCGCGCAGCAACTGGGTTTGCCCGTCGTCGTCAAGCCCCAGGACGGCAACCAGGGCAAGGGCGTGAGCGTCAACATCACCACCCGCGAACAGCTCGAAATTGCCTATCAGGCGGCGGCCGGACACGGCGAGGTCATGGTGGAGAAGTTTTTGCCCGGCTGCGATTTCCGGCTGCTGGTGGTGGGCGACCGGCTGGTCGCCGCCTCGCGGCGCGAGCCACCACAAGTCGCCGGCAATGGCGTGCAAACGGTGCGTGAACTGGTCGATATCGTCAACCAGGACCCGCGCCGCGGTGAAGGCCACGCCACTTCACTCACCCGGATCCGCTTCGATGACATTGCAATCGGTCAACTTGAGGCGCAAGGGCTGACGCCCGACTCCATTCCGGTCAAGGGCCAGCGCGTCATCCTGCGCAACAACGCCAACCTGAGCACGGGCGGCACCGCCACCGATGTCACCGATGATGTGCACCCCGCCGTCGCCGCCCGCGCCGTGGCTGCCGCGCAAATGGTCGGCCTGCATGTCTGCGGCGTCGATGTGGTGTGCGAGAGCGTGCTGCGCCCGCTCGAGGTGCAAAACGGCGGCGTCGTCGAAGTCAATGCGGCGCCAGGCTTGCGCATGCACCTGTCGCCTTCCTACGGCAAGGGCCGCGCCGTCGGTGTCGCCATGATCGACGAGCTGTTTGCGCCCGGCGACAACGGGCGGATTCCCGTCATTGCCGTCACCGGAACCAACGGCAAGACCACCACCACGCGCCTGATCGCGCACCTGCTGGCCGCCCAGGGCCTGCGTACCGGCATGACCAATACCGATGGCGTCTACGTCAACGGCCGGCAGACCGACAGCGGCGACTGCAGCGGGCCGAAGAGCGCGCGCAACGTGCTCATGCACCCGGAAGTGGATGCCGCCGTTTTCGAAGTGGCGCGCGGCGGCGTGCTGCGCGAAGGCCTGGGCTTTGACCGCTGCGAAGTGGCGGTCGTCACCAATATCGGCAGTGGCGACCACCTGGGCCTGAACTACATCACCACCGTGGAAGATCTCGCCGTGCTCAAGCGCGTGGTCGTGCAAAACGTTTCGCCGGGCGGCTACGCGGTGCTCAATGCGGCCGACGCCATGGTCACCAACATGGCAAAAGACTGTCCTGGCAAGGTGATCTTTTTTGCGACCGACCGCCATCAGCCGCTGATGGCAACGCACCGCGCGCAGGGCAAGCGAACCATCTATGTGGATGGCCCCATGCTGGTCGCGGCCGAGGGCGCCTGGGTGGAGCGGATTGCCCTGCAGACCATCCCGGTCACACGGGGCGGCAGCATAGGCTTTCAGGTCGAGAACGTGATGGCCGCCGTCGCGGCAGCCTGGGCCGTCGGCGTCAACTGGGACACCATCAAGAGCGGACTGGCCAGTTTCGTCACCGACTCACACAACGCGCCCGGGCGTTTCAACGTGCTGGACTATGGCGGCGCGACCGTCATTGCCGACTACGGACACAACCCCGACGCCATGCGCGCCCTGGTGGCGGCCGTGGAGGCCATGCCAGCGCAGCGCCGCAGCGTCGTCATCAGCGGTGCCGGCGACCGCCGCGACAGCGACATCCGCGACCAGACCGTCATTCTTGGCGCGGCGTTTGACGATGTGATCCTCTACCAGGACGCCGCCCAACGCGGACGCGCCGATGGCGAAGTGATGGCCCTGCTGCGCGATGGCCTGGCGGGTGCTGCCCGCACGAAAAACATTGACGAGATACGCGGCGAATTCCTGGCCATTGACACCGCATTGGCACGCCTGCAGCCCGGTGACCTGTGCCTGATTCTGGTGGACCAGGTGCAGGAAGCGCTGGACCATCTGGCGGCGCGCGTGATGCAGGCCAAAGAGGGTTTGCCAAGCGCGTGAGGCCTGAAATCCGGGGTTTTCCCCGATTTTTTACCAAATATGACCTCCAGCCCATATAGAACGGCTATTTTGTGCTATTAATTTAATAGCGCCCTTGTTTTCATGGTGTCGCTCCGCTCCACCCGGGATCAGCCCCGCCAGGCGGCGCCAGTTGAAGGTTGCAAGAAATGTCCTACGCAGGAATCCGCCATTGGGCAAGGGCTGATGGGCGGATTCCTGTCAGGAAAACCGCCACCGCAGCCGCAGACTCCCATATAACAATTTCATCAGGAGTTTGACCATGCTGACATCCATCCAGTCCCGTTTCTTGCGCTCCATGCGGCTAAGCCGCCTGGGCAAGGGCGTGGCTTATTTCGGCTTCGCGGCCTTGCTGGCCATGACGGCTGCCACGGCGCAAATGGCTTCCGCACAGATCGCGTCGGGCACCACCGGAATTGATGCCTCGGGTAACGCGAAAAGCGAAATGGCCGCCTGCACCAGCGGAAAAACCCAGCAAGCCAAGGCCACCTGTATCGCCGAGGTCAGAAACGCCAACGCTGAAAAGCGCGCTGGCAAGCTGGGCAATAGCGGAGATTTTTCAGCCAATGCACTGATGCGCTGCGAAGTGTTCAAGTCGGCCGACGACCAGAGCGCCTGCAAGGCGCGGGTCATGAGTGACGCCAACGCCCAAGGCAGCATTGCCGGAGGCGGCGTGCTCCGCGAGGCTGAAACGGTAGTTCCCGCAACGCAATAATTTCTGACGCAGCGCCCTGCCTGTTTCGGGCGGGAAACACCCAGCAAAGCGGCTACTTCCCTACCCGCTTTCTGCTTGTCACTTGGCCCCGCCGAAGTGGCAGACACGCCAATCCGGATTAACCACCGGGCAATTCTTCCGACGTCACCGAGAACGCCACAAGAGACACATTTCTGGCTTTCAGGCCGGCATTGACTCGTCAGCTGCGCATGGGCTGGACTATTTCGAGGGCGTGTTGAGCCTGCGAAAGGAGGCCTTCAAGCCGCTAATTAAGGAACCCGCCTCCTTGATGTCCACGGCGGGGGCATGACCGCAAGACTTCGCCGCGCAGCGCGCCCGGATGATACAAACCAGTCAGCGCAATGGCGTATTTCGGGGCGTGCCGGACCTGCCCGCCTCTTCATCGCCCTCATTGGCCTGAGGATCCTGGCTGTCATCAGCGAGGTTTTCAACCTCATCCAGGTCGTGCAGATCCTGTTCCGTCTCATTGCCGCTTCCCATCTCGATGTGGTCAGGCAGGATATCCGCGTCAGGCTGGCCGCAGTCCTGCCCGACCGCGTAGCCTTCACCCGTGCCGCAAGCGTCGCTGTCACTGGCCAGCTGCTCATCATCGTAGGCACCCACGACGTCGCTGCCGCTGTCAGAGTTGTCGCTCGGGCCCAAGGCCTGCATATCCTTTCCGCTGATCTCTTCGGGCAGTTTCGAGCCACCCACAATGCTGCTGGTTGCCATATCGTGTCCTTGTGCTTTTAAAATGGTTCATAAGCTTTCATTTTGGGAACAGCCGCCATCTTCTGACGTAAGACAGTCTGCAGCCACGCTGTCAGCTGCCGGCGCTTACCACCTGCACGCGGCCACACGCAAGCTGCGGTTGATGGCGTTCCCCCCGCTGCGGTGTTCTCCCCATGTAAAGCCGGGAAACAGCCTGAAAATTTACTGGAACCGCAGAGCCGGGTAGCGTCCAATGGCACCCATGTTTCACACTTTTCTATACCCACCAATGATTCTTTGCATGGCGATAAAACCTCGGTGCTGCAGCGCATCAATTCGGGGCTGCGCCCGGGTAATGATTGCAGCGGCAAGCACCGCTGCGGCCATTCTTGCCATATCCGCACACGCTCAAAGCCCACAGGCGCCAACAGTGGCCTCGGAAGCTGCCATTTCAGCGCCCCGGTATTCGGCCAGCCAGCTGAAGCAGGCCTTCAACTACATGGACCGAAACCATGATGGCAAGGTCAGCCGCGAGGAAGCGTCAGGCTTTCGCGGCGTCGCCAAAAACTTTGACCGGGCAGACACCCATCACGACAACGCCCTCTCACGCGAAGAGTTTGACAGGGCCATGAATTACGTCAAGCCCCAATGAAATCCACATCGTGCAAGCATCAAGGCTGACTCGGCTCGCGCTGGAGGGCACCGATTGAGTTACACCGTCGCGGTCCGGGCCTTGTGCGAATTTACTGCCCGGCAAGGGGATCTGGACCTTCGTTTTACGCCTTCGCCCTCATCGCAGGAGGGCATGATCGGCCATGCGCTCGTGGCCTCGCGCCGCGCGCAAAGTTACCAGTCTGAAGTCAGCTTGAGCGGCGAATACCAGGAACTCGTGGTACGTGGCCGGGCCGATGGCTACGACCCGGAAAAAAACCAGCTCGAAGAAGTCAAGACCTTCAGGGGCGACCTCCCCGCATTGCCTGAAAACCACCGGCAGCTCCATTGGGCACAGGTCAAGCTGTACGGCTGGCTGCTGTGCAGGAAACTCGACCTCGCCGAAGTCCGCCTTGCCGTGGTTTATTTTGAGATTGCCAGCCAGGAGGAAACGCCTTTCAGCGAGTTATTCAGCGCCGCTGCGCTGAAGAATTACTTTGAAGCCCAATGTGAACTTTTCCTGTATTGGGCCCGCCAGGAGATGGCGCACCGATCATGGCGAGATGCAGCACTGCAAACGCTGGCTTTCCCGCACGATTCGTTTCGACCGGGCCAGCGCGACCTCGCGGAATCTGTTTACCGCTCGGCCGTCAGCAAGCGCTGCCTGATGGTCCAGGCGCCCACGGGAATCGGCAAAACGATGGGCACCGTCTTCCCCCTGCTCAAGGCGCTTCCAGGGCAGGCCATCGACAAGCTGTTTTTCCTGCCGGCCAAGACTTCCGGGCGCCGTCTGGCGCTTGATGCCCTGTCGCTGATCAAGGCCAGTGAATCAACGCTGCCGCTGCGTGTCATCGAACTGGTGGCCCGTGACAAGGCCTGCGAACACCCCGACAAAGCCTGTCATGGCGACTCCTGCCCCCTCGCGCGGGGCTTCTACGACCGCTTGCCGGCAGCGCGCGAGGCAGCGCTTTCAGACTCACAAACCGCGGGATTGCTTGACAAGAACGCTTTACGAGCCGTTGCCCTGACTTACGGCGTCTGCCCCTACTACCTCGCGCAGGATCTGGTGCGCTGGAGCGATGTGGTGGTTGGCGACTACAACTACTATTTCGACGTGAGCGCCATGCTGTACGCACTGACGGTGTCCCAGCAATGGCGCGTCAGCGTGCTCGTCGATGAGGCGCACAACCTCGTCGAGCGCGCCCGCAAGATGTACTCGGCGCCGCTTGACCAGGGCGACCTGGCTGCGCTGCGTCAATCGGCGGCGGCGTCGCTGGGCAAACCGCTGGATCGCCTGCACCGAGCCTGGCGCGACCTGAACAAAACCCCGCCCAGCGACCCGGTCACGGCCTACCGCGTGCTGCCTGAGCTGCCCGAAAAATTCCTGGCGGCCCTGCAACAGGCCACCGGCGCCATGGCCGATGAGCTGCAAGCCGATCCGGCTCGCGTGGACCCTGGCCTGCAACGGTTTTACTTTGACGCGCTGCACTTCCTGCGCATGGCCGAAAGTTTCGGCGAGCACTCGCTGCTCGATGTGACGCTCGACCCGGCAAGGGCCGCGGTGGCAAGCTTGAGAACCCGCCGCGCCCTGTCGCAACTGTGCATACGCAATATCGTACCGGCATCTTTTCTGGCGCCGCGCTTTGCGGCAGCCCATTCAGTCGCGCTTTTTTCTGCCACGCTGAGCCCGCGCAACTACTACGCCGATTTGCTGGGGCTACCCGACACCACGGCATGGGTCGACGTGCGGTCACCCTTTGTCGCCAGCCAGCTCGCCGTGCAGGTAGTGAGCAATATCTCCACCCGCTTCCAGCACCGGGAAAAATCGCTGTCTCCGATTGCCGCACTGATGGCGCGGCAATACGGAGAAAAGCCGGGAAATTACCTGGTATTCCTGAGCAGCTATGACTACCTGGACAAGCTCGCGCGGGTATTTCGCGCCCGCCACCCCGACATACCGGTCTGGGAGCAAACGCGCCGAATGGACGAGGCGGCGCGCGAAGACTTCCTGGCGCGCTTCATGCCGCATATGCGAGGCATCGGATTTGCCGTGTTGGGCGGCGCCTTTGGCGAGGGCATTGACCTGCCGGGCGACCGGTTGATCGGGGCCTTTATCGCCACGCTGGGCTTGCCCCAGGTCAATCCGGTCAATGAATGCATCCGTCAGCGAATGGGCGAAAATTTTGGCGGCGACATGGCCTACAACTACGCCTACCTCTACCCCGGGGTGCAAAAAGTGGTGCAGGCCGCCGGCCGGGTGATTCGCACGCCGGCGGATCAAGGCGTGGTTTATTTGATGGATGACCGCTTTGACCGGCAGGAAGTGCGCTGCCTGCTGCCGCCGTGGTGGCAGGTGAGGCAGATCCGCAGCGTCAGCTGAGATCTGCCTCGGCGCTGCCGGATGAGGCCGTTTAGAACACCCCAAACAGCATCAACAACAAAATGACGCTGATGGGAACGCCGAGTAGCCAGGCAATGATTGGCATGTTTTCTCCTCTTGAAGGGGTGGATGAAAGACAGTTCCACTGTAGGGCCCGTCCCACCACCCGGATGCCAGACTGAAAGCCCGTACGCGGTAAGCCCGCGCTGACGGGGCTTGTAGTTCTGCAGCCCAGCCGTGCAAACAGGCAAAAGCCATTCACACCCCTCGTTTTTATGAAAATAGCGCTCTAGCCCAATAGTATTGGTCATAGTTTGCTATTCAAAACATAGCACATAGAATTTGGAACGCCTTGGGTGTTCTGCTTGCAGCGGCAGCGTGGCGCTGTTATTCGTTCGGATTGTTGCCCCTGATGCCTTGCTCACCCTTGATAGCGAGCTGAATCAGTTCAAGCTGCTCAATGAGCTCGTCAATCCTCGCAAAATCCTTTACTGGCTCGGCCATTCTTCTCTCCAGTTCTTCGCGCAATCGCTCGTAACCAGACCTCAGGTCGCCACTCATGCCGCCGTGACGGGCATAGCTGTTGGGGAAACCGGGTGCATTGTTGAAAGCCATGATGAGTCTCCAGGTTCAGATCAAAATCGGGCGGTTCCCAGTCATTCTGGCAGCAGGCCGTTGCCATGGCGCTGTTTTGGATGGCCGGGGCTGTAGGACAAGCCCGATATTTATCGGCTCCCCCGAAACCCTCTTGCGCCGCCGCCATGACGGAGGTAAAAACGGGAAAACCCGCTGATCAGGCCCGGATCAGATGATTTTGTACAGCGTCCACGGAAGCAGCCGTGGTCAGCGTTTAGCTTGCGGATGCGGCATTGCCGGGCCCGGCTCAAGTCAGTCATCAATTACAACCAACGCATCCCTGATGCGCACCAGCCATGACATCGACCCCTACCACCCGCAAGTTGCCGCTTTACCGGTCCCTCTACTTTCAGGTCGTCTGTGCGGTCATAGCAGGGGTGCTGTTGGGCTATTTCTACCCGGCGGTCGGCGAGAGCATGAAGCCGCTTGGCGACGGCTTCATCAAACTCATCAAGATGATGATCGCCCCCATCATTTTCTGCACCGTGGTGGTCGGCATCGCCGGCATGGAAGACATGAAAAAGGTGGGCAAGACGGGCGGGCTGGCCTTGCTTTACTTCGAGGTCGTCAGCACGTTTGCACTAATCATCGGTCTCGTTCTTGTCAACCTCATGCAGCCCGGTGCGGGAATGAACATTGACCCGGCAACGCTGGACAGCAAGGCCATTGCCGCCTATACCGGCCCCGGCAAGATGGTAAGCACGGCTGACTTCATCATGAACGTCATTCCGACCGCGTTTTTTGACGCTTTTGCCAAGGGCGAGATCTTGCAGGTGCTGTTGATCGCCATTCTGTTCGGCTTTGCGCTGCATCGCTTTGGCGGGCGCGGCACGCTGGTGTTTGACCTGATCGAAAAGGCGTCGCACGTGCTGTTTACCATCGTCGGGTTCATCATGAAGGTCGCACCCATTGGTGCGTTTGGCGCCATGGCCTTCACCATCGGGAAATACGGCCTCGGCTCGCTGTTTTCGCTTGGGAAGTTGATGGGTGCGTTTTACCTGACCTGCCTGATTTTCATCTTTGGGGTGCTGGGAATAATTGCACGCCTTCACGGCTTCAGCATCTGGAAGTTCATCAAATACATCAAGGAAGAGCTGCTGATCGTCCTCGGCACCTCATCGTCTGAGTCGGTGCTGCCGCGCATGATGGAAAAGATGGAAAACCTGGGTGCCAAAAAGACCACCGTCGGTCTGGTCATCCCCACCGGCTATTCCTTCAATCTTGACGGCACATCCATCTACCTGACTATGGCTGCCGTCTTCATCGCGCAGGCCACCAACACGCCCATGACACTCATGCAGGAAATCACGCTGCTGGGCGTTTTGCTGCTCACCTCCAAAGGTGCGGCAGGCGTGACGGGAAGCGGATTTATTGTGCTGGCGGCAACGCTGTCAGCGGTAGGCACCGTACCCGTGGCAGGCCTGGCGCTGATTCTTGGCATAGACCGCTTCATGTCGGAAGCGCGCGCATTGACCAACCTGATCGGCAACGGCGTCGCGACGCTGGTGGTGGCCAAGTGGACCAACGAGCTCGATACCGAACGGCTTCAGGCGGCCCTGAACAACGAGACCTGGGAAGAGGCCCAGGAACCCGAAGTGCTGCTGGACAAGAAGACCGAGCACATGTCGGTCCCCGGCTGATCTGACGCCACGGAAGCGGCAGTCGCCTGCCTTCCCGCGATTGGGGGGCCGGGCATTTCTGATCAGTGGCTCAGCGGTTCTGGCGCGGCGCAGGACCCGGGCCCCGGCCTGCAATATGACGGAAGGTGATACGGCCCTTGCTCAGGTCGTAAGGTGACAGCTCAAGCGAGACCTGGTCGCCCGCCAGAATACGAATATGGTTTTTACGCATCTTGCCGGAGGTGTAGGCCACAAGCTTGTGGCCGTTGTCTAACGTCACGCGAAAGCGCGAGTCGGGCAGCACCTCGTCAACCAGTCCATGCATTTCAATAAGCTCTTCTTTGGCCATGATGTAACTCCTGATATTTGAAAATTATTCTGTGCAGCCGGCCCACACGGGCCAGCAGGGACTCACGCGCAAACCGGGGACGAACGCTCATGAATCCAGCCCATTGCATGTTCGGTAGCGTAATGTACGGCAGCGGCGGCGGTGTCAAAAATTCCGGTGAAACGCAAAACGCGGTCATGGGTGCCGCTGCCGCGCCCGGAGCGAATGGAAACGGATGCCGCATAGCGACCTTCGCCCTGCTGCCTGGCAGCGGGTGAGACGAGGTATTTACCTACCTCGATTTGGGTGTCATTCATAGTCATAAAAGTCTTTACCGGATATTTTTCCGGCTTGATGGGGGAGAGTAAGCAGCCTGCGAGCAAGCCAACGTGTATTCGATTTCTATCCGTCAGGCGTTTGAAGGCCGGGCGGGTTGAGCCATAAGTGGGCACCGTTGGGGGAAGTGCTCGCCAGGAAATGGAACAGTGCCAAGAGGGGTCCAGAGCTGAAAAAGCTCTGAAAGCACTGCCAAAGCGCTGTGAATTCGGGCTCTGAGAAGCGCCGCATTTGAGAAAGAAGCCGTGTGTAATAAAGACTTCGATGAAAAACGCTGATGCGTTACCGAACCAACCATTATAACCGCGGCAGTGAAAGCAATGCGCCGCTCACTCAACACCCAAACTGATGAATGTCGCTGGCGGATGCGGTTCATGACCCTGCCAGCGGCGGGCCTACGCGTTTACCTGTCCTTGAAATTGCTGGCATGTCCCCGGTTGCGCGGCCCCGCCGTGCGCTCGTCGCCGGGGACAACGCCGCACCGTTTGCGAACCGTCGTCACAGTCCACCCATAAATCGGGGAGAGTTGTTCACGCAAGCCGCGCTTTTTTGCACAAGCGGCCTGCTTGAGAACGCGGCTTGCCGGCATTTTTTCGGCGGGCACCCGATGAGCTGCCCGCCCTACGGTTAAACTAGCAGGCTTGGAAGCGTGGCAGAGCGGTTGAATGCAGCAGTCTTGAAAACTGCCGAGGATGCGAGTCCTCCGTGAGTTCGAATCTCACCGCTTCCGCCAAAAAAAGCGGACCTTAGGGTCCGTTTCCTTTTGTGCCCATCATTCAGCACCACCCTTCCCATGGCAGGGCAATACATCTTCCATGGCGTTACACGTTGCCGCGCACTGCATCGCTCGGGGCGCGGCTCAAATCATTGTTCTTGGTGACCAGTTGGCGCAGCATGCGGGTGAACTCGGCTTGCTCTGCCTCGGGCAGCGGATCAAGTATGAGCTTTTGCGCCCTCAGCATGGCGGGGCCAATTTCGGTCAGCAATTGAAAGCCAGCGTCCGTCAGCGTAAGCTGGCGCACGCGACGGTCTTCGGGTGAAGAGCTTCTCAGCAGCAAGCCACGGGACTCCAGCCGGTCGATCACGCCTGCAATGGTCGAAGTGTCAAGGCCGACAGCCCGGGCCAGTGTCCGCTGATCAATGTTCGGCTGGCTGCCTACCGTCTGCAACACGGCGAACTGAACCGGCGTCACGCCAAAGACTTCCGTTTGCTGCAGAAAAATCGCCACCGAAATCTGATGGAGCCGTCTTATGTAGTATCCGGGCTGGTCATCGATATTCATTGCCGGCAAATCGTTGAAATTCATGGTCTCGATACCTGAGGGTTACCACCTATGTGAAGCCTTCATCGTATCATTACACTTATGATTTGTGTACTGATTAATTTTTCTGCTCCCTTGTTGCATAACCGAAGGCACTTGTATGAAACTGAAAAAACCCCTCATCGCCCTGGCTTTGGCGGCGACGCTTAGCAGTGCTGCCTGGGCGGCCGACCCTGTCAAGATTGGCCTTGTGCTTCCCATGTCCGGCCCGTTTGCCTCTTACGGCAAACAGATAGAGCATGGCGTGAAGCTCTATCTGGCCACGCAGGGCGACACCTTCGGCGGCCGCAAGGTCGAGTTGATCGTCAAGGATGACAGCCCCGGCACAGCAGGTGACGTCAGCAAACGCCTGGCGCAGGAACTGGTCATCAAGGACAAGGTTGACATTCTTGCCGGCTTCGGTTTGACGCCTTCAGCCTTCGCCGTTGCGCCGGTGGCGACCGAAGCAAAAAAACCAATGGTGGTGATGAACGCGGCCACCTCGTCCGTGACGACGAAGTCCAGCTACATCGTCCGTACCTCCATGACCTTGCCGCAGAACTCGGCGCCAATCGCCAGCTGGGCCGCCAAGAACAAGATCAAGAAGGTCTTCACCCTGGTTGCCGACTACGGCCCCGGCCATGACGCCGAAGGTCAGTTCAAGAAAACCTTCACCGCCGCCGGCGGGGAAATTGTGGGGGAAGTGCGGGCACCGGTGAAAAACCCGGACTTCGCCCCCTTCCTGCAGAAAATCAAGGACACCAAGCCCGATGCCGTGTTCATCTTCCTGCCGCCCGGCGGCGAAACCATCGCCTTCATGAAGGGCTTCAAGGAGCGCGGCCTTGGCGCTGCGGGCATCCAGCTGATTTCAACCGGCGACCTGCCCGACGAAGACATTCTGGAAGCCATAGGCGACTCCGCGCTGGGCCTGGTCACGGCCTTCCACTATTCCGAGGCCCACAAATCCCCCGAGAACAAGGCCTATACCGAAGCCTATTACAAGGCCTACCCGAAAGACCGGCCCAACTTCATGTCGGTGGGCGGCTATGACGGCATGCGCCTGATCGCGGAAGTGCTGAAGAAGACCAATGGCAATACGGACGCCGACAAATTCGTCGAAGCCGCCAAGGGCATGAAGTGGGTCAGCCCGCGCGGCCCGATCAGCATCGACCCGGAGACCCGCGACATTGTGCAGAACATCTACATCCGCAAGGTCGAGAAGATCAACGGCAAGCTGCAAAACGTCGAGTTTGACCACGTTGCCGACTTCAAGGATCCGGGTAAACAGTAAGCCATGCCAGCAGCGAGAGCCAGCCACTGTTCCCGCTGCTGCTGAACCGGGACCAACCCATGACAGTGATTTTTGACGGCATCGCTTCCGGTCTGCTGCTGTTCCTGATCAGCGTCGGCCTCTCGGTCACGCTGGGCCTGATGAATTTCGTGAACCTCGCGCATGGCGCTTTTTCCATGCTCGGCGGCTACGTCTGCGTCCTGCTGCTGGGCCGTTTCGGCGTGCCCTTCCTGGCCGCCCTGCCGATTGCCGCCATCGTTTCCGCGCTTGCCGGCGTGGTCCTTGAGCGCACGCTCTACCGCCGTCTCTATGGCGCATCGCATCTGGACCAGGTGCTGTTTTCCATCGGACTGGTGTTCGTGGCGATGTCCACCGCGCACTATTTCTTTGGCGCGCAGCAGCAGCCGCTGCAGTTGCCGGAGATGCTGTCGGGCCAGTTCCATCTGCCTGGCGGTCTTGACGTGGGTGTCTACCGCCTGTTCCTGATCGTCATTGGCCTGATTCTGGCTTTTGCCCTGCAGTGGATGATCGCCGGCACGAAGTTTGGCGCCAGGCTGCGCGCATCGGTGGACAACCCGCGCGTTGCACGCGGCATGGGCATAGACGTGGACCGCGTCTTTGTGCTGACTTTCGCGCTGGGTTCGGCCCTGGCCGGCCTGGGCGGCGCGCTGGGCGTTGAAATGCTCGGCCTGGACCCTGGCTTTCCGCTCAAATACATCGTTTATTTCCTCATCGTCGTCGCCGTGGGCGGCAGCGGCAACATCAAGGGCTCGCTGATTGCCTCGCTCATCCTTGGCATCTGCGATGTCGCGGGCAAATACTACATTCCGCAAGTCGGTGCTTTTGTCATCTACGCGGTCATGGTCGCGATGCTGATTTTCCGTCCGCAAGGGCTGTTCGGCCGGACTGCGGCAAAGTGAAGCAAGCCATGTCAAGCACTCCCCCGGCCGGCTTCGATGCCGGCCCCTTGCGCAATGCGTCGCGCTGGCAGCCAGCCGAATACGCCTTCTGGCTGCTGCCGCTTGCCGCCTTTTTCATCTTTCCCGAAGATTTGTCGCTGCTCTCGCAGATTGTCATCACGGCGCTGTTCGCCCTGTCGCTGGACCTGATACTCGGCTATGCCGGCATAGTGTCGCTGGGCCACGCCGCCTTCTTTGGCATGGGCGCCTACGCGGCCGGCCTGATGGCCAGGTACGGCTGGAGCGACCCGACACTCGGGCTTCTGGGGGCCGCGCTGATCGCGGCATTGACCGGCTTTCTCACCAGCTTTCTGGTCCTGCGCGGCGCCGACCTGACGCGCCTCATGGTCACGCTGGGGGTGTCGCTGATGCTGTTCGAGGCGGCCAACAAGCTCACTGGCATCACCGGCGGCGTGGACGGCTTGCAGGGCGTCGAGATGAAGCCGCTGCTCGGCCTTTTCGCCTTCGACCTCTATGGCAGGACGGCCTATATTTACTGCGTCGTCGTCCTGTTCGTGATGTTCTGGATTGCGCGGCGCATCGTGCACTCTCCCTTCGGCCTGTCATTGCGCGGCATCCGCCAGAACGTCTTCCGCATGCCGGCGCTGGGCACGCCCGTCAATGCGCGGCTCATCGGCGTTTACACGCTGGGCGCGGCCTATGCCGGCATTGCCGGCGCGCTGCTGACGCAGACCACGCAATTCGTGTCGATTGACGTGCTGAGTTTCAACCGCTCGGCCGAACTGCTGCTGATCCTCGTACTGGGCGGCACTGGCAGCCTGTATGGCGCGCTGCTGGGCACCATGGTCTTCATGGTCGCGCACCACCTCCTGTCGGGCATCAACCCGCAATACTGGCAATTCTGGCTCGGCATGCTGCTGATTTTTGTCGTGCTTTTCGCCCGCGACGGCATCATGGGCGCCCTGCGCGCCATCACCCGCCGCCTGAAGGGAGGCCGGCCATGAGCGCCGCGCCGGGCCGCCCCCAAGCAAGCTCGCACCGCAGTGCGCAGCACGAAGGTAATCCAGTGAACTACGTGCTGCAGACCCGCAAGCTGGTCAAGAAATTCGGCGGCTTTATCGCCACCGACGATGTGACGCTGAACATTGCCGCAGGCGCCCGCCACGCGCTGATTGGCCCGAACGGCGCCGGCAAAACCACGCTGATCAACCTGCTGACCGGCTTTCTTGAGCCCACCTCTGGTTCGGTAATGCTCAATGGCGAAGACGTGACCCGCCTGTCCCAACACCAGCGCGTCAAGCGCGGGCTGGCCCGCACCTTCCAGATCAACCGCCTGTTCCCCGACATGACGGTGCTTGAGTCCGTCACCCTGGCCAGCTGCGAGCGCCTGGGCATCGCCGCGCGCTGGTGGCAGCCGGTCGGCGCGCATGGCCAGGCGATTGACGAGGCAGCGGCCTTGCTGCAGCAGCTCAAGCTGCTCGGCCACGCCCACCATCAGACCAGAAGCCTGGCCTACGGAAAGCAGCGGCTGATAGAGATTGCGCTGGCGCTGGCCGTGCGGCCTGCCGTGCTGCTGCTCGACGAGCCGGCAGCCGGGGTTCCCACCAGTGAAAGCCGCGAACTGTTTGAAACCATCGCCCAGCTGCCGCGCGATGTGACCATTCTGCTGATCGAGCACGACATGGACCTGGTGTTTCGCTTTGCCGACAGGATTTCGGTGCTGATCAGCGGCGCTGTGCTGACCGAGGACGTGCCGGCCGTCATCGCCGCCGACCCGCGTGTCAGGGAAGTCTATCTGGGGGAATCCGTCCATGGCTAAATTGCTGGAACTCGAAGGCGTATGGGCCGGTTATGGCGATGCCACGGTTCTTGAGGACATTTCCTTCAGCCTTGATGCGGGCGCCAGCCTGGCGCTTCTTGGCCGCAACGGCATGGGCAAGACCACGCTACTGGCCACCCTGATGGGCGCGGCCCGGCAGACGCGGGGCAGCATGCGCCTGGAAGGCCGCGATTTGACCGTCGTGCCCAGCCACCGGCGCGCCCACGCCGGCCTGGGCTGGGTGCCGCAGGAACGCGATGTTTTTGCCTCGCTCAGCGTGGAGGAAAACCTGACGGTGGTGGCGCGCCCCGGCCCCTGGAACCTGAAAAATATCTACGCCACTTTTCCGCGTCTTGAGGAGCGGCGGACCAACCTGGGCAACCAGCTCTCGGGCGGCGAGCAGCAAATGCTTGCCATGGGCCGCGCGCTGATGCTCAACCCGCGCCTGCTGCTGCTCGACGAGCCGCTGGAAGGACTCGCTCCACTGATTGCCCAGGAGCTGCTTGGCGTCATTGCGCGCATGGTGCGGGAAGGCAGCATGGCGGTGATCCTGGTTGAGCAACATGCGCACCAGATTTTGCCCATCACCCGGCAAGCCATTGTTCTTGAACGCGGCAGCATTGTGCACCAGGGTGCGAGCGAAGAACTGGCCGAGAACCCGACCCTGCTGGACCGCTGGCTGGGCCTCGCCGCCCACTGAGAACAGCACCCCGCCACCACCAGGCTGGACTCACGGGGCACCCCGCCAGCGTTGCCGCCGCATCCCGTTCACGCGCCGCACCGGCAACCCTCCATGCGTCAGGCAAGCAACCCAAAGCTATTATTTTAATAGCACCATACGCCCATTACACATGGACTTTGCGGCTTTTTTATTGATAAAACCTCATTAATCGCGGGTTTTGACGCCGCCAGGCATTGATCCGCAGCCGCCCTTATAAAAATCAAGGGTTAACCCTAGTTTCCTCTTGATTTATTAATAACTACACTAATCATTAGCATACTTATAATTTGAGTACTACTTTTCAGGAGACCATGATGATTGAGAAACGTTCGGCACTTCCGGTCCTGGTGGCAGGTGGCGGCATAGGCGGTCTGGCGGCTGCGCTGGCACTGGTCCGGCAGGGTTTCGCCGTCAAGGTGATGGAGCAGGCACCGCAGCTTGGCGAAATTGGCGCGGGCATCCAGTTCGGTCCCAACGCATTTGCCGCGCTAGACGCACTGGGCATTGGCGAGAAGGCGCGTGGCCGCGCCGTCTACACCGACGAAATGGTGATGCATGACGCGCTCGACGAGGCACTGATAGGCCGCATCCCGACCGGCGAGGCCTTTCGCCAGCGTTTCGGCAATCCGTATGCGGTCATCCACCGGGCCGATGTGCATGGCTCGCTGCTTGAAGGCGCGCAGGAGAGCGGGCGCATCGAGGTGCTGACCTCCACCCACATCAGCCGGGTCGAGCAGGACGCGGACAGCGTCACCGTGTTTGACCAGAACGGCACTGCCTACAGCGGCCTTGCGCTCATCGGTGCCGATGGCGTGAAGTCGGCGGTGCGCCAGCAGTATGTCGGCGACACGGCACGCGTCTCCGGCCATTTGGTTTATCGCGCCGTGGTCGACAAGAAAGACTTTCCCGCCGACCTGCAGTGGAATGCGGCCAGCATCTGGGTCGGCCCCAACTGCCATCTGGTTCACTACCCGCTGCGCGGCGGCGAGCAGTACAACGTGGTCGTCACCTTCCACAGCCGCAACCGGGAAGAATGGAACGTCAGCGAAGGCAGCCGCGAGGAGGTTCAGTCCTATTTCGAGGGCATCTGCCCGCGCGCGCGCCAGCTGATCGACCTGCCCAAAAGCTGGAAGCGCTGGGCCACCGCAGACCGCGAGCCGATCGGCCAATGGACCTTCGGCCGGGTGACCCTGCTGGGTGACGCGGCGCACCCCACGCTGCAATACCTGGCGCAGGGCGCGTGCATGGCGCTGGAAGATGCCGTGACGCTCGGTGAGGCGCTGCGCGTCAATGCGAACGACTTCAGCCAGGCTTTCGAGCTCTACCAGCGCTCGCGGGTGGCGCGCACCGCGCGCATCGTGCTGTCGGCACGCGAGATGGGCCGGATTTTCCATGCCCAGGGCGTCGAGCGTCTGGTGCGCAACGACTTGTGGAAGGGCCGCACGCCCGGGCGTTTCTACGACGCGATGGAATGGCTGTATGGCTGGAAGGTCGAAAACTGCCTGGCCGCCTGAGCCGCGCTTCACCTGTCAATGAAAGGAAACAACATCATGAATGAACTTGGTCGCCTTGAAGACCTGCCCGCGGACTACCGCGAGGCCCTGACCCGGCAAAACCTGGTGCCGCTCTGGCCCAGCCTGCGCGCCGTGCTGCCGCCCGGCAAGCCGCAACCGAGAACCCGGGCTACGTCCTGGTCCTACCAGGCGCTCAGGCCGCTGCTGCTGCAGGCCGGCGAGCTGACGCCGATTGAAAAAGCCGAGCGCCGCGTGCTGGTGCTGGCCAACCCGGGCCACGGTCTTGAAAAAATGCAGGCCAGCGCCGCCATCTACCTGGGCATGCAGCTCCTGCTGCCGGGCGAATGGGCGCCAGCGCACCGCCATACGCCGAATGCGGTCCGCATGATCGTCGAAGGCGAAGGCGCCTACACCACGGTCAACGGCGAGAAATGCCCGATGAGCCGGGGCGACCTGATCCTGACGCCGACCGGACTCTGGCACGAGCACGGCCACGACGGCACCGCGCCGGTAATCTGGCTCGACGTGCTGGACTTGCCGCTGGTCTATTACATGGAGGCGTCCTATCACGTCGATGACGAGCGCCAGCCCGTCAAACCCGGCCGGGGTGACCGCGCCTATGCTGGCGGCGGCATGGTGCCTACGCCGGTCTTCGGGCGCTCGGGCAAGGCCTACCCGATGTTGCGCTATCCCTGGATCGAGGCACGCGCCGCACTCCAGGCCATCGCCCAGGACCAGCCCGAGCTGGAAGCGGTGCAACTCACCTATGTCAACCCCGAAACAGGGAGCGATGCGCAGAACATCCTGGGCTTTTACGCGCTGATACTGCGGCCGGGCCAGACCCTGAACCTGCCCGTGCGCTCGCCGGCGATGGTGTTCCATGTGATCGAAGGCGGCGTCGAAGCACGCGTCGAGGACCAGGATTTCACGCTGGCCGAGGCCGACACCTGCTGCGCCCCCGGCTTCAGTGCCATCACGCTGAAAAACCGCGCCAGTGACAAGCCGGCCTTCATTTTCATCGCCGACGAGTCGCCGCTGCACCGCAAGCTCGGCGTATTCGAGAACCGCAGCTGACCCCGAGACTTTTTGCATCCTCCCGAGCGCCGCCCGCCAGCGCCCGTCCATTTCATTTAAAGGAAACCATCATGACCCCAACCACCTACCTCTGGAATCCACCCGCCGTCCAATCCCTGCCCGTGCGCGGCAAGGCCGAGCGCCTGCCGGTCAACCGCATCTTCTTCGTGGGCCGCAACTACCACGCGCATGCCGTCGAAATGGGCAAACCGGTGGACAAGTCCATCGAGCGCCCGTTCTACTTCACCAAGGCACCGCAAACGCTGGTGGAAAGCGGCGCGACCGTGGCCTACCCGCCCGAGACCAGCAACTACCACTTCGAGATGGAACTGGTCGTCGCCATTGGCGCTCCTGCTTTCCGCGTCTCGCAGGATGACGCCCATAAAGCAATTTACGGCTACGCCGCCGGCCTGGACATGACCCGCCGCGACCTCCAGCTGGTGGCGCGCGACAAGGGCCGCCCGTGGGACCTGGGCAAGGACGTGGAGCAGTCCTCGGTCTGCGGCGAAATCGTGCCAATGCCCGGCGTGGTGATTACGCAGGGCGAGATCGCCCTGAGCGTGAATGGCCAGGTCAAACAACAGTCCAACGTCAACAAGCTGATCTGGAATATCCGCGAGATCATTGCCGACCTGTCTTTGTTCTACCACCTGCAGCCCGGCGACCTGATCTACACCGGCACCCCCGAAGGCGTGGGCGCGGTTGTGGCGGGTGACCGCATCGACGGCCGCGTCGATGGCGTGGGCGAGATCGTGCTGCACGTCGGCGCCGCCGAATAAGTGCCGGAGTCGCCGTGAAGCTCTACACCTTCTTCAACAGTTCGGCCTCCTACCGGGTCCGTATCGCGCTGGCGCTCAAAGGCATGACGGCCCGAACACATCGGCGTGGACATCCGCACGGGCAGGCAGCGCAGCGAGGACTTCCTGGCACTGAACCCGGCCGGGCTGGTGCCCGCGCTGGTCGATGGCCAGACCCGGCTGTCGCAGTCGCTGGCGATCATCGACCACCTCGACCGCATCCAGCCCGAGCCGCTGCTGGTGCCAGTCAACAGCCTGGCGCGCGGCCAGGTGCTGGAAATCGCGCAGCTGATCGCCTGCGACATTCATCCACTCAACAACCTGCGGGTGCTCAAGTACCTCAGCGGCGAGTTGCGCCTCACCGAAGCACAGAAAACCGCCTGGTATGCGCACTGGATCGCCGAGGGCTTTAATGCACTGGAAGCCCTGCTGCCCGACCACGACGGCTGGTGCGTCGGCACCACGCCGACGCGGGCCGACTGCTGCCTGGTGCCCCAGGTGGCCAATGCCGAGCGCATGAAGGTGGACCTGTCGGCGTGGCCGCGGATACGGCGCATCGCCGCATTTGCCCGCCTGCACCCTGCCTTCCTGCAGGCTGAACCCCAACGCCAGCCAGACTACATCCCGGCCTGAAACCCGGGCCTGTCAACAGGCCCGCGCACCCAACGCTTCTTCATCAGGCGCCAGTGCGCGGATTTTTTTCCAGCAGTTCCCGGACGAGACTTACCATGTCGCCGACCATCGACGTTCAAAAATTCATCAACACGCACAAACTGTCGGTGATTCAGATCACCACCCTGTTGCTGTGCTTCTTCATCGTTGCGGTTGACGGTTTCAACACCGCGGCCATAGGCTTTATTGCACCGGCGATCCGCGCTGAATGGAGCCTTTCGCCAGCCCATCTGGCGCCGGTGTTCGGCGCGGGACTGGCCGGCCTGATGGCCGGAGCATTCCTGTTCGGCCCGATGGCAGACCGCTTCGGCCGCAAGACCATCCTGATGGTCTGTGTTGCCTTCTTCGGCGCTGCGTCTCTCGCCTCGGCGTATTCGACCTCGGTGGACATGCTGATCGTGCTGCGCTTCCTGACCGGCCTCGGTCTGGGTGGCGCAATGCCGAACTCGGTGACCCTGAGCTCGGAATACTCGCCCGAAAAACACCGGTCTGTGCTGGTAACCACGATGTTCTGCGGCTTCACCCTCGGCTCGGCGCTTGGTGGGGTCGCGGCCGCTCACATCGTGGTCGACTTCGGCTGGCGTGCCGTGCTGGTGATAGGCGGCGTGCTGCCGCTCGCGCTGCTGCCGGTACTCTGGCTCCTGCTGCCGGAGTCAGTGCGCTACCTTGTCATGAAAGGCATCAAACCCGGCCAGGTGCGACGCACACTGCAGCGCATTGCTCCTGCCGAAGACCTGTCGCGTGCCGGCTTTTCCGTTCAGGAAAAAGCGCAAACCGGCTTCCCCGTGAAGCACTTGTTCGATCCGGCCTTGCGCCGCGGCACCCTGCTCCTGTGGCTCACATTTTTCATGAGCCTGCTCGTGATCTACCTGCTGTCGAGCTGGCTACCTACGCTGATCAGCAGCACCGGCAGGACATTAAAGGACGCCTCTCTGGTAACCGCCATGTTTCAGGTCGGGGGCACCTTCGGCGCGATCGCTCTCGGGCAGTTGATGGACCGCTTCAACCCGCAGCGCGTGCTGGGCATCGCCTATGTGCTGGCTGCCCTCTTCATTGCGCTGATCGGCAGCAGTACCGCAAGCACGCTGATGCTGGTGCTTCGGTCTTCGGTGCCGGCGTCTGTATCTCGGGCGCGCAGGTCGGCGTCAACGCCCTGTCTGCAGGCTTTTACCCGACGGCGTCCCGTGCCACCGGCGTGAGCTGGGCCTCGGGCATCGGCCGGATCGGCTCCGTGCTGGGCTCGATGGCCGGTGGCTGGATGCTCGCGCTCGGCTGGAGCCTTCCGTTTGTATTTGCGGTGGTCGGCGTTCCCGCCCTGGTCGCTGCGTTAAGCATCATCGTCATGGGACGGCAGGCCGCGCTCTTGGCTGGACAGGACTCACTGATTCCCAGGCGATTTGGCGCGCAGCGCTAGCCAGCGGCGGCCGACCGTGCGCCGCTTGGCCCTTCCTGCTTCCCCCTGCAAGCTCTCCCGCTTCCGCTCCGTGATCCCTCGCGAAAGTATCCTGATGATTTCCCAATCCCTTAGCGCTGATGCGGTGGTTTTCCCTTGTCAACCCCTTGAAGCTGCCGCTTTCGCTTGCTCTTGTTCCTGGATGCGATTTCAGGCGCCTGCTCACGCAGGGCTCGCGCCGCCCGCTCCCGAGCCTGCTTCTCGCGCTTCCTGTCCCGGAAGTGCACAAAGATCCGGCCGAGGCCGAAGCTCACGGCGCTGCTGACCGCCAGAAGGACAATGCTCGAAGTTTCCATGGTTCGCGGCTGCTGCTCAGTCGGCCAGAAACAGCGACTGCAAGTCATTCAAAAAATCAAAGCCGCGCTCCGTCGGCTTGACGCGCACAAAATCGCGCTCTATCAAACCCTTGCGCTCGGCCTCCTCCAGCCCCTTCTGGATGGCGGTAAAGGGCAGCCCGGTCTTTTCGGCAAAATCCTGCAGCTTGAAGCCGTCGCGCAGCCGCAAGGCATTGAGCATGAACTCAAAAGGCAGGTCGGCGCGGCTGACTTCGGTTTCCTGCGTCACGGCATCGCCGGCCAGCGCCTTTTCCATGTAGAGCTTGGGCTCGCGAAAACGCACCTGGCGCACCACGCGGTGGGCAAAGCTGAGCTTGCTGTGCGCGCCAGCGCCTATGCCCAGGTAGTCGCCAAATTGCCAGTAGTTGAGATTGTGAAAGCAGCGATGGCCGGGCCTGGCATAGGCCGACACCTCGTAGCGCCCCAGCCCCGCGCCTTCCGTCATCTCGGTGATCTGGTCGAGCATGGCGTAGGCCAGGTCTTCCTCGGGCACCACCGGCGGGAACTTGGCAAACAAGGTGTTGGGCTCGATCGTCAGGTGGTAAATTGAAATATGCGGCGGCGCCAGCGCCAGCGCCTGTCGCATGTCCTGGGCCTGGTTCTCCAGCGTCTGGCCGGGCAGCGCATACATGATGTCGAGGTTGAAGGTGTCAAAGGCCTGCTGCGCCTCCTCAACCGCCGCAATGGCCTGGGCGCGGTCGTGCACGCGGCCCAGCACCTTGAGGTGGCGGTCATCAAAGCTCTGCACGCCGATCGACAGGCGGTTCACGCCGGCGCTGCGAAAGGCCTTGAAGCGGTCTTTCTCAAAGGTACCGGGGTTGGCTTCCAGCGTGATCTCGCAGGCGGCATCGAGCCGCAGCCGGGCGCGTATGTCGCCCAGCAACCGGTCTATGGCCTGCGGCGAAAACAGGCTGGGCGTGCCGCCGCCAATGAAGATGCTGTGCACGGAGCGGCCCCAGATCAGCGGCAGCGAGGCCTCCAGGTCGGCCACCAGCCCATCGATGTAGCGCTGCTCGGGCATCTCGCCGGCCACCTCGTGCGAGTTGAAGTCGCAGTAAGGGCATTTCTTCAGGCACCAGGGCAGGTGCACATACAGCGACAGCGGCGGCAGCGCCGTCAGCTGCAGCGTGCCGGCGCGCATGTAATGCTGAACGTCTTTAGTAGGGGTCATGCTCGATTCGATACCGGCTTACAGCCAGCGTTCCCGCATCAATTCCATCATCTGGCGCGCGGCGCGGCCGCGGTGGCTGTTGGCGTTCTTCACGCTCACCGGAAACTGGGCAAAGGTCTGGCCGAACTCGGGAATGAACATCACCGGGTCGAAGCCAAAGCCGTTGCTGCCCACGGGCGCCCGGGCTATCTCCCCGGCCACGCGCCCGCTGGCAATCAGTGGCTCGGGGTCGTCCGCCGAGCGCACCGCCACCAGCGTGCTGACCAGGGCGGCGCGGCGCTGGGCCGGCTGCGTCAGGTGCGCCATCTGTTCAAGCAAGGCCCTGACATTGTTGTCGTCACCCTTGGCGTAGCCAAACTGCGTGGCATAAAACGCGGTGTCCACGCCTGGCAGGCCGTTGAAAGCGTCCACGCACAGGCCGGCATCGTCGGCCAGTGCCGGCAGGCCGCTGAGGGCAGAGGCATGGCGGGCCTTGGCCAGCGCGTTTTCAACAAAGGTGCGAAAAGGCTCCTCGGCCTCGGGAATGCCCAGCTCGCCCTGGCTGACCAGTTTCAGTCCCAGCGGGACGAACATCGCCTGCAGTTCAGCCAGTTTGCCCTGGTTATTTGATGCAAGTACGATTTTTTTCATGAAAACCCGCTCTTGTCCTTTATCTATCGGCACAGTCAGCTATTAATTTGATAGTGAATGCCGTTGCAGCACAATCAGCTCAGCGATGCCTTTTTCTGCCAGCACCAGCAGGGCATCCATCTCCTTGCGCGAAAAGGCGGCGCCCTCTGCCGTGCCCTGAACTTCAACGTAGTGGCCCGCGCCCGTCATGACCACATTCATGTCGGTGTCCGCGGCCGAGTCTTCGCTGTAGTCCAGATCCAGCACGGGCATGCCTTTCACGATGCCCACCGAAATGGCGGCGACATGTTCAAGAATGGGCGTCTCAAGGAGCTTGCCTTCGGCCAGCAGTCTGCTGACGGCATCCTGCGCGGCGACAAACGCACCGGTGATGCTGGCCGTGCGCGTTCCCCCGTCGGCCTGGAGCACGTCGCAATCGAGGTAGATCGTGCGTTCACCGAGTTTTTTCAGGTCGAAAACCGAGCGCATGGAGCGGCCGATCAGGCGCTGTATCTCCTGGGTACGGCCGCTTTGCTTGCCTCTGGCGGCCTCCCGGTCGCTGCGGGTGTGCGTGGCGCGCGGCAGCATGCCATATTCGGCCGTCACCCAGCCTTCGCCGCTACCCTTCTTGTGGCCTGGCACTTTTTCCTCAACCGAGGCGGTACACAGCACGCGGGTCGCGCCAAATTCGATCAGCACCGAGCCTTCGGCGTGCACCGTGTAGTGCCGGGTGATGCGCACGCTGCGCAGGGCATCGGTGGCACGCGCGCCCTGGCGTTCGAGATGACTCATGGTAAAAAAGCTTTCTGGCGGCAGATGCCGCGCTTGATCAAGATTGGATAAACAGAGGATTGGCAAGAAAAGAAGCTGCGCAGGCGCCGAAACGGCGAAGCCAAAAAGTCAGGCTCTTCTTGCCGCCGAGCGGCGTATGGCTTCGTTGATTTCGGCAATGGACCGTTCGATCGACGCCTCGTCGAGTTCATCGACCTGCGTGTCGAGCACCCCAGCCTGAATGGTTGAGGCAAACACGCCGTCCATGATGCTATCCGTGGACACGCCCCGGGTCGACTCAAACGCGTCGGGTGTTTCCCACTCCATGGCCAGCACCGTGACATTATCGCTATGCTCGCCACCGGCGCGCAGGGCGCTTTCCACCAGGTCCGGGACCGCCTCGGAAACGCTTTTTGCGGCCAGTTGGCCAACAATTTCAGCATCGCTCAGGCTGCCCCACAGGCCATCCGAGCACAGCAGCAGCTTGTCGCCCTGCGCCAGGGTCAGCGGTCCGGTGATGTCAAAAACCGGCTTGGTGGGCGAACCCAGGCAGGTAAACAGAATATTGCGGTTGATGTGCTTGAGCTTCACGAGGCCCGCACCCTGCTGCTCAAGATAGGAGTGATCGCGGGTGCGCAGCAGCAGTTCGCCATCCCGGACAAGATAGAGCCTGGAGTCCCCGCAATGCACCCAGGTGGCCCCTGTGCCCTGCAAGACCGCGGCAACCAGCGTGGTGCGGGGCGTGTCCAACATGCCCTTTTCAGTGGCGTAGCGCAAAATCTGGTGATGTGCCGCAAGCAGGGCCGCCGACAGGAACCCGGCCGGGTCGCGAACAATGGGTCGCGCCTCTTTTTGATAAAGGGCCGAAATGGTCTGCAGCGCAAGCTGCGCGGCGACCTCACCTTCCGGATGACCGCCCATGCCATCGGCCAGCACGAACAGGCCTGATTCGCGCGTGTAGCAGTAGCCCATCCGGTCTTCGTTTGTTTCGCGCCCGCCTTTTCGGCTGATCTGGAAGACAGAAAACTTCATTTCAAGCGCGTCGCAAACGCCGTTGCCTTGCGGGCAGTTTTCTTGGTGTCGGTCACCATGCTGTCAAACTGCAGGCGGACTTTCTCGCCAACCGTGAGTTTGGTGTAGCGGCGCTCGCTTTCCCGGCTCAATTCCTTTTGCAGGGCAAACACCGATTGGGGCCGCGACAGCGGATCCAGCGACATGCACCACTCGACCACCTCGATCAGGTTGTCGGAGTAAACGCCGCGCAGGCGCGACAAGGCCAGCGAAAGGCGGTCTTTTTCCAGCCGCTGCGGCGCATCGTTGGGCGGGTATCCCTGCATGGTGGCGTAAATGCAGGCGCCAATCGCGTAAATATCGGTCCACGGACCCATCGAGGAATCACGGCGATACATCTCGGGCGCGGCAAAGCCCGGCGTGTACATGGGGCGGATGAAATTGCCCTCTTTGCTGAGAACTTCGCGCGCGGCGCCAAAGTCGATCATCACCGCCCGGTTGTCGTCGGTGACAAAGATGTTGGCGGGCTTGATGTCCAGGTGCAGCATCTTGTGCTGATGGACAATGCGCAGCCCACGCAGGATTTCGTCAAAGAGCGAGCGTATGGTCGACTCGCGAAACACCTTCTGCTTTTTCAGTTCACGCGCCGTGATGATGAAGTCCTGCAGCGTGCCGCCCTCCAGGTAGTTCATCACCATGTAGACGGTTTCGTTCTCGCGAAAGAAGTTCAGCACGCTCACCACCGAGCCATGCGAAATCTGCGCGAGGGCACGGCCCTCTTCAAAAAAACTCTTGAGGCCAAGGCGATAGAGCGAAAGCTTTTCCGGCTGCACCTGCGGCAGCAATTCCCCCACGGACCGGCTGGCCAGCGAGGACGGCAAGTACTCCTTGATGGCGACTTGCTGGCCGTCGTTGTCGACCGCCAAGTAAACTACACCAAATCCGCCGGCAGAAAGCTTTCGAACCACACGATAGCCACCAATCAGGGTGTCGGGGGGCAAGGGTGCGGGTTTGACCTTTGACATAATTTGAAATGAGTCTGGTGACCGTGTCACCCAATCGTGGTTCTAAGGTTCTAACCTAGTAAGGCGTATCAGCTAATGGCAGTTTATAGCATGACGGGTTATGCAACCGTGCAATCGAGCACGGTGCAGTCTGCCCCGGAAACTGAACCGGCACGCGACGCCAGTTACCGGCTGGGCGTGGAACTGCGGTCGGTCAACAGCCGCTTTCTTGACCTCGCGTTTCGTCTGCCCGACGAATTGCGCCAGGCCGAGCCGGCCCTGCGCGAATTGCTCACGGGCAAGCTCAAGCGCGGCAAGGTCGAAATGCGCGTCTCGCTTGAAGGCGCGTCCGCAAGCAGCCTGCGTGCGCCCTCGCCCGCCACGCTGCAGCGCCTGGGCTCGCTGGAAGACAGCATCCAGTCCTGGCTGCCCCAGGCCGCGGCTCTGAGCGTGGCAGATGTGCTGCGTATTGCCACCAACGAAGACAAAAAACCCCACGATCACAGCGAAGAGTTGCTCAAGCTGGCCAAAAAGGCCGTGAAGGAACTGATGTCGGCGCGCGAGCGCGAAGGCGCCCGTCTGGCCGAGATGCTGCTGAACCGGACCGCGCAACTCAGGGCACTGGCCGTTTTGGCCGCTCCCATGGTCCCTCGGCTGGTCGAGCAGCAAAAAGCACGGTTCCTGGAGCGCTGGAAAGAAGCCCTGGCCATGGGCGCGAGCCAGGTGCTGCCCGAAATTGCCCAGGACCGGGCCCTGACCGAGGCGACTGCGTTTGCCATCCGGATTGACGTGGCCGAAGAGATCACCCGGCTTTCCTCGCATCTGGATGAAATTGACCGCTTGATTGCAAGTGGCGGCGAATTGGGCAAAAAGCTGGACTTCCTGATTCAGGAGCTGCACCGGGAGGCCAATACCCTGGGCTCCAAATCAGCCTCGCTGGAGCTGACGCGTGTATCGGTTGATATGAAGGTATTGATTGAGCAGATCCGCGAGCAGGTCCAGAACATCGAGTAAACCTTCAATTACTCCTGAATTAATAGCAAACAATACCGATTAAACATGGACTATCCCGGTAATCTTTTCGTTGTAGCCGCTCCCAGCGGTGCTGGCAAATCCAGCCTTGTCAAAGCCCTGATGGAACTGGACTCCGCCATTCAGCCTGCGGTTTCACACACCACCCGCCCCCCGCGCGGACAGGAAAAACATGGCCGCGAATATTTTTTCCTCTCACCCGAGGAGTTTGACGGAATGGTCGATCGGGACGCATTTCTCGAATGGGCGCATGTCCACGGACACCGCTACGGCACCTCGCGCCACACCATTGAGGAGCGGGTGGCCCACGGCGCGGATGTAATCCTGGAGATTGACTTCCAGGGCGCCATCAACGTCAAGCAGATTTTCAGGAATGCCGTGCTGATATTCATACTCCCGCCAAGCTGGGAGGAGTTGAGAGCCCGACTGCAGCGGCGCGGCGAAGACTCCCCGGAAGTCATCGAACTGCGCCTGAAAAACGCAGCTGTCGAGATGGCGCAGGCCCAAAAATTCGATTTCGTTATAATCAACGAGTTGTTTGAACGGGCAGTTTTCGACCTGAAGACCATTGTTCATGCCCAGCGGCTCAAGTTTTCAGCCCAGAGACGTGCCCGGGCCGAGACCTTCAAGGCGCTTCACATTCCCTAAGTTACCGATCATCCGAAAGAACACCATGGCCCGCATTACCGTCGAAGATTGCCTCGAAAAGATCCCAAACCGCTTCCAGCTGGTGTTGGCGGCCACTTACCGCGCCCGCATGCTGAGCCAGGGCCACGCACCCAAGATTGAAAGCAAGAACAAACCCGGCGTCACTGCGCTGCGAGAGATTGCAGAGGGCAAAGTCGGCCTGGAAATGCTGAAAAAAGTACCCAACTGAGCTTTTAGGCTCCAATGAAAAAAGCACCTTAGACAGGTGCTTTTTTCGTTTTGAATACGGTAGAGTCCATTTTCTCCACGTTTTTTTCACGCAGCTATACATTTAAGGGATGAGCGCCATACTTTCCGTCGCGTCCAGAAAGTCGAGTCCGGCTGCAGCCAACGCGGCAGCAGCCAGCTTTGCCGCGCTCATGGCCAAGCTGGACTATCTCAGCGCAAGCGATATTGATAGCGTGCGCCAGGCCTACCGTTTTGCCGACCAGGCCCATCTGGGGCAACTCAGGAATAGCGGCGAGCCGTATATCACCCACCCCATTGCCGTGGCACAGCAGTGCGCAGAATGGAAGCTCGATGCCCAGGCTTTGATGGCCGCCCTTCTGCATGACGCCATGGAGGATTGCGGCATCACCAAGCCGGACCTCATTGAGCGCTTTGGCGCACCAGTGGCCGAACTGGTGGATGGTCTGACCAAACTGGAAAAGCTCGAATTCAATACCCGGGAAGAGAACCAGGCCGAATCGTTTCGCAAGATGCTGCTGGCCATGGCGCGCGATGTACGCGTCATTCTGATCAAACTGGCTGACCGTACGCACAATATGCGCACACTGGGCAATGCACCGCGCTCCAAATGGCAGCGGATTTCAGGCGAAACCATTGACATCTACGCCCCGATCGCGCACCGCCTTGGCCTGAATTCCACCTACCGCGAATTGCAGGACCTGTCCTTCCAGCATCTGCATCCGTGGCGCTATGCCACCCTGACAAAGGCGCTTGCCCGTGCGCGGGGCCGTCGTCGTGACGTCATCAAACGGGTTCAGTCCGAGGTCGAGTCCGCTTTCGCAAGTGCCAATATTTCCGTCCACATCCATGGCCGGGAAAAAACGCTGTATTCCATTTATTCCAAGATGGACGAGAAACACCTGTCTTTCGCGCAAGTCACCGACCTTTATGGCTTTCGGATCATCGTGCAGGACCTGACCACGTGTTACACCGCCCTTGGAATCCTGCATCAGCTCTACAAGCCGCTGCCGGGCAAGTTCAAGGACTACATCGCCATCCCCAAGGTCAATGGCTACCAGTCGCTGCACACCACGCTGGTCGGCCCGTTTGGCACCAATATTGAATTCCAGATGCGTACCGAAGCAATGCACGTGGTGGCCGAGGCCGGCGTGGCGGCGCACTGGCTGTACAAGGCATCGGATCCTGACAGCGACGCGTCCCAGCGCCTTGGCACCAAGTGGCTGCAGTCGCTGCTCGACATCCAGCAGGAAACGCGCGACGCTGCCGAATTCTGGGATCACGTCAAGATCGACCTGTTTCCGGAAGCGGTCTATGTGTTCACGCCCAAGGGCCAGATCATGGCAATGCCCCGCAACGCTACCATTGTTGATTTTGCCTACGCCATCCACAGCGATGTCGGCCACCATGCGATTGCGGCCAAGGTCAATGGCGAGCAGGTTCCCTTGCGCTCCGAGCTGCACAACGGCGACGTGATCGAAATCATCACCGCGCCGGTGTCCACACCCAACCCCGGCTGGCTGGGCTTCGTTCGAACAGGCAAGGCGCGCTCCAAAATTCGGCATCATCTCAAAACGATGGCGCTGTCTGAGTCCCAGGAACTGGGCGAGAAAATGCTCGCGCAGGCCCTGCGCGCCGAGGGCATAGACCGGCAACGTCTTTCGGAAGACGATAAGGCCAACCATTCCAAATGGGAAAAAATCCTGCGCTTCACCGGCAATCGCTCACGCGCCGAGTTGCTCACCGACATTGGACTGGGCAAGCGCATTGCCAGCATCGTCGCCAAACGAATCGTGACGGTGCTCGGCGAAGCCGGGGAAAAACCCGATGCACTGCTGATGAGCCGCGAAAGATACACCCCGCATGAAACCGTCTCACAGGGTGGTCTGGTGCTCGATGGTAGTGAAGGCGGGTCGGTCAAGTTTGCCCCCTGTTGCTGCCCCATTCCAGGCGACGGCATCCTCGGCTATCTCGGTCGTGGCGAGGGCCTGTTCGTGCACACGGACGACTGCGCCGTGGCAAAGCGGCTGCAGCAGCGCGACAGCGAGCGCTTTATTGCGGTGGATTGGGCCGATGAACCTGTCCGCACCTTTGAAACCAATATGCTGGTGACGGTCTCCAACGGCAAAGGGGTCTTGGCCCGCGTGGCTGCCGCCCTGGCTAGCGCGGAAGTGGACATCACCCACGTCGACATGGGGCATGAATCGGCCCACGATGCGATGGACCTTCGTTTTGTAGTGGCCGTTCGCGACCGCGTTCATCTGGCCGCAGCCCTGCGCGGCGTAAGACGTACGCCTTCGGTGCTGCGGGTTCAGCGCATCAAGGCACCGGCCTGAGCGGCCCAAGTTCGGAGCCTTTTCAATGCGCTGCCATCTCATCGGGCGGCGGATAGTCGACTTTCAATACCTCAAGCACCTGCGGGCCCTTTGGCGTGACCAGCGTGACTTCGTCCCCCACGCGAGACTGCAGCAGCGCCCTGGCAACAGGCGATACCCAGCTGATCTGCCCCAAGGCACTGTTGGCTTCGTCCACGCCCAGGATGGTGACGACACGCTCCACACCCGATTCGTCAACGTACGCGACCGTGGCACCAAAAAAAACCTGATCGCGCCCATGGTGGATGGACGGATTGCTGATTTCGGCGATTTCCAGTCTTTTCGTCAAAAACCGGATGCGTCGGTCAATCTCCCGCAGTCGCTTTTTGCCATAAATATAGTCGCCATTCTCGGAGCGGTCACCGTTGCTCGCGGCCCAGTGAACAGTGTCAACCACTTTGGGGCGTTCGCTGTCAATCAGGTTCAGAAGTTCGCTGCGCAAACCTTCATAGCCTTGTGGCGTGATGTAATTTTTTCCACCCGGGGGCAATGGCACCGACACCGGGTCGTCGTCAAGCTCGTCGGCTTCCGTTTCTTTGGTAAACGCCTTGTTCATTGAACGCTCAGGATAGCATTGCAAGAGGCCTTCTCGCGGGGTACAGAAACGAAAAAGCCCTAGAACATCGCTGTTCTAGGGCATATCGTCTGGTGCGGCTGGCAGGAATTGAACCCACTATCCCTTGGTTCGTAGTCAATACACAAGTCGTTTAAAAAGATTCCATCGCATCCAGATCACTTAACAAAATCATTATAAATCAACAACTTACTTTGGTTTAGCGTCCAAAATCAGCCTAAGATGTACAATTACTGCCAGCGAGAAACGGCAACCGAACGGCAACCAGCCTAGAGAAACGGCAACCGAACGGCAACTGGAAGGCAGATCATGGGCATCATCACGGACAAAGAGATGGGGTCAAAACCGAACGGTACTGACCAATGGTTCACAGACCCGGCACCGCGCGGTGCAGGGCGGTTCCTGGGCAGGATCACAGCGGGGGGTGATCGATCATTCTATTTTCGCTACACCGCCAGCACCGGCCAGCGCGACACCCTTGCGGTGGGTGCCTACGACCCCAAAGGTCGGGAAGGCTATCTGACCCTGGCTGCGGCACGCGAAAAGGCGGCTGGCTGGTCAAAACAATACAAAGACGGAGCACGCGATCTGCGCCAGCACTTTGCAAAAGCCGAGGCAGACCGCTTGCAAGCAAGCGAAGACGCGCGCCAGCAAGCGGACAAAGACAAACGCGCTGCGGCAACGGCTGAGCAACAGGCCGAGCTGGAGCGGCAGCGTCGCCTCACCGTGAGACAGGTATTTGACCGCTGGGCTGCCACCGAGCTGGCCCCGCACGTCGGCGGCGACGGCAAGCGCATCGGACGCAAAGATGGCGGGCAGTATGTGCGCGAGCAGTTTGACCGGCGGGTGTTTGGCACTTTGGGCGAGATCGCCGTGATGGACGTGCGCAAGGCCGACATCCTCGCCATCCTGGATGCCGTCAAAGCCGAGGGCAAGCTGCGCACCGCCAACATGCTGCTGGCCGACCTCAAACAGATGTTTCGCTTCGCCGCCGAGCGTGAAATCATCGAACACAGCCCGATCGAGTTGATCAGTAAGCGCAAGGTCGGCGGCAAAGACATTAAGCGCGACCGGGTGCTGTCAAACGACGAGTTGGCCGCACTGGTCAAGCAACTGCCAACCGCCAATCTCAGCAGACGAACCGTCCTTGGGCTTTGGTTGATTCTGGCAACCGGCTGCCGAATCGGCGAGCTGATGGGCGCGGCATGGGCCGATGCCAAACCCCAGCAGCAAACATTGCAGGCCACGGTGGACGCGCACAACGTGGCGCAAAAGTCTGGCGCAGTGCAGCTCGGCCTTGTTGATCTGCAAGCCCGCACCTGGTACTTGCCCACCACCAAGAACCAACGCGATCACCTGATCCACCTGAGCGACTTCGCCGTAAAGCAGTTCACCGAGTTGGCCGCCCTGCGCGAAGCGGATCGCCACACCGGCAAGCCCCTGGCCTGGGTCTTTCCCGACAGCCGTGGCACCGGGCCGGTGTGTATCAAGTCTTTCGGCAAGCAACTGGCTGACCGCCAAAGCAGCGAAATCGCGCGCCTGCAAAACAGAACCAAGTCTGTTGATGCGCTGGTGCTGGAAGGTGGCCGCTGGACCGCGCACGACCTGCGACGCACCGCGTCCACTCTGATGAGTCAACTGGGCATCTCGAACGACGTGATCAACGAATGCGAGAACCACATCAAACAAGGCATGAGCGGCGTCTATATTCAGGACCGCCGCGAGGCTGAACAGGTCAAGGCGTTCGATGCCCTGGGGCAAAGGCTGACCACTTTAACCTCGGCATGATCACCCCTTGGCTTCGCTCTGCCCCGCAGCCGAGTTGTTTGGAGCATCCTTAGCATTGGGCCAGACCAAGGCAGACTCCTTCACAACCCGGGAGCCGAACTGGAGATCCACGGAGTCCAGCAAGTCGCTGAGCGCAGACATTGCCGAGCTTCGCCAACCTGTTATGGCTTCAGTGTCAAGCCTTCCATCCAGGGACTCCGACTTGAGGTTACAGCGGTTCAAGGAACGAAGCACCTCCCAGTCGCGAAGTAGCCTGAAGCTGCCGACGGGGCCTGTGATCCCGACAATTGCTCGCCGTGACTGTGTCGCTACATCGGTCACTCTGCTCGATACATCGACCACCATCATCGGATCGTCGATGCCATCGACGGCGCAAACTGTTCCAGCCAGACGCTCGGCCTGGTGAAGCGCCTTTTCAAGCAGCGGATGTCCTATGCCCATCAAGTCCGCCTCACTCGGGGCCTTCCGATCGAAGACAAGATTGTCGTAGGACTTGCGAATGGCGTGGCTGGTGAGCCAATCGTCGGGCGTCCTGAAGGACAGCGCAGTGCCATCTACCTTCGGCCTGCGGCGGTTCAGGGCCAGAACATTCTGGAAGAAGGGCATCAGGTCCGGCAGATCAACCGGCGGAACGTCTTTTAGATCCGATAGATCGAAGCTCTCCGCATGACCGATGAGGTCACGAACTGTCTGTATCGCCGACTCGCCGCCAAGCGTTCCGGTCGTGTTGTCGAACCACGCGCCTAGATTTTCTCGCTTCACGCTGCTCGCGCCAGAAAATAGGTCGTCGAACAGGTTCTCACCACTCATGCCCAAGACGAGTTGCATCAGGTCCTCAGGCTCATCCATCGCAGACCCGAGCGCACGCATGATGCTGTTGAGCTTTTGCTCAAGCTTCTGCCAGATCATCGCTTCGACCGTGTCCGGGTTCCTTAGTGACACCACTTCGACTGGCCGCTGCTGACCGTACCGGTTAAGTCGACCGACACGTTGGTGCAGTCGCATGGGGTTCCAGGGCAAGTCCACATGGATCAAGGCACTGCATCGCTCCTGCAGGTCGATGCCCTCGCCACCGGCCTCAGTCGACACCAGAAATCGAATGCGCCCCGCATTAAAGGCGTCGCACATGTCTTCGCGGCGCCCCGCCAGCTGAGTGAGTCGACCGTCCGGCAGCTTGACGCCTTCGAGGCGGTCGTCACCATTCATGAATCCCACCGCCCTATGGCCAAACTCCGCCATCAAGGCACTGATGACGAGCGCCTGAGTCCGCTTGTACTCGGTGAAGAACAGAACAGGCTCATTTGCAAACCGCTTCTTGATGACCTCGATGATTCGGACGATTCGTGTCTCTGACGTCACCTGACCCGCCGCGGCAATGAGGTCGGCAAGGTATTGACCCTCATCCTCCATCAGCCGAAGTCGGGCCTGCCTCTCATCACGTAGCCAGCGCTGCAAGGCTTGATGGGCCTCATCCCCTTCACCTTCATCAATGGATGCAAGCTCTGACTTGGACTTGGCAGCCTCCGCCCCGAGCCGCTTGATCCGCGTCTGAAGCGCGGCGACAACCGCCGCAATGGAACTCGACGCCAGTTTCTGGAGTGCGATGAGCACAAGCATCACTTGCCCGCCTTCAGTCCGACTGAGGGATGTTGCGTATGCCTTGCCAGCCAAGATGAACTCGGACATCAGTTCATAGAAGGTTTCCTCGGGTGCCGAGTACGTGAATGTCTCGGGGTGCTGGACTACAGGCTTGAACAGCCGCTGGCCCTTCATGTCAGTGGCCTTCTGTTTGGCGTTCCGGATCAGGAATCTTGGAAGGGCCTGTAGCATGTCGCCTTCGTTCTTCTTCGGACCGAATACCTCCGCATCGAGCAGACTCATCAGCGACCAGAACCCATAGCTCTTCCCTCGATGAGGCGTTCCCGTAAAAAGTAGGCAGGACGTGACCTTGCCAGCCTTGTTCAGCTTTTCAACCAGCTCAAATCCGAGAGTCTTTCCGGTTTCCTCGTCCGCGTTGAGGTGATGTGCCTCGTCGATGACCACCATGTCCCAGACCGGCGCGTCGAGCAAACGGTCGTGGCGCCCGTTGCGATCCGCGCGCAGGGTTGGCAACGAGGCGACAACAATCTGATGTATGCCCCAAAAGTCGGTCCGATCCGTGTCCAAATCCGTGTGGTACGTGGCTGCCCGGATGTCGAACATCCGCTTCAGTCGCATCTGCCACTGCCCGACCAGCTTGGCTGGGCAAAAAATCAACACTCTCTGCACCTTTCTGCTCGCAAGCAAGGGCCAGAGCAGCAGGCCGGCTTCGATCGTCTTGCCCATCCCGACGTCGTCAGCGATCAGCAGATGCATCGGCCAGAAGCGTAGCGCGCGATGGCAAACCCACAACTGATGTGGAAGCAGCGAAATACGCGACCTGGTGAACACGCCCCAAGCCGCATTCACTGATGTGATCACATCGGCCTGGATTCGCACGGCCACTTCAAGCGAAGGTGCCAGTTGTCCCGTTGTCAGCGCTTCGGATACCGAGGCGACCGACGTCAACTCGTTGGTAAAGACCTGCTCGATGCCGTGAGCAAATCGAACGACGGTCGTGTTTCGCTCCGTAAGTAGTACGGTGCCCTGTCCGTACCGTACGTGAAGTACCAATGCATTTGCCTGATAGATCGTGCCATTGGTCATCAGAGTTGCTCCTCTTGTTCCGCGGCTTCATCAGGCTCCACAAGGGTTCCGTTCTCTGCCCATCGTTCGGCTTCGCGGCGCGCTGCTTCATTGGTCGCAATAAGTTGAAGCGGAATGTCATAAGCCCCCAAAAAGCACGCCTCCTCCTCTCCAAGTTCAGATACCAGTACACCGTAGATGTCACTGCTTGTCCTGAGATCTTCATGACCAAGCTGAGCCATCAACCCAAGAACGGCACTTCGCGGAGCAAAGGCCAGTTCGCGCGCAACTTCCGAGGACAGAATCTCAAGACGAAGTAACTCCCGAATGACCAGGTGCTGACCCAGGTGAAGCATGCCGCTCAATGTGGGCGCCTCAATGCCGGCGCCACTGAGGCTGGCATCTGAAGCAGGCGAGAGTAGGAACTTTGCCAGCTTGGAGTCGCGGCGATCGAGCGTCTGAAACAGGTGCACGTAGACGTCGAGCCAGCGAGCAATGCGATACAGCCTCGGAAAACTGTCCATCCACAGCTCGAAAAGCGTGTCTGTCTGCTGTCCCTCACCATAAGCTCGAAGGATGTCCATCCAGGCCTCTGCGCCAACTTCTGGATTCACTTCGCAGATCGTTCGCCACCACCCCTTGCTACCCATAAAATCGAGAAACCCGCGATGCTGCTGATCCGTAACGCGACCGTACCGGCGGAACAGACCCATGCTGAACAAAGTCATCCAAGCGGTTCTATCGTGAGGGTCCTCCTCTCTGAGTGAATTCCGATCGACGCTCGCTGGCCAGAATTTGCGGTCGAACTCGGCCAGCCACTTCGTACCGCTCTCAGACCACCAGCTATGAATCGAAGCCAGGTCGAGACTCGGCGATAGGTCAGGAAAGTCCTCCTCGTCGGTTGCGGCAAGCCCGAGTTTTGTGAGCAGTAGTCGCTTCTCTTCTGTAGACAGCCCAGCCAAGGCGAGAGAATCCTCTTTCAACTCAAATAGCCATCCGCCCAAGTGACGCCGCGCGCGAAGCAGTTCGATGATCTGGCCGTAGATATTGCGCGACAGCCATGTGGCGGCTGCGGCCTGCGGGTCGTCGCCGGCCGCCGAAATGCACCAGCCTGCAAGCATGGATGGGTCATCACTCCAGACGGGCAGGTATTGCTCGACGATACGAAACGTCGAGGAATTTGGCGCGTAGTCAGAGTGCAGCACCGCCTTGTCCGGAGCGAATCTGCTCAGAAGGTGGTCTTCTGGTCCATGTCCTCGAATCAACGCCTTTGCGGGAACCCAGGCGCCGGCACGAGAACGCAGTGTTAGCGAGGCCATCTCGGCGCGCCACCTATATGGCTCGCCCAGATTGCTTGGCCAGACACGAAGGATCTCTGACAGATTTGCCACTTCAGCCGGTGAAAAGTGACCGCAATCGAAAGTCCCCACGACCTCGGCTAATCCGAGCGACGGAATGCTCTCGTCCTCCGCCAAACCGGAGCGCTGCAGCCATCCGCGAACTTGGTCGGCACACCATCCTTCAACGGGGTACTTGGTGACGAACAGCTCCCACCGCAGCAGAGCAGGGATGACGCTCGCCAAGTAGCCGAGATTGACCGACAAGCAGAAACTCTCGACCTCGGCCAAGGCTGCAAGGTCACCCTTCAGTCCGTTCGGAACCCGGCCAGTCCGCTCAACGACATTGCGGAGAACATTGCAGGAGAAGGTGTCGAGCAGGCGCACGTCCATCGCTGAATCCTGATTAGGAGGCTCGCCGAGGAGCTTCTCCCATAGACCGTACCAAAAGCCGGCCGTCGAAACCGATTGTGAGCATCCCAGCTCGGCCGCCAGAACAGGCCAGCTGGACTCCGACTCGGTTTGCAACTCAATCAGGACCGGCGAGACCTCGTTCGCAAGTGTCCGCGTCAATTTCGTGTTGATCTGGGTGGCTGCTTTTCCAAGCGCCAGGGTTGCGCGACCCGTGTCAATCTGAAAGGGCGCGTTCAAGACAACCCCACGAGCAGGCATTCCGCGGGTTGGCGCCGTCACCCAGGTGCCTGGAATCGCAGGCTGTGCTTTGCGGTCGAACTCCTCGATACCGCCCGCTCCAATTCGCAGAACGACACTGCCCGAAGTAGTTCTGAAAACCAGAATCCCCGAGTGGACCCGACCTCCCTCGACGGGGAGCGACACGGATCCCATCTCGATCTGCCGGCCACTTGCCAGTCGAAGGATCCGGGGTTGCCAGGTGTGAGGTTCCTCATCGACCACGATGCAACGTAGCTTGCGTGCGAAGACCGGCAAAAGCCCAGCGAGGCCAACGAACCGCTCCATCACTTCAGAAACAGCACCCGCCGAATCGAGTGGCAATTCGATTAGCGTTCCACGCAGCGCGCGCTGGCTGGGTGTCTGCACCGATTGCTGGAATTGTTTTGTCGCCGGACTCGCCTTCCACTTGCGTGGAAGGCATCCCGCCACCACTTCAAAACACAGGTCGCCGCTCCAGACGCGAGGCGTGCGCGATGCGAGCAGCACGCTCTTGAATCCAAGTCCAAACTTTCCGGTGACGCCCTCGTCTTCGTCCTTCGCGGATGCGCCCAGCATCAGCATCCGTTCGAGGTCGTTTGCGAAGTCAGCCTTGTAGCTGGCCAAGCGGCCTGCGTAGTTGATCGGACGACCCCAGTGAGCGAATCGGATCGTCCCGCCTGACGACTGCATGACGAAGCGGCCAATGACCTCCGCGTCGAATTCCGGGCGTCCGTCGGCGTGCTGCAGATGCTGCATCTCGATGACTGCGTCATCGGCGTTCTGAAAAACTTCGAACGGGATGCTGGCCACCTCGTACTGGTTGTGCATTACTCTTACCTTGATTCCAGTCAGTACAGCGCTCTGTATGTCATCGTCAAACTCGACCAAGGCGGCAAGATCCGCAAGCGCATTTTCGAGGCTTGCCGCTGCGCCGGGATTGCTACGGCCCGCTCGCTTGGCACTGGCGGCACCGCGTCTCGCTTCGTCCAGGCTCGCCAGCGCCTGCGCCACCTTCTTATTCTTCCCGATACCAGGCAATGAACGCAAGGACTGCGGAAGCCCTTCCAGGATCAGGCTGCGAGCCACGTCCAGCGTGACCTGATCCGCCTCATCGGCAAGGGCAAACAGCTCGGACAGGTTGGCGTGCTGCTGGTTATAAAGGTCCTTGAGAAGCGATTCCGCCGTCCGCATCAGGATGTCGCGCTGCTGCTGGGGCTCCTTGTCCAAGAGCACGTTCGCCGGGCGCATATGCACCCGACAGGAGAACCCCTGCCAGCGGTCTGTCATAACGAACAGCGTCTGGAGTTCATCCACCGGTGCTATCCGAACCTGTACTGAGGCGCCGGTCAACGACTTTGCGCTCACATGGTTACCGCTCAGAACGGCGAGCCGAATCGACAGCGTCCTAAGTGCTTGGGCCAAGGTCTTGTTGCCCATCCACTTCACACGCCGGTCAAAGCCGTCCTCGTGACCCGGATCTCGCCAACCAAGTTTCGCGAGGTAGTCTTCGTATCCAATCGGTTCGATCCAACTTTTCGAGAGCGAGGCAACTCGTTCGCCGAAGAGGCCGATCACAGCGCCCGCAGCAGGCTTGACGCTGCTGGACATCAACGGCTCGAAGTACTCTTCGAGCGACCGCAACAATTGCTCCTGCGCAGCACCTCCCTCTTCAGTCGGCACTTCAGCCGGCTCAAGCGTTGGTGTCGAACGATTGTCGACAGCGATTCCGGCCAAGGATTCGAACTGCCTGTCGTTCACGACAAGCTCTGGCATCACGCCATGCACGCCAACCACGAGTTCGGCGGCGGGCACCCAGGTTCCAGCCTTGCTCAGCAACCGCAGATCTGGAAGCACCTTGCGGAGTTCTGTCTCGGGAGCGCTGGCGCGCCACTCGCTCAGGTAAATGCTGAAGACCTCGCGCACGGGCGCACTCAGTCCCAGATGGGGAATCTGGGTCAAGATTCTGCGACAGATGTCCGCAGACAGCTGTTTGGCAACCTCGGGCACCAGATGCTTCTCGATCGCATCGATCGAGGTTGCGACCGTCGCCCGCTCAAGAATTCTCCATGCGGGCAAAAGGTCGATGGAGACCAAAGTCGACATGCATTGCTGCAAGTCGCGATAGCCGGAACGTGCCGCGCGACCAATCGATAGGCCGGCCTCCGACATCAACTGCCCCAGAACCGGCAACGCCTCTTCCCCACTGCTGACTTGAGCCAGCAGTTCGGGGAAGGCGGGGTGAGCCCGAAGTTCGGAGGACAAATCGTCCGGACTGGCGTATGCATAGTCACATCGGCGTGCAAGGTCTCTGATTTCAGCGTCGAGATTGCTGATACGGATAAGACTGTTCAACGCGATTGCGTCACCGGACTCCAGCGGCAACCATGCCGTTTCGGTCCAGGACTGCGGCCGTCGCTCAGCACGAGTTCGGCCTGCACCCAACAGGTCCATCAGGTATCGCCAATGCTGAACAGGGCTCGCCGCCCTCAATACGACCGACGCGGCGGTCGTCGCGCCCCAGGGCCGCAGGAATAGGTTCTGCTGCCGCAAATGGTCAGCATCGACGGATGGTTCGATGAACCGAACGCCACTACTCAGGCCCTCAGGGAGCTCAGGATCTCGACCCAAGAAGCATTCACTCTGCACCGTGGATCGGCCACCATCGAAGTCCCGGTGAAACGGCAGGTGACGCCAAGCGTGTTCCTCCACCACCCGGCCGAGAAGCAGATCGATCTCCTCGGAAGTGAATTCAGTCGCGTCGACTCGGCTGAAATCGTTACACACGCGAAGTCGACTGAGCACGGATGTCTCATCAACGGCCTTGACGGTAAGTGGCTGTGCACACTTGTCCGGAATGGAACTGCCCAGGCTGTCGGTCAGCACGCGCCATGGCGTCTCATCGACCATTCGCCATAGTCTGACCCAGGGCGACCTCTGCCCGACCGGATCCTTCCACAGCACATCGCTCCCAAGGTAGTGATCCGCCGATCCGTGCAAGAGGTATCGAACGCCACGGATGACGACAGGATCCTCAAGCTTTGCAGTAGCCACCAGCGTGAGGAGCTCGGCGCGCTTCGCCGTATCGCCGAGCCGCGGCGGCGTCGATTGGGCACCTGCGACTCGAAGTAGCGCGTCTACATCGTTACATCCTGGGACCTTGCCGACACCCCCATCTTCCGCGAATCCAGCAACGGCTTTGCCAACCACTAACAAGGGCGTCGTTGGAAGAGCATGCGCCAACCTCGGAACATCGCCTGATCGCCTAGTTGTATCGATAGTCTTGAAGAGCCAGCCGCGACCATGGGACTCAGTCAATTCCTCCAGCGATACGCCCTCAATCTCACTATCCACGCCCCTGTACGCACGAAGCACCTTGAGGCGGCTGCATTGGCGCAGCAGCGATATCTGCCTTGTCTCGTCGCCAGCTGCTCTGATGACGCGTTCTGAGGCATCAAGAAGTTGAGTTTTGGTCACGCCCCCCGAGTGCAGTTCGCTCAAGTCGTGCCGCATCATGGCATCCAGCCAAGCACAGAGATCTGCATCGGTCATGATGGCAGTCACGCCGTCTGGACCAAGGTCGCCCGGTACCGGAAGCGCGCGGGTCGAAGCGTTCAAGAGCGTTCGATAGAGCGACTCAGGTAATGCCCCTTTGGCCGCATGATCCTGCGGTCCGAACGCGAATATCCGGTCGGGCGACAACAGTTGAACGATGCGCTTGAAAATCTTCCTATGCTGGCGGACGTCGACCAAACGCACTGCCTGCAGGCACGTTCGCAAGAAACCAACCAGGGCATCTTGAATGTCGTCTGTGCGAACGTACCGTGTGGCCTCCATCTCCAGGAAGTTGGCGAGGTAGTCAAGGTCCGTCTCGCTCTTCAGAATCTGCGGATCGATGCCCTTCAAGGCTTGAAGCAGCAGACCCACCTCCCAAGCAGCATGGCCGACCGCGAGGCTGGGGGCGCCTTGGTCAGCAAACGCGTACCCATTCAAAGATGTCAGACCTGGAAGCGCACGCCACGGTCTCTCCGGATCGCGTAGCGGCGGAGCCGGCAGGGTCAAGATCGGTTCAATGGCCGGCTCGACGAGTGCCCAGGTGCCGCCGACCCTTGACAGTCGCCGGATCCAAGAAAAGCGCTGGCAGATGAACCGCTGAAACGTCGAAAAGAACGCGACGCGCGACCCCGCGTCCCCCGCTGCGGCGCACTGCGCGATCGCACGAGTCAGCGCAGCAGTATCGTCGTCTTTCAGGCCAGCGGATTTGACGTAAGCCGAGAGGCTCGGAAGAACCTCCGGCAAGACTGCTTGCTGCGCGAGTGCCTGGTTCCATTGCCTCAGCACCACATGCTGCGACGGACTTTCTGGTAAGCCCTCGCAAGGCATGCTCAACGCGTCCATGTCGGCGATCCCACGACGACCCGCATCTACGAAGAATTGCCCGTGCAGGACGATTCGATACTCCCGCGAAGACCCGGGTATCCAGGCTTCGTAGCTGAAACGCTGCTCCTCGGCCGGTAGGAAGACGGCCCACTGCAGGTCCAGTCGACCGGCACGCTTATCCGCATGAGCAAACATCACGGCCGCTTCAGCGACCGCCTTGTCGGATCTTGGCTCGCGGGTCCCTGACTCCGTGATGACCATTGACGTCGGCCAGCTCTTGGCTGCACGTAGCGCGCCGAATGGCAGAACGGCGCCCGGCACGCGCTGGCGAACCAGGAAGTGCATATGTTCAGAGCGCGGGCGATCATCCCTGACAGTGCCAGAGATCTGAACGTCATCGGTCTCGTGATCCAGTCGTTGATCCGAAGTGTGCGACTCCAGCGTCACCATGAACGGTTCACGCATTTCCGCCCCGGCAAACCGCACTTGCTTCAGGTTACGGAGAAGGGGCAACAGCCCCCCGATGCGCTGATCGGTACGGGGATCCGAGAAAAAATCGAGATCCTCGGCGGGGTTTTCACCGGGATACCGCTCGATGATTGCCGCCATAGGGCGTTCGCCAGATCGAGGAACGTGCGACTGCTGACGCAGAGGAACCCACAGCAGGAACCAATCTCGTCCGCTGGACGCCTCGGGCTGTGCCCGCGCGACCGACTCCAGGCAGCCCATGTCCTGGTCCGTGACAGTCTCCCACTGCTGATGCATCTCCGAGCAGTCGTAGTCTTCGGCACGCCACGGATTCAGAAAGTCTTGGCTCAGCTTTCCTTGATGGCTTGCCAAATAAAAAAAGCTCTCGCAAAGGTGGAAGACACTCTTCATGCCGAGACCGAACTTCCCGATCGCACCGGAATCACCCGCCTTGGCGTTCAGTCCAAACGAGCGAATTGCTCGGCGATCGCTTTCCTTGAACCTGCCGTCGTTCAGGACCCAAAGTGCAGGCCCCTTGAGCAGCATGTGATTGGCTGCCACGCCATGACCAGCGTGAAAACCGAATGCCAGAGACGTTGCTCCAGCGTCGTCCGCGTTCTGCACAAGCTCCTTCAGAATTGGGAAGCCGCTCCTGTAGCGATCGCGCAAATTGATGGCAATCTGATTGACGTAATCGGTGGTGAATCCAGTCATTTATTGCGTCCCTCGCAAAGGTCTCGATTTCGCATGAAATTCTTCCAAGCTGGTAGCGACGTCCCAATGAGGTTGGAGCTCGACATTCCAGTCACGCAAGCATCGTCCGGGCTGAATGCCGATCGACTCATATCGTGTCGTCTGCCGATTGCATCGGTAGCCATTCGCACAACGTCGAGCCGGGGATCAGCGAGACGCAGATGCCCGACTCCATGCAAAAGGGCACGCGAAGCTGGCCAGTCCAATAGAAGCAGGTCGATGTCCGCAAAGTAGTCCGCCTATGGCAGCCAAAACTAATACATCTGACATGGTCAATGCCTCCTCAACTCAGACGTGAAGTCATCCAAAAACTCTGACGCAGGTTCAATGCCTGTCACCAGCAACTGATCCCGCGCCCGCGTGCAGGCCACGTACAGCAAATGCCGCTCCGTGTCGTACACCTCTTGCAGGTCGGCGTCGTCGCCCACGGTTTCCATGCGCTCCTGCAGTGGGATGACCTCATCATCACAGGCCATGACCACCACAGACCGAAACTCCAGGCCTTTGGCGAGGTGCATGGTGATGATGGACACATGGCCGCTGGTGGTCTCGGCATGTTCATCCAGCACCTTGAAGGGCACGCCAGCGGCGGTGACTGCGGCTTGTGCCCGCTCCAACTGGGCTTCGGAACGCACAAACACGCCAAACTCTTCCGGCAGAGTCCCGGCGCTGAATTGCCCGGCCAGCCATGCTCCCACCAACCGGGTTTCTTCGGCCTCCGTTTTCACCACACGGATCACAGGCGGCGGCCCGTTGAACACCGACACCGTGTCGCTGCGGTTCTCCATGTTGCCATCCACATCCACTGTCTGGCCACCCAATAGACGGTCGGCTTGCTGGCGGATTTGGTGTGAGGTGCGGTAGTTGATGCGCAGCGTGCGTGCGCGACCACGAATGTCCACCCCCAATGACTTCCACGAAAACGGCTGCTGAAAAATGCGCTGCCCCAGGTCACCGGCAAAAAACAGCGCGTCTGGCCGACTAGCCCCCAGCGCGGCCAGAAAGCGCAAGTGCGCCACGCTGAGGTCTTGCGCCTCGTCTACTACGGCAAAGTCATAGGGTGGGTATTTGCTGCTGGCCAGGGTGGCCGCCAGGTTGGTGAACATGGCCGCGTGCGTCGTCAAGTTCTGTGCGGCCAAGGCGCTGTGCACCTGCTCAAAAATAACCCACAGCACGGCCCTTTGCGGCTCGGGCAAGCGTGTCTTGCGGCCCAGGCGGTTGACATCACGGTAGTCATCCCAACTGTTCAGCTGCCAGGCATCCACAATCTGCTCCCACTCGGTCACCAGAAAGTGCAGACCGAATTTGTGCCCCGCCACGGTTTTGGCTGCATGCTCCAGCATCTTGCGCACGGCCTCGCGGCTGCCCAGCGTGACCGTGCCACGCTGGGCTTTGGTCAGGCGCTGCCCAATGGTGTTGAGAGACGCCACATCAATTCGTTCGGCCAGACGCGGCTCGCTACCCAGCAGCCGCTTGAGCTTGGTATGCAATGCGCTGGCGAGCGTGTCTGAAAAAGTGGTCAGCAGTACCCGGCAATCGGGGTTGTTGCGTGCCAGGAATGCAGCCCGGTGCAGGGCCACAATTGTTTTGCCCGTGCCCGCAGAGCCAGACACGCGGGCCGGGCCGGTGTAGTCGCGTTCCACCCACTGGCGCTGCTCGGGGTGCAGGAAGACGGTCCACTTTTCCCAAGGGAAGTTCAGCGCAGTCTCCAGCTCGGCCACATTGGTCATTACGCGGAAACGGCGCTGCGCGTCGGGGTGGTCGAACGGGTTGGCGGTGGGCGCTGCGGGCACAGGCGCACGCGGCTTGCCACCCGTGGCCAGCTCCAACAGCGCCTCTGCCGCCTCTGCGGGCAGATGGTCGGCCAAGGCCAACAGGCTGTCTTCGGTGGCCGCCTTCACGTCGGCCAGCCATTCGCCAGGCACACCGTAGCCCAGCAATTCGTCGTCTGGCGAGCTTGCAAACAATAGCTTTGGGGGGGCGTCTGTTTTGGTGGCCAACGGCAGCTCCGCCTGCACATAAACCGGCACTATCACCTGCCGAACAGTCTCGCGCACTTCGACAAGCTGGGCTGCACCTGTAGTGGGGTGTGTCTCCAGCTTGCGCCGGGCCGCCCAGTCGTAGGCTTGGTCATGGTGATCCACATAGCAAAGCAGCAGGCTGGCCTGCGTCTTGTGCAGAACGATGCGGATGTCGCTTCCCGCACGCACAGACCAAAAGTGCTTGTCTCTGGACTGCTCGATGCGGTGCAGGCTCATGCCGGGATGGGCCGGGTTCAGTTGCAAGTCAAAGGCAGTCGTCTTGACGGCCTTTTGCTCGTCGCCCGTCAGGCGGGCCAGGCTGTCGGTGAAGGTGTCGGCAATGCGGAATTCCAATTTTCACCCCGCGAGTAACTGTTCAATCTTGTGCTTCAAGTCAATAGCGATTTGCCCGCCAATGGCTCCACCCAATATCTTGTCTTCGCAAAAAGCCGAAGCAGGAATCTTATTCTTTAGTTGCTTAAAGACAAACTTGCCTTTTGCACCCTTCAGCGGCCGGTGCTGAAACACAGCCCACACAGTATCGTTCATCGGGCTTCCACCAGCTTTATGAACCTCTTCATTGTGCGCAGCTCGCTGACTATCGAATTGCGCTCGAATTGGAATTGAATGCTGAGCGAGAACCTGCTCCACGTAGTTCTGTGCCTGCTGCTGTGGGCACGCAAGGAAAATCTCAATGAACTCTACCTTACAGAAATATGACTCAACATCGGATTCGACAGGAAACCAAAGCCCAGCCCCTTGTGCCTGATATTGAGAAACAATTTTATTGGATTCCTCATCCGTAAGTGAGTCTCTATCCCGATGAACCAAAATTTTGAATTTTCCACCGAGAGTTTCATATAACTCTTTGGCTTGAAGCGGTGTTGGTATATTTTTGTATCCATTGCCTGGATAGAAGGCAACAGCACGATCTACTTCTGGCCATTGAGCAATCAATTTTTTTAGCAGGGAAGTGTTCGAATCCTCGGAAACGATAATCAATCGCTTGCCAAATGCCCCCCAACCTAACGCCACTTCAACGAGTGATCTGTTCTGTGACTCTATAGCACCATCTTGTAGCCAGCAAACATTGGTTCCAGCAGGAGCTCCTCGAACGATAAAAGGAGAGTGAGTAGTTAATATTATTTTTACACCGCGTTCCCTTGCCACATCAGCTAAAACACGGACCAATCCTTCTTGCACATGAGGATGCAAATGAATATCCGGCTCATCAATTAATAACACCCCTGGATCAAACAGCAGCACATAGCAAAAAATCTGTATTAGTTGCAAATAACCTGTACCTGCCAGCTCGATAGGCTTGGTGGAGCCTGACAATGTGATACTGCACTGGATGTACAGGTCAGTTTCATTGTTGTGTTCCACAGATATTGAAATGGGGCCAATAATCCTACCAATCCATTGCTCAATTAGTGCAATATTCTCGGCACTGCTTTCTTTCAAAAGAAGTAGAGCATTTCTCAGGATGACATTTGAGTCGCCAAAAGAACAGGCCTTCAAAATGACCTTCTTGGACTTTCGCTCTTCTTTATTCGGGATACCCGAGATGCCGGGGATATAAGCAGAAAAGAACTTCCTTTTAGTCCGAAGAAGAATCGTCAAATCGGGTGGAACCGTCCCGGTAATGGAGATTCCTGCATTTCGAGCGGAACGAAGGCGGCAACTTCCTTCAATCACAGTCCCATCAGATTTGGTGAAGCTTAATCCTACCGAAGATGACGGTGTTCCCTCTTTGTTGCCCCAATTCGCACCATGACCGAGCGTCTTGTAGTCATCAGTAGGTAAGTAGTCCAACTCCTCTACGCCGACCATGGCTGTTCTGCTGGCGTCAACCCGATCTGCTTGTCGCATAACGCAGCAAGCAAGGTGTACTGCTTGAATGATGGACGACTTTCCGCAGCCGTTTGCACCGACAAGAATATTGACATCGGCAAGCGGAATCTCTACAGCTTGAATGCGCTTGAACTGTTCAACTTTTAGTTTTGTAAGCCGCATCACATTACCTTAAACACCTTCATCACCTCATCACCTAGTCTTACTGTGTCATAAAATGTGCTATCATTAACGTAGCACATTTTGAGGGAGAACGCAATGGGACTAGCCGAGGAGTTCAATCAATACGTTGCCCATTTATGCCAGTGGCTTGGCCACGCAGATCGCCACGCGGGATTGAGCGGATATTGCACGGGCCTGATGTTGCCGCTTTCACGCAAAAGCATAGAGCCCATGGCCGCGCGCGTGGACCCTCTTCACGCCAGCGCGCGCCACCAGGCGCTGCACCACTTTGTGGCCAAGTCCGAGTGGTCGGATGCTGCCGTCATGGCGAGTGTGCGCGACTGGGTCTTGCCCTGGCTGGGCCTGGAGAGCGGCTGCTACTGGATCATCGATGACACCGGGTTTCCCAAGAAGGGCAAACACTCCGTGGGCGTAGCGCGCCAGTATTGCGGCCAGCTGGGCAAGCAAGACAACTGCCAGGTGGCCGTCAGCCTGTCGCTGGCCAGTAGCCAGGGCAGCTTGCCCGTAGCGTACCAGCTCTACCTCCCCAAGGACTGGGCGGGCGATGCCGCGCGTCGTGAGAAGGCCGGCGTCCCCGAGGACATAACGTTTGCAACCAAGCCCGAGATTGCGCTGACTCAACTGCGTCAAGCCGTCCGGGATGGCGTTCCCGCAGGCGTGGTGTTGGCAGATGCCGGTTATGGTGATGAAACGGCCTTTCGGGATGGCATCACTGCATTGGGCATGCTCTATGCGGTCGGCATTCGCCCAGGCACCACGGTGTGGGCACC
>JBKJKI010000146.1:0-11226 GCA_046597475.1 Polaromonas sp. | reverse complement strand
GTTTTCTCGATCCGGCATCGCCCAAGAAGCTGATGCCGCGGCTGAACCAGCTGTTCAACCGTGCCCAGCTCAGCCCCGAGGAAATCCACATCCTGCGCGGCGTGGCCAAGGCGATGCTGCAGAACGCCGGCGCGCCAAAAACCTTGCAGCCGGCGGCCAGCCAGGACGGGCACTAAACTTCCACCATGTTTTCCAGACTCCGCTCCGACATCCAGTGCATCCTTGACCGTGACCCGGCCGCCCGCACGGCATGGGAGGTGCTGACCTGCTATCCGGGGCTGCACGCTGTCATCCTGCACCGGCGCGCCCACTGGTGCTGGACACATGGCTTCAAATGGCTGGGCCGCTTTATCTCGCACCTCACAAGGGGCTTCACGGGCATTGAAATCCATCCCGGCGCCAAAATCGGCGAGCGCGTGTTTTTTGACCACGCGATGGGCGTCGTCGTCGGCGAGACCGCTGAAATCGGCGACGGCTGCACGATTTACCAGGGCGTGACGCTGGGCGGCACCGCGCTGTACAAAGGCGCCAAGCGCCACCCGACCCTCGGGCGTGACGTGGTCGTCGGCGCGGGCGCGCAGGTGCTCGGCGGCTTTGTGGTGGGCGACGGGGCCCGCATCGGCTCGAATGCCGTCGTGGTCAAGCCGGTGCCCGCCGGCGCCACCGCCGTTGGCAACCCGGCCCGCGTGATCCAGGCCGACGCCGATGTCAAGCGTGAGCAGGCCGCCAGCCAGATGGGCTTTTCAGCTTACGGCGTCACGCAGAACGACGACCCGGTCTCGCAGGCGCTGCGCGGGCTGATCGACAATGCCGATGGACAGGAACACCAGATTTCCCTGCTCTGGCAGGCGATCGAGAAACTGTCCGGTCGCCAGGCCACAGACCACAGCGATTGCGTGCCCAGGGATGCGGCCCTGCACGAAAGCTTCGAAGCGGAGAAGCTGAATCAGCTGGTGGGCAAGTAGGGCGCCTAAGAGCGCCACTGACTGCTATGCCTTTAGTAGCTGGATGCGCCCGTCCTGCAAGGGCTGGAGCCTTGTTTCAATCGGATTTTGGCGTGCGGATGGCATTCTTGGGCCGAAACGCCTTGCAGACCGCCGAGTCGGTTTCTAGATAAGGTCCGCCAATCAGGTCGATGCAGTAAGGCACGGCGGCGAAGATGCCGGCGACCTGCGATTCGCCGGCTTGGTTCTTCAGGCCTTCCAGCGTCTCGGCAATCGCCTTGGGCTGGCCCGGCAGGTTGAGAATCAGTGCCTGGTCGCGGATGACGGCGCATTGGCGCGACAGGATGGCGGTGGGGACAAACTTCAGGCTGATCTGCCGCATCTGCTCGCCAAAGCCCGGCATTTCCCTGTGCGCCACGGCCAGCGTGGCTTCGGGCGTCACATCGCGCAGCGCGGGGCCGGTGCCGCCGGTCGTCAGCACCAGCGAGCAACCGGCGTCGACCAGTTCAACCAGGGTGGCGCTGATGCGGTCCTGCTCGTCGGGAATCAGGCGCTCCTCAAAGGTGATGGGGTTGCGCAGGGCGCGCATGAGCCAGTCTTTCAGCGCCGGCAGGCCCTTGTCCACATAGACGCCTGCAGAGGCGCGGTCGCTGACCGAGACGATGCCGATCCTGACGGCGTCAAATGCTTCGCTCACTGGAGTACCTTCGTGCTGCGCACTGCGGTGCGAGCTTGCTTGGGGGCGGCCCGGCGCGGCGCTCATGCCTCGGGCTCCCGGCTCATCGCCTGCCTGACCAGCTGGAAAATCTCGCGGTAGGACTTGCCGTGGCGCGGCGCCTCACCCGGTTTCTCGGGCTTGGCGTCCTTGCGCGCCTGGCGGATCAGCGCGCGCAGTTGCTGCGAGTCGGTATCGGGGTATTCGGTCAGCCAGTCGCCCAGCGCGTCGTCCGAGGCGACGAGCTTGTCGCGCCATTGCTCGGCCAGATGCAGCGCCAGCGTCAGGTCGGCCGAGCCGTTGGCCTGCTCGTCGATGGCCGCGCGTATGGGCCCGGTATCGAGCGGCCGCATCAGCTTGCCGATGAATTGCATCTGGCGGCGCCGCCCCTCGAAGTTGGTGATGCGCCGGGCTTCCTTGAGCGCATCGAGCAGCTTGTCGGGCAGGTCCAGCCGTGCCATCAGGTCGGCGCGCAGGGTCAGCAGCGCCTCGCCGAGCGCCTGTTTTTCGTCGGCCTCGGCCTTGAGCTGGGTCTTGCTCGGCGGCCCCACTTCTTCGAGGGCAATTTCTTCGGGTTTCACGAATCGGCCGTTGGACCAGTAGCCCTTAATGGGCTTGGGAGTCTTGTTGTTCATAGCAGTCAGTATCATAGCGACCCATATGACCCAAAAATCCCCTGTCCGTTCATCCCGCAACACTTCTCGCGTCGCCAGCAAGCCGACCAGCCAGCCAGAGTCCGGTTTCAGCTACCACCGCGATTTTTTTGAGGAGCTGGTCGACACGGCGCTGGGGCACGCCAAAAAGCTGGGCGCCAGCGATGCGGCGGCGGAAGCGTCCGAGGGCTGTGGTCTGTCGGTCAGCGTGCGCAAGGGCGAACTGGAATCCGTCGAGCGCAACCGCGACAAATCGCTGGGCATCACGGTCTACGTTGGGAAAAAGCGCGGCAACGCGGCGACCAGCGATTTTTCAAAGGCGGCGATCAAGCAAACCGTGAAAGCGGCCTACGACATTGCGCGCTTCACGGCGGAAGATGAAACCTCAGGCTTGCCCGACGAGCAGGACATTGCCCATGAACATCCGTCGCTGGACCTGTTTCACCCCTGGGCCATCGACTCGGAGCAAGCCGCGCAGCTGGCGCTGCAGTGTGAGGCCGCCGCCACCGCTACCTCCCGCCTGATCACCAACAGCGAAGGCGCGGGCGTCTCGGCCCAGCAAAGCCATTTTTTCAGTGCCCACACCGGGGGCTTTCGCGGCGGCTATGCCAGTTCGCGCCACAGCATTTCGGTGGCGCCCATCGCCGGCAAGGGCAGCCAGATGCAGCGCGATGCCTGGTACAGCTCCATGCGTGATGCCGCCGATCTGGCCCGCCCCGAAGCTGTCGGCCGTTACGCCGCCGAGCGCGCGCTGGCCCGGCTGAAAAGCCGCAAGATTCCGACGACGCAGTGCCCGGTGCTGTTCGAGTCGCCGCTCGCCGCCGGCCTGCTGGGCGGCTTTGTGCAGGCTGTGAGCGGTGGCGCGCTGTACCGCAAAAGCACATTCTTGCTCGACAGCATGGGCAAGCTGGCCTTTCCCAAACATATTGACGTCAGGGAAGATCCGCATCTGTCCAAGGGCAAGGGCAGCGCGCCCTTTGACGAGGAAGGCGTGAAAACCAGCGCGCGCACGGTGGTCGAAGCCGGACGGGTTCAGGGCTATTTTTTGAGCACTTATTCAGCGCGCAAGCTGGGGATGCGCACCACGGGCAATGCCGGCGGCTCGCACAACCTCACGCTCACCAGCCGCCGCACGCGCCGGGGCGATGACCTGGACGCCATGCTGCGCAAGCTGGGCCGCGGCCTGTTTGTCACCGAGCTGATGGGGCAGGGCGTGAACTACGTGACCGGCGACTATTCGCGCGGCGCGTCGGGTTTCTGGGTGGAAAACGGCCAGATTGCCTTTCCGGTGGAAGAAATCACCATTGCCGGCAACCTCAGGGACATGCTGCTCGGCATTGACGCGGTCGGGGCCGATGCCTACAACTACGGCGCCAAAACCGTTGGTTCCATCCTGGTGAACCGCATGAAGGTGGCGGGCAGCTGATCGCCAGCTGATTCATGCCCGCTGAATTGATGGCCCTGCTGGCTGCCGCCTGCTGGGCCGCATCCAGTTTGTTCTCTGCAGCGGCGTCGGGGCGCATGGGTGCCTTTGCCTTCACCCGCTGGCGCATGGCCTTTGCCAGCGTGGCGCTGTGGGGTGCGGCCCTGGCTGGCGGTGGCTGGCAGGCCCTGACGGGCGAAAGCGTGGCCTTGCTGGTGGCATCGGGGCTGGTGGGCATTTTTGTCGGCGACACCGCCTTGTTCGTCTGCATGAACCGGCTCGGTCCGCGCCGTTCAGGCGTCTTGTTTGCAACCCATTCGCTGTTTTCCGTCGTGCTGGCCTGGCTCTGGCTGGGTGAGCGCATTGCGGGCTGGCAATTGCTGGGCGGCGCCTTGCTGGCGGGCGGGGTCATGACGGCCATTGCGCTGGGCAAGCGCGAGGGTGAGTCGCACCAATGGGAGCGCACGCAGGGGCGGCTGGCCACCGGCGTTGCCTTGGGGCTGCTGGCGGCACTCGGCCAGGCGCTGGCGACACTCATGCTCAAGCCCCTGATGAGTAGCGGCGCCGTGGATGCCGTCACGGCTTCCGCCGTGCGCATGAGCGCGGGCTTTGGCGCCCATGCTCTGCTGTGGGGCTTCGGGCTGTCGATTACGCGGTTGAAGCAGCCCTTGCGCCGGCAAGACCTGCTCAATACCTTCGCCAGCGCGGGCGTCTCCATGGTGCTGGGCATGACGCTGGTGCTCAAGGCGCTGGAAACGGGCAGTGCCGGCATGGTCGGCATGCTGTCCTCGGTATCGCCGGTATTGCTGCTGCCGCTGCTTTGGGTGGTTTACCGCCGTCGCCCGGCGCTGGGCGCCTGGTGTGGCGCCGCGCTGGCGGTGGCGGGCTGCGCCCTGATATTTGCCCGCCTTTGAGGCGGTTTTCAACTCTTTGGTGCTTGATGCGCCGGTTTCAGGGCGCCAGTGCAGCCTTCACTGCCGCAGAGACCTGGCCCATGTCGGCCTTGCCGGCGAGCTGGGCTTTTACCGCGCCCATGACCTTGCCCATGTCGCCCGGCCCGCTGGCGCCCAGATCGGCAACGATGGCCTTGACGGCGGCGGCGACTTCTTCGGCGCTCATGCGCGCCGGCAGATAGGCCTGCAGCACCACGAGTTCAGCCGCTTCCTTGTCGGCCAGGTCATTTCGCTCGGCCTTCTGGAAAGCTTCTATGGAGTCCTTGCGCTGCTTGATCAGCTTGTCAACGATGGCGACCGCCATCACGTCGTCGACCACCACGCGCTCGTCCACTTCCTTTTGCTTGATGGCCGCCAGCAGCAGGCGGATGGTGCCCAGGCGCTCGCTGTCCCTGGCGCGCATGGCGGTTTTCATGTCTTCGGTGATTTGTTCTTTGAGTGTCATGGCGGGCTCCTTAAGGGATGCGGGGATGCGGGTAAAGGGAGGGTGCAATTTTGCGCTGTCCGGAAAACAAAAAAGCCCGCAGAGCGTCCTCTTGCGGGCTTGGCTGCCAGAAAGGCCAGCGACCGTAGGGCTTAGTACAGCTTCTTGGGCAACTGCATGGCGCGGATGCGCTTGTAGTTGCGCTTCACGGCAGCAGCCTTCTTGCGCTTGCGCTCGGCCGTTGGCTTTTCGTAGAACTCGCGCGCGCGCAGGTCGGTCAGCAGGCCGAGTTTTTCGATGGTGCGCTTGAAGCGGCGAAGAGCCACGTCGAAGGGCTCATTGTCTTTTACACGAATGGTGGTCATTGATGAATTGATCCAAAAGATGCACCTTAATTGATCTGATCAGGATCAGGCCAGGTGCGGGTTTGCTAGCAAAGCCTAAGATTATATATCACCCCCACGCTCCCCACTGCGTGTGGTTCGCTGCCCCCCGAGGGGGCCGCTGCGCCTACGGCCCGGCGAAGCCGGTTCCGTGGCCCCTGCTGGTGTGATGCGGGGAGTGAGCGCTCTTGAGTAGGATCTCTGATCTACGGTTTTGGCTTCGCGGAAATTTGAATTTTACGCGCTGCGTCAGCAAGCCAGTTCCGCCTGCTTCACCGCCAGCGCCTCGGCGCAGGCAAAGGCCGACGCCCAGGCCCACTGGAAGTTGTAGCCGCCCAGCCAGCCGGTCACGTCAACCACTTCGCCGATGAAATACAGGCCGGGCTGCTTCGACTCCATGGTTTGCGACGACAAATCGCGGGTGTCGACGCCGCCCAGCGTGACTTCGGCCTTTCGGTAGCCTTCGGAGCCGTTGGGCGTGAGCTGCCAGTCGGCCAGGCCTTGTGCCAGGCCGAGCAGGGCCTTGTCGGTGGCGTCGCTGATGGGGCGTTGCAGGGCGCCATTGCCAGCCGCCTGGCCGACCCAGGCATCGGCCAGGCGGCTGGGCACCAGGCTGGCGAGCTCGTTGGCGATCAGCTTTTTCGACCTGGCCTTGGCGCCCAGCAGCGTCGCCGGCAGGTCCACGCCGGGTGCGAGGTTGATGCGCACCGGCTGGCCTTCGCGCCAGAAGCTGGAAATCTGCAGCACCGCCGGGCCGCTCAGGCCGCGGTGCGTGAACAGCAGGTCTTCGGCAAACACCTGCGCCTTTTTGCGCTGCTTCGGGCTTGCATCTGGCGCGCCGGTCTCTATCAGCACCGGCAGCGCCAGGCCGGCGAGCTGGGCATAGGGCGCCCAGGCCTCGCCGTCAAAGGTCAGCGGCACCAGGCCGGCGCGCGGCTCGACCAGGCGCAGGCCGAACTGCCTGGCCAGCCGGTAGCCAAAATCGGTCGCGCCGATTTTCGGGATCGACAGGCCGCCGGTGGCAATCACCAGGCTGGGCGCTGCTATCAGCCCGCGGTCGCTCTCGATTTTGTAGCTGCCTGTGCCCGTACTCTCTGGGCTAAGGACGCTTTTGATGCTGCAAGGCTGCCAGCGCGTAACCTGGCCGGCGGAGCACTCGGCGAGCAGCAGATTGATCACGTCCTCGGCCGAGCGGTCGCAAAACAGCTGGCCCTTGTGCTTTTCGTGAAAGGGAATGTGGTGGCGCTGCAGCAGTTCGATGAAGTCCTGCGGCGTGTAGCGTGACAGGGCCGAGCGGCAAAAATGCGGGTTATCGCTCAGGAACTGCGCCGGCGTGGCGCCGTGGTTGGTGAAGTTACAGCGGCCGCCGCCGGAGATGCGGATTTTCTCGGCCACCTTGTCGCTGTGGTCCACCAGCAGCACCTTCAGGCCGCGCTGGCCGGCCTGGGCGGCGCAAAACAGGCCGGCGGCGCCAGCGCCAATCACCACTACGTCGAATTTATGAGTCAAATCAGCCTCTTGTCCAGATGGCGCGGGCGCATGTTGCTATGGAAAGCATAGCTACAGGTCCGGCGCGGTTTTGAACACGGCAGTGTAGCGTTGCCGCGCCCCTCCGTGGGGGCGGCGTCGGCTTCGGGCTCAGGCGCTGCGGGCCGCAGCCGGGTGTTCGGCCGCCAGCGCGAGCGCGCCCATCACCTCGCCGACCACGATGATCGACGGGCTGGCCAGGCCGCTCCGGGCGATGGCCTGGGCCAGCGTGACCAGCCGGGTGGTGATGTGGCGCTGGCCGGGCAGCGAGGCGTTCTGGATCACGGCGACCGGCGTGCTGGCGGGCAGGCCGCTGAGCAATTCGTCCTGGATGCGTTCGGCGCCACTCACGCCCATGTAGATCACCAGCGTCAGGCGGGCGCTGTGGGCGGTGGCGGCGAGAAGCCGCCAGTCTGTGCCCATGCTGCCGGGCTTGGCATGGCCGGTGACAAACACCACGCCGTGCGCATGCTGGCGGTGCGTCAGCGGCACGCCCAGCGAGGTCACGGCGGCCAGGCCGGCGGTGATGCCGTTGACCACTTCGACCTTGATGCCGGCGGCCTGCAGGTGCTCGACCTCCTCGCCGCCCCGGCCGAAAATGAAGGGGTCGCCGCCCTTGAGCCGAACGACGTTTTCGCCTTCCCTGGCGGCCATCAGCATGAGTTTTTCGATAAAGGCCTGCGGCGTGGACTTGCAGCCGCCGCGCTTGCCGACATGCACGATGCGGGCCTTGGGCGACGCAAACGCCACGATCGCGTCATTGACCAGGTCGTCGACGAACAGCACCGTGGCCTGCTGTATGGCCTTGAGGGCTTTGAGGGTGAGCAGTTCCGGATCGCCCGGACCCGCGCCTACGAGGGTGACTTTGCCGTTGTTCATAGTTGTTCAACCAGAAGCAAGATATGTTCCACCTGTTGCGCAATCGAGGCGGGCAAGGGGCTTTTCCCCACCAGCACCGATCGAATATAGGCCGCCGTGCTGGCCGCGTCTATCTCTTTGGGCAGGTCGGGCACCGAGGGCAGCGTGCCCTTGACGCCCTCCTGAAAGAGCACGCGCTGCCCTTGGATAAAGCCCTGCATCTGCGGCGAGCGGCGCGCGTCGGCCACCACTTCGCCCTCGGTGCCGCGCAGCAGCAGCGCATCGGCCTTGTAGAGCTCGAACGTGGCCGCCATGGAAATCGCGTACTCGGCATGGGTGTAGCTGCTCACGACCAGCGCCTTGCCCGCCACCGGATTCATCAGCTTGACCAGGCTGTGCGAGGGATTGCGCAGGCCGACGAAGCGGCGCACATCGAGCAGGCGCTTGAGGGCCGGGCTGAGCAGTTCGGTGGGGGCAAACGCCACTTCGCCGGACGCTATTTGTTTAATAGCAGAAAGCGGCCGTACATCAAGGGCTTCAAGCACATTTGATGCAAAAACACGGCTGGACTCGGTGGGCGTGCCATGCACCAGCACGGGGAGGCCCTCGCGCGCCAGCAGCAGGGCCAGCAGCGGCGTGAGCACCGGAAGCTTGCGCGCGCCGTTGTAGCTGGGCAGCACCACCACGGGTTTGCTACTTGCGGGCAGCAGGTTCAGGCGCTGATGGACGGCGTCGAGAAAGCCCGCCATCTCCTCGGGCGTTTCCCCCTTGATGCGCATGGCCAGGCAAAAGCCGCCGATTTCCAGATCGGTCACCGTGCCGTCGAGCACCTGGCCCAGCAGGTCGGTGGACTGCTCGCGCGTGAGCGGCTTGGCACCGCGCGCGCCGCGCCCGATTTCCTTGATGTAATGGCTTATTCCCATGCTGCGATTGTCGGCGAATGCAGAGAACTTTCCGTTATGAGCTTAAGCCAGCTGTTTGAGAGTAATGACGCCGCGCGCCGCACGCACCCGGCGTTTGAGCTCGGGCAGGCAGGAGCCGCAATTGGTGCCGCACTTCAAGGTTTGCGCCAGCGAGGCCAGCCGTTCCTCGTCGCTCGCCAGCGCGCCCGCGTCGTTCTCACCCTGGCTGATCAAGGACAGGTGCTGGGTGATGGCCGTGTCGGTGACATTGAAGCAGCTGCACACCAGCTGGCCGCGCGACTGGATCGCCACCGGGGGCTTGGCGCCCGGCAGCAGCAGCAGGCGGCCATAGGCCTGGGCCGGAAGCTCGTCCCTGAGCAAGGTGGTGATCCAGGCCTGGGCGCTGGTGTCGCCGGCCAGCACAAAGCCGGTCAGCTCCGCCTGCTCATGGCTGCGCGCCAGCCTTACGGTGCGGCGCTGGCCTTTTTTGCGGTCGGCATAGCGCAGCACGTAGGAGCCATCGAGGCCGAGAATGCGCTCCAGCGTTGCCAGGGTTTCCTCAGCTGGCGCCTCGTGAGCCGCAGCGCGAAACAGCAGCCCGGTGCGTTCGCCGCCGGTCTCGGTGAGCGGCGCGTTGTTTGAAAACGGCACGCAGCTGCAGAAGGGAAAGGCCGCCATCAGGGCCTTGAGCTGATCGCGCGCTGCCAGCGCCTCCCCTTCGGGCAGCCAGGCCATGGCCAGCAGGGTCCAGGGCAGTTCGGCCTTCAATATCTTGACGGCGGCATGCTTGAGTTCGGGCTGTTTCGAGCTGGGGCAATAGGCCGGGGTGGTGAGGGCGTTGACGCCAGCCAGCGGTTGGCCGATGCTGGAGCGGCCACTCAGGTATTCGCTACCCCAGTGCATGGCGATAAAAGCCTGGCTCAGCGCGACTTCGCTTGACGCCTGCACCGGCACAAGGATGGAGCCGCGCCTGGAGGTGACATGCACCAGATCGCCTTCCTTGAACAGATGCCTGGCCATGTCCTGCGCGTTCATCTGCACGGAGGGTTCGGCCACATGGCCAAACAGCCGGCCCAGCGTGCCGCTGCGGCTCATGCCGTGCCACTGGTCACGCAGGCGGCCGGTGGTCAGCGAAAACGGGTAGCGCGATTCGCGCGGCTCGGCCACTGGCTGGTAGACGGTATTGACGAAGCGCGCCCGGCCGTCGGCGGTAGGGAAGATGCCGTCTTCGTAGAGCCTGGCCTTGCCCGTGGCCTGGCCTTCCGGCAGCGGCCATTGCCGGGGCGATTGTTCCAGCAGGGCGTAGCTCATGCCGGTGATGTCGAGATCGCGCCCGCGCGTTGATTCGCGGTGCTCGTTCCAGAGCGCTTCGGCGCCCGCCGCCGCGTCGCCCAGCGCATAGGGGAAGAGGCTGCTGGCGCTGCGTGCCGGCAGCAGCTTTTCAAGCCGCCGGGCAAAGTCCACCGCGATGGCCCAGTCATGCCGCGTCTGGCCGGGCGCGGCCACCGCCGGCCGCACGCGGCTGATGCGGCGCTCGCTGTTGGTCACCGTGCCGGTCTTTTCGCCCCAGGTGGTGGCAGGCAGCAAGAGGTCGGCAAAGTCGCAGGTCGCGGTGGTGGCAAAGGCCTCCTGCACGATGACGAGTTCGGCGCGGGCCAGGGCGCGGCGCACCGTCGCCTGGTCGGGCATGGACTGCGCCGGATTGGTGCAGGCAATCCACAGCGCCTTGATCTCGCCATCGGCGGCGGCCTGGAACATCTCGACGGCGGTTTTTCCGGGTTTTTCAGGCACTGACGGTACGCCCCAGAGCGCGGCGACTTCCGCGCGGTGCTGCGGGTTGGCCAGGTCGCGGTGGGCGCTGAGCAGGTTGGCCATGCCGCCGACCTCGCGCCCGCCCATGGCATTGGGCTGGCCGGTCAGCGAGAACGGACCGGCGCCTGGCTTGCCGATCTGCGCGCTGGCCAGATGCAGGTTGATCAGCGCGGCGTTCTTGGCGGTGCCGCTGCTGGACTGGTTCAGGCCCTGGCAGTACAGGCTGAGCGTGGCGCCCGAGGTGGCGAACAGTCGGGTGGCCGCCAACAAGTCTTCCTTTTTGATGCCGCAGGTCTGGGCCACCAGCTCGGGCGTGTAGTCGCGCACCGTGGTTTTCAGGGCGTCAAAGCCGCTGGTGTGCGCGGCGATGTAGGCCGGGTCAGTCCAGCCTTCCCACAGCATGATGTGCAGCATGCCGTTGAACAGCATCACGTCGGTGCCGGGTTGCAATGGCAGGCAGAGGTCGGCGATTTCGGCCGTGTCGGTGCGGCGCGGGTCGCAATAAATGATTTGCAGTGCCGGGTTGGCGGCTTTGGCGTCCTCGATGCGGCGGAACAGAATCGGGTGCGCGAAAGCGGTGTTGCTGCCGGCGATGAACAGGCACTGCGCATGGTTGACGTCGTCGTAGCAGG
>JBKJKI010000265.1:0-9490 GCA_046597475.1 Polaromonas sp. | reverse complement strand
CAGCAGCGTCTCAATGGCCTTGGCAACCACCTGGACGCTGACCCCCAGGTCAGCCGCCCGCTCGCGTTCCACCTCGATGCGCAGCTCGGGCTTATTTAGCCGCAGATCCACATCGGGCGACATGATGCCGGGATTCTTGGCGATCTCGTCGAGCATCTGGCGCACCACCGTATTGAGGTTCTGGTAGCTGTCGGAAGTCTGGATGACAAAGTTCAGTGGCCGCTCGCGAAAGCCCTGGCCCAGGGACGGCGGCGTGATCGGAAAGGCCGTCACGCCGGGCAAGGCATTGAATTTGGGCTGGAGCTCACGCGCCATTTCCATGGTCGAGCGAGTCCGTTCGTCCCAGTCAACGGTGCGATAGACCACGCTGGCCTGGGCGACGGTGGGGTTGCCTACGTTGGCAAATATCCGGTCGAACTCCTTGAAGGGCTGACCCATTTTTTCGAGCGCCTGGGCATAGCGGTTGGTGAAGTCCAGCGTGGAACCGTCTGGCGCGTTGACGCTGGCCAGGATCACGCCTCTATCCTCCATCGGCGAGAGTTCCTGCTTCATGGTGGGAAACACCAGGGCGATGCCCACGGCACTGAGCGCCATGATGGCAATCACGATCCAGCGCGCCTGCAAGACAAGGCTCTTGAGACTGTGGCCCGGATGCCGGCCTTCGGCGGGCGGATGAAAACGCGCCGTGACGATCCAGCGCAGCAAACTGGCATAGCGCTCGGAAAGGATGGTCAGCGCGCGTTCCATGCCGCGGTCAAAGCGGTTGGGCTTGGGGTTGTGCCTGAGCAGCTGGGTGCACAGCATGGGCGTGAGCGTCAGCGCCACAAAGCCAGACACCACCACGGCGCCTGCCAGCGCCAGCGCAAACTCCACGAACAAGCGGCCAGTTCGTCCCGGTGTAAAGGCCAGCGGCGCGTACACCGCGACCAGCGTGGCCGTCATGGTGACGATGGCAAAGCCGATTTCACGCGCCCCCTTGATGCCGGCTGAAAACGGGTCCATGCCTTCTTCGATGTGGCGAAAGATGTTCTCCAGCATCACGATGGCATCGTCGACCACCAGGCCGATGGCCAGCACCAGGGCCAGCAGCGTCAGCGTGTTGATAGTGAAGCCGGCCAGCGCCATCAGGGCGAAAGTGCCAATCAGGCTCACCGGAATGGTGATGATGGGAATGATGGATGCGCGCAGCGTGCGCAGGAACACGAAAATGACCAGCGCCACCAGCAGCACGGCCTCGCCAATCGTGCGGTAGACGTTCTTCACCGAGCGGTCTATGAACACCGAGTTGTCGTTGGCGATGTCAATCAGCAGGTCGGGAGGCAAGTCCGCCCTCAGCTTGGGAATGGCTTCCTGAACCCCCTTGGACAGATCGAGCGGGTTGGCCGTGGCTTGGCGGATCACGCCCACCGCCACCGCCGAACGCCCGTTCAGCCGCACGGCGGTGCGTTCATCGGCGGCCCCCTCCTGAACGCGCGCCACGTCCCGCACCCTCACGGAGAAGCCGTTGACGTTCTTGATCACGATCTCGCCAAACTGGGCCGGCCTGATCAGGTCGGTCTGCGAGGTCACGCTGAATTCACGCTGCTGCGACTCGATCCGGCCGGCTGGCAGCTCCAGGTTGCTGCGGCTGATGGCGTCTTCCACGTCCTGCGTGGTCAGCCTGTAGGAGGCGAGCTTGTCAGTGTCCAGCCAGACGCGCATGGCGTACTTGCGCTCGCCAAAGACGCGTACATCGGCCACACCGGTCACGGTTTGCAGGCGCGGCTTGACGATGCGGTTGACCAGGTCGTTGATCTGCAGCGCCGTCATCGACTCGCTGGAGAAAGCCAGCTGGATGACCGGGAACGCGTCGGCTTCGACCTTGGCAATGACGGGCTCTTCGATGGCTTGCGGCAGGCGGTTGCGCACGCGCGAAGTGCGGTCACGCACCTCGGCAGCGGCGGAGTCGGCGTCTTTTTCAAGCCTGAAACGCACGCTGATCTGTGCCTGGTCGGCGCGGCTGATGGAGGTGATGACGTCCACCCCGTCAATGCCGGCGATGGAGTCTTCCAGCGGCTTGGTCACCTGCGACTCGATCACTTCCGCGGAAGCGCCGGCATAGCGCACGCTCACGGTGACGACCGGCTCGTCGATCTTGGGGTATTCGCGCACGGTCAGGCGGTTGAAGCTGACCGTGCCAATCAACACGATGAGCAGCGACAACACGGTGGCAAACACCGGCCGGCGTATTGAAATTTCAGCGAGTTGCATGGGGCCTCATCTCGATACGTCAAACACAGGGGACATGCCTGGGGTCAGGAACAGCTCAGGCAGGGTTGCCCGTTGCCGACGATGCTGGCGCAATGCGATGCGGCGTGAAGGTGGCGCGCACCGGCACCAGCCCGGTCGCAGCCTGGGAAGTCAGCGCGCCGCAGGGGTTGGCACCCGTCGTCGCTGGCGCGGCCCGACCGCCTTTTGCCGGTGTGGCCTCGGCCTGCGATGCCGGAAGGGCAGCCGTCTCAGCACGGCCCGAGGTCGAGCCATTGACGGGCGGTGGGGCCACCCGGCCGCTGGCAAGGTCAACGACTGTTACTGCAGTGCCATCGCGCAGCACCCGCTGCTGGCCCGTCGTCACCACGGTATCGCCGGGCTCCAGGCCTTCAAGGATTTCCACCTTCCCCGGGCTGCGCAAGCCGATTTTGACCTCGACCTTCAGCGTGGTGCGGGTTTTGGAATCGGAGGCATTCAGCAGCTTGATGACAAACTGTTTGCCGCCCTGGGGAACAATCGCCTCTTCCGGAATCACCCGGGCGTCCTCCTTCACCCCAAACACCGTGTTGACCCGGGCAAACATGCCGGGGCGCAGCTGCAACTGCCGGTTGTCAATACAGCCGCGTATACCGATGGAACGGCCATTGGCGTCAATCAGCGGGTCAATCGCCTGAATCTGAGCCGTGTACTGGCGGCCGGGCAGCGCATCGACGTCAAGCACGGCCGTCTGGCCTCGCCTTAGCTTGCCCTGAAAGCGCTCGGGCAGCCGGTAATCGACAAAAATGGCTTCGATGTCTTCAATGTTGACGATGTCGGCACCGTCCTTCAGGTAGTCGCCGACATTGACCTGGCGAATTCCGACGATGCCATCAAATGGCGCAACGATTTTCAGGCGCGCGGCGGTTGCCCTGGCAAGCGCCAGTTTGGCCTGCGCCACTTCGAGATTGGCCGAACTCTCGTCAAGGGAGCGCTGGCTGATGAAGTTTTGCGCCACCAGTTCCTGATTACGTTTCTGGTTGGCCCGAGCAATCGACAGTTCAGCCAGGCTTTGCTGGACTTGCGCCTGTGGCAACTGGTCGTCGAACTGCACCAGGACCTGGCCTTTGCGTACCCGTTGGCCGTCGGTGAAGTTGAGCTGCGTGATGCGGCCACCTACCTCCGGCCTTAGCACAACGCCCCGACGTGAACGCAGGCTTCCCACGGCGCGCGCATCATCCGTGAGCTGGGCAAGCTCCACACGCGCCACCTCCACAGAAGGCGGTTTTGCCGGCCCTGCGCCGCTGGAGGCCGGCTGTGCAGGCGCACTGACTGGAACGCCCACAGCGCTATCAACGGATTTGGGTTTCTGATACCACCATGCAGCGCCCGACGCCGCCGCAATTCCCGCCACCGCGACCACGCTGTAAATTGCTTTTGATGCCATGAGGGAGCTGGATAAAGGTAACTTGTCAGAAAACGAAACAAGCACCAATGTAGCAGCACCGCACCCTGCGCGCATCGGTTCCGTAACGCCCCCGGATGGCCTTAAGACAGCTTTACAGAGGCTTTACCCGGCATGGACCTCAAATGCGGCCAAGGGCGCGCTCCACCCCCTTGTTGGCCAGCGCATCGGCGCGTTCGTTGCCCGGATCGCCGTTGTGCCCCCTGACCCAGCGCCAATCAATGGTGTGGCCGCTGGAAACCAGCAGGGCATCGAGCCGCTGCCACAAGTCGACATTCTTGACCGGTGCCTTGGCGGCGGTGCGCCAGCCCCTGGCCTTCCACCCGTGTATCCACTCGGTGATCCCCTTGAGGACATACTGGCTGTCGAGGTATAGCGTCACCACGCAGGGCCGTTTGAGTGCGGCCAGCGCCTCAATGACCGCGGTCATTTCCATGCGGTTGTTGGTCGTGCCGAGTTCGCCGCCAAACAGTTCTTTTTCAGTGCCGGCAGTTGCCAGCAGCGCGCCCCAGCCACCGGGGCCGGGGTTGCCTTTGCAGGCGCCATCGGTGTAGATCACCACATGTTGTTGGGTTGCACCCGGGTTGGAGTCAGTCATGTGTGGTTGCAGTTCCGGGCAGGACCCGGGGTTAATAAAGTACATAAGGGAAATCTCAGGCTGGCGGTCTGGCGCGACTCGCCCGCTCTTTGCTGGCGACCACGGCGGGCGCAGCCGCCGGCGCTTTACGAGCCTTCCAGGCCGGCTCCAGCAAGCGCATACCCCGCACGCGCTTGACCGCCACGAGAAAATAGACAGCGCCAAAAATGGGCCACCAGCGCTCGCCAGCCGAATCCATCCATTCGAAACGATCCAGCCATTTCTGGCTGTTCAGCGCCGGACGATAGCAGCCAAAGCGCGCTGACTCTACCTCAAAATTGAGCAGTCTGAGCCAGTCGCGCAGGCGCCAGTAGCCAATAAATTCGCCGCTGCCGGGTAAATACGGCCGATCGTAGCCAAGCTGCCGGTAAAAATGGCCTCGCCGCTGGCGCAAGCCCCAGAGGCTGACAGGGTTGAGTCCGCTGATGACGACGCGGCCTTCCGGAACCAGCACTCGCTCGACCTCGCGCAGGGCAGAATGAGGGTCCCGGTCAAGCTCAAGGGTATGGGGCAGCACCACCAGATCCAGGCTGCTTTCTGGAAAGGGCAGCGCCGCCGGATCGGTCAGCAAGGCAGCACGCGGGGAACTTTCCCCGCTCCTTATCGTCTCAATGGCCGGCCTGGACTGCGAGGAAACCGGAGCAGCCGCTTGCGGTGCGGCTGTTAATGCCAGCCATTTGTGCGGCATCCGGTTGGCCTGCAGGGCATCGAGTTCAGGAAGACCGAGTTGAAGTGCGTGGTAACCAAAAATATCACTCACGGCGTGGTCAAAATTAATGCGCTCCCAGTTCAGCAAATAGCTGCCAGGCGGCGTCTTCAACCAGTCGGTCAAACCTATAATTTCCGAGTTCATCGAGTCCACTGCATGTTTTTAATTCCCATTCCCGCTTTTGCCGACAATTACCTGTGGTTGTTGCATGATGGCAAGCGCGCCGTGGCAGTGGACCCGGGTGATGCCGAGCCTGTGTTGCATGCACTCGAAAAGCACGCGCTGCAATTAGAGTCGATTCTAGTCACGCATCACCACCACGTGGATCACAGCTTCAACGCGTCGGTCCACGACGACATCACCGCATTTGCCGCCATCGGGCAATAGAAAAACCAATTCAAATGACGCCTCACCACCGATTCAACAAGCCTTTTTCTTTCGCTGCCTTCAATTTCCGCCTCGTTTCACTTGCGTTTTTGCTGCTTCTTTCCGTACTGGCCGGCTGCGCGAGCCAGCCGGGCATGCCGGGCGACCCCGTGCTCACGACCGGCAACGGCCCAGGGCTCAAGCCGCTGGTGCCAGGCGGCGCCTTGCAGGCCATTACCCCCGGCCGGATCGGTTCGCACCAGATTGCCTCGACCGAGCCCCCCAAGGAATTGTGGGACCGCATTCGCCGGGGTTTTGCCATGCCAGACCTGCAAAACGAACTGGTGACCGACCGTGAGCAGTGGTACGCCAGCCGGCCGGACTACATCCAGCGCATGACCGAACGCTCAAGCAAGTATCTCTTTCACATTGTCGAGGAGCTTGAGCGCAGGCAAATGCCCACCGAACTGGCCCTGCTGCCCTTCATTGAAAGCGCATTCAACCCGCAGGCCGTGTCAACGGCCAAGGCTGCGGGCATGTGGCAGTTCATGCCGGCAACCGGCAAATACTTCGACCTGAAGCAGAACGTTTTCCGCGATGACCGCCGTGACGTGCTTGCCTCGACCCGCGCGGCACTCGACTACCTGCAAAAACTCTACGGCATGTTTGGCGACTGGCATCTGGCGCTGGCGGCCTACAACTGGGGCGAAGGCAGTGTGTCCCGCGCCATCGCCAAGAACCAGAAAGCCGGTTTGGCCGCCGGCTACAACGATCTCAACATGCCCGCGGAAACCCGGCTCTACGTCCCCAAACTGCAGGCCGTGAAAAATATTGTTGCCAATCCGCAGGCATTCGCCACCGAACTGCCACTGATTGAAAACCACCCATATTTTCAGCAGGTTCAAATCACGCGGGATATTGACGTGGCCCTGGCGGCACGTCTTGCCGGCGTGAAGATTGAAGACTTCAAGGCGCTCAACCCTTCCGCGCATCGGCCTGTCATTCTTGCCGCAGGCACGCCGCAAATCCTGCTGCCGTGGGACAGCGCTCTGGTCTTCCAGCGCAACTTTGACGCCTACAGCCAGGGCCAATATGCCAGCTGGACCGCCTGGACCGCGCCCAGCACCATGAACGCGATCGACGCGGCGCGGCAGACCGGCATGAGTGAATACGACTTGCGCTCCGTGAACAATATTCCGCCCCGCATGCTGATCAAGGCCGGCTCAACGCTGGTGGTGCCGCGCTCTTCCCTGGTCGAAAACGATGTCACCAGCCATGTGGCCGACACCGCCCAGGTTTCCCTGGCGCCCGAGATCGTCACGCGCCGCACGACCGTGAAGGCCGGCAAGGGAGAATCCGTGGCCTCGATCGCCAGGCGCTACGGCTTGACAGCCGCCAGCGTTGCGGGCTGGAACCATGTCAACGCCAGCGCCGGCTTCAAGAAAGGGCATGCTGTGGTGGTATTCCTTCCGATTAGCGCTCATCTGTCACCCCCTGCCCACGGAGCGGCAACCGCCACGCGAAAAGCAGCGCAAAAAGGTGCGGCCACTTCATCCGCCCGCAGCAAGATCACGCCGGTCAAGCGCAGCGCCAGCAAGGCTGTCGTCAAATCGAAACGGCGCTAACTGCCAGCGAGAGCCAGGGCCCGGCCCGACAGGGCCAGATCCAAAGCGCAACTCAGATCCGCATCGCCCCGGCGCCGAACAATCCAATCAGGCCCATGACGATCAGGTAGATCGCCACGATGTAATTGAGCAGCCGCGGCATGAGCAGAATGAGAATGCCGGCAATGAGGGAAACGATAGGCCCGATGCTGAGATGGAGGTTCATGGTATTTTCTTGTAATTGACGAGCCGTTCACCGCAACTTCCATCGACCATGGAAGCCATCGGAAACCGCTCAATTGCGAATGTACTGACCCGGGCAGCATGAAGCTGTAGGACGGCAGGAAGACTTGCCAAAACGCAAATCGATCCAGTCGTCGGCGCTCCTAAAGTTTTTCCGTCTCGCCGCTGCGTGGCTGCCACTTCATCAAGCGCTTTTCAAGCTTGCCCACCAGACCATCAAGTACCAGCGCGAAGGCTGTGAGCACCGCAATGCCCGCGAACACGGTGTTGACATCAAACGTGCCCTCCGCCTGCAGGATCAGATAGCCCACACCGCGCGCCGATCCCAGGTATTCGCCCACCACGGCCCCCACGAAGGCCAGACCCACCGACGTGTGCAGGCTGGAGAACACCCAGCTGGTGGCGCTTGGCAGGTAGACCGTGCGCAACAGCTGCCGCTGCGTTGCGCCCAGCATGCGGGCATTGGCCAGCACCACGGGGCTGACTTCCTTCACGCCCTGGTAGACGTTGAAAAACACGATGAAAAAAACCAGCGTGACGGCCAGCGCCACCTTGCTCCAGATGCCCAGGCCAAACCAGAGCGCAAAAATGGGCGCGAGAATCACGCGCGGCATGGAGTTTGCCGCCGTGATGTAAGGCTCCAGCAGCGCACTCGCGGTGGGCGCCAGCGCAAGCCACAGGCCGCAACCCAGGCCCAGCGCGGTGCCAATGCCGAAAGCCAGCACGGTTTCAAGCAGGGTCGTGCCGAGATGTAGGTAGATGTCGGCGCGGCCCGGCAGGCCGTCGGGAAAGAACGGGCTCGCGCCGAATCCGAAGGGCATGAACCAGCTCCAGACACGGCCTGCGACCTGGATGGGTTTACCCAGGAAAAAGGCAATCTGCTGATCGCGCGACGCAAGATGCCAGACCAGCAGCATCGCCACCAGCAGCGCCACTTGCCAGACGCGCAGGTTTCTTTCCGAGGGCTTGAGGGAGCGCCACATCTCAGGCCGCCCCGCGGCCGTGGCGGCGAGCAATTTTCCGCCGGGCCGCCCCAAGGAAAATTAGCCCCCGAGGGAGGCAGAGAGCTACACGCAGTGAGCGAACGTGGGGGCTCATCATGTTCAGGCGGCTTTCTTCAATTGCTGGGCGTAAGCCTTGAGCACCTCGTCGCGCAGTACATTCCATATCTGCGAATGCAGTTCGACAAAGCGCGGCAAGTGCCGGACCTCCGCGACGTCCCGGGGTCGCTGCAGGTCGATCACGAATTCGCCGATCGGGTGCGTGCCCGGGCCGGCCGAGAGCACGACGACACGGTCACTCATGGCAATCGCTTCGTCCAGGTCATGCGTGATGAACAGCACGGCCTTTTTCCTGGCTGCCCACAGATCAAGAACTTCGTTTTCCATGAGCTGGCGCGTCTGGATATCAAGTGCGCTGAAGGGCTCGTCCATCAGGATGATGTCGGGGTCCAGCACCAGTACCTGTGCCAGGGCCGCCCGCTTGCGCATGCCGCCCGAGAGCTGATGCGGGTAGCGGTCGCCAAACTCGCCCAGCCCGACGCGCTCCAGCCAGGACTGCGCCTGGGCCCTCGCCTCGGCATCGCTGGCGCCCCGGTACTGCAGCCCCACCATGACGTTGTCCAGCGCGCTGCGCCAGGGCATCAGCGCCTCCGTCTGGAACATGTAGCCCGCGCGCGCATTGATGCCGGCAAGCCGCTGGCCAAACACCCTCACTTCGCCCGAAGAGGGCTGCAACAGGCCGGCGCCAATATTGAGCAGGGTGGACTTGCCGCAACCCGTCGGGCCCACCACCGACACAAACTCGCCGGCGTGGATGCGAAGCGTGGTCTTGCTGACGGCCGTATAGCGCTGCGCCACATCATCCGGCGACCGGAAGGTGCAGCTGATATCAAGCAGTTCAAGCGCGAACTCACTCACGCAGTGCCTTCAGCAAGCTCAGATGGTGGCCACGGCCGCAGCGCCGGGCCGACCCAAGCAAGGCCAGCCCCCGCTCCTCGTGCCAGGGGCAGCGCACCGCCGAAGGCACGCGCAGCGACAAGCGTGGGGGCAACACTATTCCGGAACTGGTTCGAATCCCGCCTGCCGCTCAGCGACAGCGTCACGCTGACCCAGCGCACGGTCTACATATTGCCGACACGCGCCGGGCTGATGCTGGCGCTGACGCTGCTGGTGCTGCTGATCGCTTCCATCAACTACCAGCTCAACCTGGGCTACTTGCTGACCTTCTTGCTGGCCGGC
>JBKJKI010000182.1:0-28188 GCA_046597475.1 Polaromonas sp. | reverse complement strand
CCCGCAAAGCAGCCCCAGGGGCCGCAAAATGGGGCACATTTGACCTTGCCTTTACGATATCGCGCCGTCATGCCACCGCATTGGCGTTTTCACGGCACTTATTCAGCAAAGCCCTAAGGCTCGCATATGACTATCGGCGTTTGGCAAGGTGCTCTTTGGGGCTGTATCCCATCTCTTTTGTGAACATGTAAGAGAAGGCAGAAGTCGAGTTGTAGCCAAGTTCGAGGGCTGTCGTAGTGACACTCATGCCGGCGCCCAGAAGCTCCAGCGACTTGACCAGTCGAAGCCTTCTTTTCCATTCACGAAAGCTGACGCCGACTTCATCCTGAAATCGACGGGAGAGTGTCCGGCTCGAGGCGCCGAGTTTGTTGCCCCAGGCGATGATGTCCATGGGGTCGGCGGGCGTGAGATAAAGCGTCTCACAAAGGCGTCGCAGCAGTTCAGTTCTCGGCCATGGCAGCGACATGTTAATGGACGACAGCCTGGGCAGATGATCCATGATCAACCGCAGGACGCTCATCTTGTAAGCCGGGTCATCAAGCCCTTCTTCAACCCTGGCGGCTTCGAGAATCAGTTCGCGCAGCAGTGACGTGACTTCAACGACTGAATAGTTTGATGGCATGCTGACGCCGGCCGCCTGATCAACGTAGAGACTGCGAAATTCAGCACCATAAGTGGATGCAACTTGATGCATCATTCCGGTCGGAATCCAGACCGCTTGCTCGGGGCCAAGCACGATCCGCTGGTTTTTCACCGCCACCGTCAGAGATCCTGAAATCGCATAGATAAGCTGGTGCCAGAGATGTTTGTGGGCCGAAAAACTATGCCTTGGCGGTATGTGTTCGACTCGTACGTAAACTGGCCCCGAGAGTTTTTTTATGGGCGGGACCTGGAGTGTCTGCCAATCCGTATCAAACAGAGTCACGGTTTGTCACTTCATCGAAAGTGTCTGTCATTTTGTCGAAAGCAATAGAGCTGTTCAGTCTTTAGACTTCCTTCATGTTGCAATGAAAGACGTCTATGGAACATTCTAGTGCGGGCAAGACCAAAGTCATATGTGCCGGCCTCGCCAATCTGATACTGACGATGGGGTTGGCACGATTCGCGTACACCCCATTGCTGCCGCTCATGCAAACCGAGACAGGATTGAGCAACTTCGCTGGCGGATGGTTGGCAAGCATTAATTATCTTGGCTACCTGGCCGGTGCGCTGATCAGTGCTTCGGTCCGTGCCCCGAGCACCAAGCTTTTGCTGTACCGCGTGGGTCTTGTCTTGGCCGTATCAACGACTGTGGCAATGGGTTGTACGGACCAAGTCGCCGTCTGGGCGGTACTAAGGTTCCTTGGTGGACTGAGTACGGCTGCCGGCATGTTCATAGGATCCGGATTGATTCTTGGCTGGCTGCTGCAAATAGATGGAAAGCCACGTATGGGGCGCCATTTCGCTGGCCTGGGCCTGGGCATAGCTGTTTCTGCATTTGCTGTGTGGGCAATGACCGGATGGTTCAATTATTCCCAGCAATGGATCGGTTTGGGTGCTCTGGGTTTTGTTTTGCTGCTTCCTGCGTGGGCTTGGACCCCTGGAGTTGGCAATTCATCGGGGACATCAATCGGCCGACTTGAAGGCGGCAACCCAACAGCAAGACGCTGGATTATCCTGTTCTCTGGCGCGTACTTCTGCGCAGGATTCTCCTATGTGATCGGCGCGACTTTTATTGTCGCGATAGTCGAAAAAACGCCAACTCTGGCTGGCTATGGCAGCTTCGTGTGGATGCTCGTCGGTGTTTCTGCTGCAGCGGCCTGTGCTTTGTGGGATCACGTCGCTCGACGCTATGGTGATCTGAAGGCCTTGATGGTTGTGTACGTGCTCCATCTCGCTTCCTTCTTGCTTCCGATTCTGGGCGATAGTACCGAGGCGTGGCTTTTGAGTGCGATGTTGTTTGGCGTCACATTCCTGGGCATCGTCAGCCTCACGCTCGCAGCCGCCGGTCGTACCTATCCATCCAACCCCAGTGGTGCTATGGCAAGGCTCACCTTGAGTTACGGACTCGCGCAGGTCATCGCCCCGTTCCTGGGCGGCTACCTGGCCCGAACCACGGGGAGCTATCAGTCAACATTCATCATGGGTGCTGTTGCGTCTGCAGCAGGTATCGCATTTTTGTTTGCGCTGGGCCGCGCAGAAGAGCGTCATGGCCGGGAAACGCTGGCGAAACCAACTGCTTTTCCTGATACCCGGAAATTCGAGGTATGAGTTGTCCGTGTTTCAGGAGCAGTCGATGTGTAACGCTATCAGCGCGAATGGAGTCGCGATGAAAGTGCTGGCACTTTGTCGCGAGCCACCTTAGCGCCAGACAGGCAGTGAGCTACGTGCTCCAAGACCGCTTGAAATCTGCATTGCAGCTTCGACGACCAGCGGGGCAAATAGCTTGATTTGCGTCGGCTTGAAGCGCTCCTTGGGGCCTGACAGGCCGAGTGCTGCAACCACCTGACCGCTGACGTCCGTGACCGGCGAGGCAATGCCATAGACGTTCTCGTTCCATTCGCCGCGATTGACGGCAAATCCCTGGTTCCGTATGCGCGACATTTCGAGCAAAAATTTCTTGGGGTCAATCAACGAAGCTGAAGTGCGAGGGGTCAGCGATTGAGCGATGCGCTCCAGTACGGCGGGAGGACGGGACGCCAGTATGGCCTTGCCAGTGGCCACGCAATGCGCCTTGGCGCGGCCGCCGATCTGCGTATAGGACCGAACCGGATTGGGGCTGTCCAGCTTGTGCACATAGACCACTTCATCTCCGTCCAGGATGGACAGGTGAACGGTTTCCCGGGTCTCCGCCAGCAGGCGGTCCATGACGTGTTCTGCATGCAGACGCAAATCAAGCTTCGACAGTACTGCGGAGCCGAGCTCCCAGAGCTTGATGGATGCTGTGTATCGGCTGGTGCGTTCATCTCTGACGATGTACTTGGCCTCTGTCAGGGCCTGCAGCAAGCGATGCACGTTGCTCTTGGCCAGATCGAGTTCGTTGGCAATATCGGTCAGACCTAACGGCCTTTCGCTGTGTGCCAGCAATTCGATGATGCTCAAGCCTTTGACGAGGGTGTTGTTCATAAAGTGCTTTTTTCGAGCCTCAAGAGAGGCGTGTTCTGACTTGAGTGTGGATGACTAAGTTTCAGGCATTCCGAACTTGAATTCTTGTAGACGAATCTTGGGATTTTCCCTAATTGGTTTTTTCAGTTTACATATTATAAAACTATTGTTCCATTTTGTGAAACTGTGTGAGTTTCTTTCGAATAGCTGGATAATTTTTGAAAGTCCGAGGAGCTACATTTATGACTATCCCTTTTGTTGTTGGCGCTATCAGTGCAGAGGTGACTCAGAAAGTCGCTCACAGGCTTGATTCTTTGTTGAATCGAGGGCGTTGTGCTATTACCCCTCAAAAGCCGTCTTTGAGTGTGTCAATATCTGAAAAAGCAGATGAACCGGCAGAGCGCTCGACACCACTGCTTGGCTTCACCAATATGCTGGAGACCGCTGCCGAGCAAAGCGGGCTAAGTCAACTGGGTCTCGAACTGGCAAAAATCGACAACACGCAGAAGCCTGGATCGGTGAGGCGCTTGTTTACTCATGCCGCAACGGTGGGAGAAGCCATTGACGACCTGATTCGTTTTTTTCCGGTCATTCAGACCGGAACGCTGGTTCGGCTGGTCAGGGAGGGGGCGGCGGCCCGGTTCATTTACAGCATTCAGGATCCCAGTGTTTCGGGTGAGTTGCAGGATGCAGCCTATACGATGGGCATGCTGTGCCGCACATTGCGCTGGTCGGCAGGGGATGCCTGGCGGCTGGATCGCGTGACCCTGACCATGCCCGCACCCCAAGCGTCACAGGCCTATGCTCAGTTTTTTCAGGCTCCCGTAGCCTTCAGTGCCCACGCCACGGCATTGTGCTTTCCGGCGTCAGTGCTGGACACCCCGATCCGCACCGCCAATCCCGATCTTCATGCTCGCCTCTGCGACGACATGGCACGCAAGATGCCTGATCGTGGTGATCCGAGTTTGTGGGAGGATGCTTTGCGGGTCTGGATGAAAAAAAGCTTTCACCAGTTTGATCCCGTTAGCCTGGAGCGTGCCGCGTCAGATTTCGGCCTCACGCCGCGTACCCTGCAGCGCCGGTTCCAGGGGCTGGGTATCAACTTTCTTGAGTTGCGCACACAAGTGCGTACCCAGATAGCCAGGCAATTACTGGCAGAAAGTTCACTGTCTGTCAGTCACATCGCCGAGCAACTCGGCTTTAGCGAAACCAGCGCATTCACACGCGCATTTCGCAGCGATGCGCGGCAGAGTCCACGAGCTTTCCGTCAGGCCTCTGCCGTTCCGGCCTGAGCGCTAAAAACGTGGTGCGCATTCCAAAACTACGCATTCGATTGTCGTCCCCGGTCAAGTTTTTCGGAGATGTCCGGCCTAAGCTTTGTGCATCCACCAAGGAAATTTTCGTGAAGTTCACCTTTTCGCCACATCATCAATTGCATGCACCCGATGAAATCGTCGTACGCGGCACGCTGGTACGCAACCTTGAATCGCCAGCGCGTGCGGAGGCGCTGCTTTCCACCTTGCTGGCCCAAGGCCACGAAAAATTGGCGCCGCAAGGCTGGGACAGGCGCTGGATTTCCGCCGTGCATGACTTGGGTTATCTCGGTTTTCTGGAGACCGCCTATGCGCGTTGGCAGACCTTGCCCAATGCTTCGCGTCTGATTCATCCGCACGCCTTTGCCCACTACAGCTCACGCACCCGTCCGGAAAGCATCCAGGGACAGGTGGTTACTACCTTGCAGGAGGGTCAAGTCCGATTGCAGAGGGTACCTGGCCGGCGGCGCTGGGCTCGGCTCATGCCGCACTTGAAGCCAGCCGCCTGGTGTTGCAAGGCGAGCGCGAGGCCTACGCGCTGTGTCGTCCTCCCGGGCACCACGCCTACAGCGATTTCGGCGGTGGTTTCTGTTACCTCAATAACGTGGCGATTGCTGCCAATTACCTCGCGAGCGAGCTGGGTCGGGTCGCCATTATTGATATTGACACGCACCACGGCAACGGCACGCAGTCCATTTTCTACAAGCGCGATGACGTGCATTTCGTGTCTGTGCATGGCGACCCGAATGTATTGTTTCCGTTTTATGCCGGATACACCCACGAACGCGGCGAGGGCGAGGGCGAGGGCTACAACCTCAACCTGCCACTCCAGCTCAAGTCCGAGGATCCGGCCTGGCTGGCAGCAATCTCCGCGGGCATGAACTCGATCATGAACTACGTGCCGAGCGCCTTGCTGGTGTCTCTGGGCTTCGATCCCTTCAAGGGTGATCCTTCTTCTGATCTTGCTGTCAGCACCGAAGGTTTCCGCGCTGCCGGCGAACGCATCGGCGCTTACCGTGGCCCCGTGGTGCTGATTCAGGAGGGCGGCTATCTGGTCGAGAAGCTGGGCGAAAACCTGAACGCCTTTCTAGACGGGTTCATGCGTGCCCGCAATACCCCGGCCGACTGATCTCAGTATTTTTCAAAATTCATTCATCAACAGGAATCACATGAGCAATACGCAGAGCGCAAACTGGCACAAGGACATCGCCCACATCGTCCACCCCTATTCAAACCTGGACGCGCATGCCAAGCGTGGCCCCACGGTCGTTACCCGCGGAGAGGGCTGCTACATCTACGACGAACAGGGTAAGCGCTATTTCGAAGGCATGTCGGGGTTGTGGTGCGCGTCACTCGGCTTCTCGGAAAAGCGCCTGGTTCAGGCTGCGACGGATCAGCTCAACGTGCTGCCTTACTACCATATGTTCAATCACCGTTCGCACCCGCCCGGCATTGCGCTGGCCGAAGCGCTGACCGCCGTGGCGCCCGAGGGGCTGAACCAGGTGTTGTTCGCGAATTCAGGCTCAGAGGCAAACGATGCCGCCGTCAAACTGGTCTGGTATTACAACAATGCCCTGGGTCGGCCAAAAAAGAAAAAAATCATCTCGCGCTGGCAGGGTTATCACGGCGTCACGGTGGCGTCGGGCAGCCTGACCGGCCTGAGCCATGTACACCTTGACTTTGATCTGCCAATCCCCGGCATCCTGCATACCGATTGCCCGAGTTACTATCATTTTGGCCAGCCTGGTGAATCGGAAGCTGCTTTCGTGGATCGCATCACGAACAATCTTGAGCAGATGATTCTCAAGGAGGGCCCGGAAACGGTAGCCGCCTTCATTGCCGAGCCGATCAATGGCTCCGGAGGCGTCATCGTGCCGCCGGCAGGTTACTTTGAGCGGGTCCAGGCCATCCTCAAGAAATATGACGTGTTGTTTATCGTCGATGAAGTTATTTGCGGTTTCGGCCGCACCGGCAATATGTTCGGCTCCGACAGCTTCCAGCTCAAGCCTGACATGATGACCGTGGCCAAGGGCCTGTCAGCCGCTTACCAGCCGATCTCGGGCTTGCTGCTGACCGATGCCATCCATGAGGGCATGAAGACCGAAAGCCGCAAGCTTGGTGTCTTCGCCCACGGACTGACCTATGCAGCTCATCCGGTTGCGGCGGCTGTGGCATTGGAAACGCTGAAGATTTACCAGGATCGCAATATCGTGGAACATGTGCGAGCAGGTGCTCCCCACCTGTTCGAGCGGTTGAATTCCATGAAGGATCATCCGCTCGTCGGGGAAGTGCGCGGTATGGGCTTCCTGGCTGCGGTTGAGATCGTGGCTGACAAGGCGGGCAAAAAACCGTTTCCAGCGGCTGCTGCCATGGGTGCCTGGATCCAGAACCGGGTCATGGAGTATGGCGTCATCGTGCGTGCCGTGGGCAACTGCATTGCCATGTGCCCGCCGTTAATCTCGGAGCCGCAGCAGCTCGACGAGATGGTTGATGCCGTGGCGCGTGCATTCGACGATGCGCTGGAGCATGCGCAGCAAAACAAACTGATCTGACACCTAATCCCAGAACCGCCACCATGAAACTCCTCCAGCAGTTCAGCCTTGTCCTGTGCGCCATGGTGGCATGTTCCGGGACCCCGGCCCAGACTCCCAAGCAGGGCGGAACACTGAACCTTATCGTGCGGCCCGAGCCGCCCAGCATCAACCTGGGCAGCAGCAAGCTCGGGCCCAGCTCCTTCGTGGGTAGCAAGATTTACGAAGGCCTGATCACGCTTTCGCCCAAGCTCGAGTCAATCCCGCGCCTGGCCGAGTCGTGGGCGGTCGAGGCGATTTCGCGTGCTCCCAAGCACGCCTACACGCGCCAGCTATTCGAGGCAATGCCAAGCCGGGTCTGGGAAGAACGTGCTGAAAGGCTGTCTGGCCAAACGGCTACGGACCTGGAGCTGATCGTCGAAAACCTGGCTTCAAAATCTTTAAATCGGAACGGTCAGTTACTTTCAAATTTCCATTTAGTGGAATATTAGTTATTTTTTATGAAACTTTTTAATATTAACTGCCAAGTCAAGAGTGCAATGACTTGCATGGTTTTTAACTAATATTCAAGAGACAAGGGATTCCATGTTCAAGTTCATGTGTCGCAAGAAGTATGTGTTCAGTTCGCAGGAAATAGGCAGACCTACTAGGCTGCTCAAGACTTCTCTGTTGGGGATTTTCTCGGTTCTACTTGCCTTGTTGATACAGTTTCCCGTAGGAGCGCAGACGTATCCGTCAAAACCTATTAAGCTGATCATTCCCTACTCGGCCGGTGGAGGCACGGATATTCTGGCTCGCGTTCTGACCGACAAGCTTGGTCAACGGCTGGGGCAGCCAATTATTGTGGAAGCCAAGCCAGGCGCCAGTACCCTTATTGGAGCCAAGGCCGTCATTTCAGCACCTGCTGATGGCTACACACTGTTGCTGTCTACCAACACCACGTACAGCATTGTTCCGCACCTGTTTCGGAAATCGCCATTTGATCCCGCGCGAGATCTGGTTCCCGTCAGCTATGTTGCATACACCCCCATCATGTTGGGTGTCCACCCCTCATTGCCGGTGAAGAATTTGGCCGAGTTCGTCGAGTTGGCACGCAAGAAACCGGGGCAAATCAGTTATTCGTCGTACGGCATGGGGACTTCGGTTCATTTGATCTCCGAGCTACTCCAGAAAGAGCTGGGTATCAAACTCAATCACATTCCCTACAAGGGTGTCGAGGCGGTTCATGCGCTTGTTGGAGGGCAAGTGGATGCCATGCTCGATGGGCTTTTCACTGGGTTGCCGTTTGTGCGCAATGGAAAAATACGGGCTCTGACTGTCACGCAACCCATGAGGTCTGAGTTTGCACCCGAGATACCTAGCCTCGCCGATGCCGGTTTGCGCAGTTTCGACTTCAACATCTGGTATGTGCTCGCGGCGCCGGCCGGGACGCCGGCCGCCATCGTGAATAAATTGGCCACCGAGGTGAACGCGGTCTTGGCGCTCCCCGAAATACGCACACGTCTCGCGGCGCTTCAGGTTGTGCCTGTTGGAACAGAGCCGGCCGAAGCGGCCAAGTTCATCCGGTCGCAGTCTTCGCTTTTTAAATCCGCCGTGACCGAGGCCGGCGTGGTACTCGATTGATTTGACACTCAATCTTCAACAAAAAAGAATACTCAAATGGTTCCATATTCTTGCGATTACTTAGTGGTGGGCGCGGGTAGCGCGGGTTGTGTGCTTACAAATCGACTTTCTGAAAATCCTCGCAATGAGGTAGTAGTTTTGGAAGCCGGTGGTCCAGACAACGACAAGTGGATTCACATCCCGATTGGAATCAGTTATTTGCTCAAGGAGCGCAAACACAACTGGTTTTATATGACTGAACCCGAGGCTCACATGAAGGGGCGTCAGGTGTACTGGCCCCGGGGCAAGGTGCTCGGAGGATCCAGCAGCATCAATGGGATGGTCTACATCCGTGGACAGGCGAATGACTTTGATGGCTGGGCCTTGCAAGGTGCCACGGGCTGGGACTGGAAAACGATGTTGCCGTATTTCAGGAAAAGCCAGGATCAGGTTCGGGGTGAGGACGCTTTCCACGGCACAGGCGGTCCCATTGCGGTGGCAGACCGATCCAACCGTAATCCGCTATGGGATGCGTTCATCGCAGCCGCCACAGCCAATGGGATACCCTTCAATCCCGACTTCAATGGAGAAAGGCAGGAAGGTGTCGGATATTACCAAGCCACCATCCGCAAAGGGCGGCGGTCCAGTGCCGCGGTAGGGTATCTGCACCCGGCCATGCGCCGCCCGAATGTACGAGTTTTGACCAGGGCGATGGCACACCAGCTGGTATACGAAGGCACGAGAGTGGTAGGTGTTCAGTTCGAAAAGGATGGACAGCTGCATGAAGTGCGCGCACGCAATGAGGTTTTGCTTTGCGGGGGCTCGATTAACACCCCCCAGCTACTGATGCTCTCGGGAATAGGGCCGCGCGAGCAGTTGGAAAAGCTGGGTATTCCGGCCAAAGTCCATGCGGAAGGCGTCGGCAAGAATCTGCAAGACCACCTTCAGATACGGATGACGTACAGGGTCAACCAGCCAGTCACATTCAATGACCAGTTCCACTCACGATGGGGAAAGCTCAAGATGGTGATGGAGTACGCGTTATTTCACCAAGGGACAATGGCGTACCCCACGGCGCAGACCGGGATTTTCACACGCAGCAGCCCCCATCTGGGAACGCCGGACATCCAATACCATTTCAATAATTTCACGCGGGATCCGGAAACCGGATTGCCACACAAGTTCGCTGCAATGACCTACAGCGCCTGCCACCTTCGACCACAAAGCCGCGGCGAGATATTGTTGCGCAGCACGAATCCGATGGATCACCCACAGATCTTCGCGAATTACTTGTCTGCACCTGAAGACTGCCGTGTAGCTATAGAGGAAGTGAGGTTGACCCGCCGTTTGGCTGCTACCCGTCCGATGGCGGACTTCGTCGAAAGCGAGCTCGAACCTGGTCTCGATGTGCGGTCCGATGATAGATGCCTGGATTTCGCGCGAGCCAACGGTTCCTCCATCTATCACCCCATAGGAACCTGTCGCATGGGAGCGGATCCGGAATCGGTCGTAGATCCTCAACTACATGTTCGCGGTGTCACTGGACTGCGGGTTGTCGATGCATCCATCATGCCGACTCTGGTGTCGGGTAATACCAATGCCGCCACCATAGCCATGGCCGAACGTGCCGCCGACCTGATAAGCGCGACGCATTTATCTTAACAATACGGCCTTCCATTCACGTTAAACAAAAGAAGCATATGAAACGCGTCACCAAGCAGCTGTACCTGGAGCATAAAACCGCGTCTTTTCACTCAGGGTGTCATTGGAAATCCGCACAATAGTGGTGTTATTGCTGTGGTTTACGCCTAATCCTGGACAAAAATCCATCGGCTTTATTTGTTCCATCAAGCATGTAACACCACACTAGGGATAGGCAACCGGGCGGGAACGACCACTCATAGTGGATACAACTTAAAGCGAGACAAGTATGAACATCTTCAAAAAAAGAACACTGCAGTCACTCATTCTGTCGGCCATGCTGGCCAGCGCGCAGGCGGCAACCCCGGCGGACACGCTGGTCATTGCGCGCGACATCGGCACCATCATTTCGCTCGACCCTCAGGAGGCCTTTGAAATCGCACCCGGTGACACCCTGAACAACCTGTACCTGCGACTGGTGCAGCATGATCCCCGCGATTTCAAGAAGATCATTCCAGGCGTTGCCGAAAGCTGGCAGGCATCGGCCGATGGGTTGCAGATTATTTTCAAGATCAAGTCTGGACTGAAGTTCCAGTCCGGCAACCCGGTGACGGCGGAAGATGCCGTCTTCTCCTTACGTCGCGGTATCCTGATGGGTAAGCAGCCATCGTTCATCCTGAATCAGTTCGGTTGGGCCAAGGACAATGTCGAGCATCAGATTCGCGCTGAGGGTGATCGGCTGATTTTATCGTTCAGCAAGCCTTATTCGACCAATCTAATTCTCAGCGCCCTGAGCGCAGCCATTGCTTCGGTGGTGGATAAAAAACTGGTGATGGCGAATGAACAGAACGGTGACCTTGGCAACACATGGTTGAGGACGCACTCCGCTGGCGCTGGTGCCTACAAGCTGGTGGAATGGAAAGCTAAAGACGCCGTCGTGCTGGAAGCCTTTCCGGGCTATTCGGGCGGTGCGGCCAAACTCAAACGCGTCATCATCCGTCACATGGCCGAGCCGGCGGCGCAGCGCCTGCTGCTGGAAAAGGGTGACGTTGACGTCGCCTCCGACCTCAACCCCGATCAGATCCAGGCGCTCGGAACGGTATCTGATTTGAAAGTGTTGCAGATCCCGCGCGGCACCGTGCATTACCTTGCCCTGAACCAAGCCAATCCTATCCTGGCCAAGCCCGAGGTCTGGCAGGCTGTTCGTTACCTGATTGACTACGACGGCATGGCGAACCAGCTGTTCCGTGGCCAGTACAAAGTCAACCAGTCTCCGGTGGCACAAGAGGTTGATGGCGCCCTGCCGGAGCAGCCTTACAAGCTCAACGTGGCCAAGGCCAAGGCCTTACTGGCCAAGGCCGGGCTGAAGGATGGTTTTACGCTTTCGATGGATGCCATGGCGATGAGTCCCTACAAGGAAATGGCGCAGTCGTTGCAAAACACCTTTGCCCAGGCAGGGATCAAGCTGGAGCTGCGCGTGGCCGAACCTTCGCAAGTGTTGACGCGTTATCGTGAGCGTCGCCACGACATTATTGTGTTTGTCAAGGCGCTTGACTACTCCGACGCGAGTTCGGTCATAGAGTTCTTTACCCGCAATGCCGACAACTCGGATGGTGCCTTGAACAAGAATGCGGCGTGGCGCAATCGCTGGTTGATTCCTCAGTTGACGGCCAAGACGGAGGTCGCTTCGCACGAGCTCAACTCCGTGGCGCGCGTGCAGCGCTACGGCGAACTACAGCGAGTCCTGCGGGATGATTCTCCCTTCCTGTTCATGGTGCAGAAGGTCGAACCCATCGCGATGCGCAAGAACGTCCAAAATTACGGCGGCTTCGTGACCTTCGATTCGACGTCTTTCCACATTATTGAGAAGCGATGAGTATTGTCTCGATAGTGTTGCTCCCACATTCATCATGGTCAGATCTGGGCAATGGTTGGCCTCGAACTTGTCCTGCGCGTAACAAGCCAGATCTGAGACCGCATTGCCGTCATGCACAAAGGGCGCATCGTCGAGACGGGAACGGTCGAGGCGATTGCGCGTGCGCCCAAGCACGCCTACACGCGCCAGCTGTTCGAGGCAATGCCAGGCCGGGCCTGGGAAGAACGTGTTCAAAGGCACTCTGACCGAACGGATGTAGACCTGGATCTGGTCGTCGAAATCCTGACTTAAGCGCTTTTCTCAGCAGTTTTGAGGTATAAGTAAAATTCCATAAAATGGAACATTACTTATTTATTGTGAAAATATCTAATATGGCAACCTGTTGAAGTTCAGCATTACTTGCAGGGCTTGGGTCAGGCATTGATGGGGCATTCGTCTTCCTCGTTTTGACTGACCTTCAAAATAACTCACGGACACATAGCATGAACAATTACGAGCAACTCTCTCTTTATATCGACGGCGAATTCATCCGTGGCGATGGTCGGCGCGAGCAGGACGTGTTCAATCCGGCCACGGGTGAGGTCATCGCCAGCTTGCCACACGCCACCCGGGCTGATCTGGATCGTGCGCTGGCTGCGGCTCAGCGTGCCTTCGAGAGTTGGCGCTCGGTTTCGCCGATGGACAAAAGCGCCATCCTGCGCAAGGTTGGCGAATTGAGCCGTGCCCGGGCAGATGAGATTGGCCGCAACATCACGCTCGATCAGGGCAAGCCTTTGCGCGAGGCCGTGGGTGAGGTCATGCGCTGCGCGGACCACTGCGACTGGCATGCCGAGGAATGCCGACGTATCTACGGTCGTGTGATTCCGCCGCGTCTGCCGAATGTGCGCCAGTTCGTGTTGCGCGAGCCGATCGGTGTGTGTGCCGCTTTCACTCCCTGGAATTTTCCTTATAACCAGGCCATACGCAAAATTGCCGCGGCAATTGCGGCGGGTTGCACCATCATCCTCAAGGGCCCCGAGGATTCGCCCAGCGCGGTGGTGGCGATTGCGCGCTTGTTTCATGAGGCTGGCTTGCCACCGGGTGTGCTCAACGTGGTTTGGGGTGTGCCGCACGAAATATCCGAATACCTGATCAGCTCACCTATCGTGCGCAAGATCTCGTTTACCGGTTCGGTGCCTGTGGGCAAGCAGCTTGCTGCGCTCGCTGGCGCGCACATGAAGCGCGCCACCATGGAGCTGGGCGGACATTCGCCCGTCATCGTCTGCGACGACGCTGACATCGAGCGCGCGGCCACCATGCTCTCGGCTATGAAGTTTTCCAACGCGGGTCAGGTCTGCGTGTCGCCAACGCGCTTTTATATCCAGGAGAAAGCCTGGGATCGCTTCATGGCGCGTTTCACCGAAGCCAGTCGCGGCATCAAGGTGGGTGCCGGTCTGGACGCAGGCACGACCATGGGCCCGCTGGCTCATGCCAGGCGTGTGACTGCCATGGAGCAGTTCGTCGATGATGCCGCCGCGCGCGGCGCGCGCATTGAAGTCGGTGGGGAACGCATTGGCGAGCTTGGCAACTTCTTCGCCCCGACCATCATCGCCATGCCGCCCGAAGACTCCATGATCATGCAGTCCGAGCCCTTCGGCCCGGTAGCGGCGTGCGTGCCCTTCAAGGATCTGGATGACGCAATTCGTCGCGCCAACAGCCTGCCTTACGGTCTCTCGTCCTATGCCTTTACCAGTTCAAGCAAGAACGCTTTGCGCATCCAGAACGGTATTGAGGCCGGCATGGTCAACATCAATCACTTTGGCCAGGCCCTGCCCGAATCGCCTTTTGGCGGCATCAAGGACAGCGGTATGGGCAGCGAAGGCGGTACCGAAACCTTCGACGGCTACCTGGTTACCAAATTCGTCACGCAAATGGACTAAAGCGTGGCGCGCAACCCTGGCATCAACTGAAATTATTAAAAAGAGAGACAAGTCATGAATATCCTCAAGAAAAAAACACTCCAACCGCTGATCCTGTCAGCCATGCTGGCCATGGCCAGCGCGCAGGCGGCAACCCCGGCGGATACGCTGGTGATCGCGCGCGACATCGGCACCATCATTTCGCTCGATCCGCAGGAAGCCTTCGAAATCGCGCCCGGCGATACGCTGAACAACCTGTATCTGCGTCTGGTGCAGCATGATCCGCGCGATTTCAAGAAGATCATTCCAGGCGTTGCCGTAAGCTGGGAGGCATCAGCTGATGGGTTGCAGATTATTTTCAAGATCAAGTCTGGGTTGAAGTTTCAGTCCGGCAACCCGGTGACCGCGGAAGATGCTGCCTTCTCCCTGCGTCGCGGCATCCTGCTGGGCAAGCCGCCATCGATCATCCTGCGTCAGTTCGGTTGGGCCAAGGACAACGTTGAGAAACATGTTCGCGCTGAAGGTGACCAGCTGATTCTGACCTTTGACAAGCCCTATTCGAAGGACCTGATGCTCAGCGCCTTGAGCGCCGCTGTGGCTTCAGTGGTGGACAAAAAACTGGTGATGGCGAATGAGCAAAATGGTGACTTGGGCAACAATTGGCTGAAGACCCGGTCTGCCGGTGCTGGCGCCTACAAACTGGTTGAATGGAAAGCCAAAGATGCCGTCGTGCTGGAGGCCTTTCCGGGCTATTCTGGCGGTCCGGCGAAACTCAAGCGCGTCATCATCCGGCACGTGGCCGAAGCCGCGGCGCAGCGCTTGCTGCTGGAAAAGGGTGATGTTGACGTTGCCTCCGACCTCAATCCCGACCAGGTTCAGTCCATTGGCACATCAGCTGACCTGAAGGTCATCCAGATTCCACGTGGCACCGTGATCTATATGGCCTTGAACCAGGCCAATCCGAACCTGGCCAAGCCCGAGGTCTGGCAAGCCATGCGCTACCTGGTTGACTATGAAGGGATGTCCAAGCAGCTGTTCCGTGGCCAGTACAAGGTCAACCAGTCTCCCGTAGCACAAGGAATTGATGGCGCCCTGCCGGAGCAGCCGTACAAGCTCAACGTGGCCAAGGCCAAGGCCCTGCTGGCCAAAGCCGGTCTGAAGGATGGAGTGACTTTCTCGCTGGACGCCATGGCGATGAGCCCCTACAAGGAAATGGCACAGTCGCTGCAAAACACCTTTGCCCAGGCCGGCATCAAGCTGGAGTTGCGGGTGGCCGAGCCTTCGTTGGTGACCTCGCGCTACCGCGAGCGGCGCCAGGACATCGTCGTGTTTGTCTGGGCACCTGATTACTCCGACGCCAGCTCGACCATCGAGTTCTTCACCCGCAATGCCGATGACACCGCCACCGCCTCCAATAAAAATGCGGCATGGCGCAACCATTGGCTGATTCCGCAGCTGACGGCCCAGACCGAAGTTGCTTCGCACGAGATCGATGGTGCAGCCCGCATCAAGCGTTATGGTGACCTGCAGCGTGTTTTGCGCGACGATTCTCCCTTCATCTTTGCTTTGCAGAAGGTCGAACCGGTCGTGGTGCGCAAGAACGTCCAGAACTACGCGGGCTACGCGACCTTTGACTCCACACCTTTCTACATTATTGAGAAACGATGAGCACGACTGTCTTGGCTTCACAGGAGCCTGAACTGGTCGCCAAGGCGCCAGCGTCCGCTTATGGCCGGCGTTGGCGATGGCTGGCCTCGACCCTGGTGACCGTGGCGGTCACCCTGACCGGCTTGTTGCTGGTCACCTTCATGTTGGGACGGGTGCTGCCGACAGATCCCGTTCTGAAGGCAGTGGGAGACCGGGCGCCGCAGGAACTCTACGATCGCGTCTACAAGGAAATGGGCCTGGACAAGCCTTTGCCAGAGCAGTTCGTGCTTTTCGCCAACGAAATGCTGCATGGCCGCTTTGGCAAGTCAACGGTGACTGGCAACCTGGTGGCTGACGACATTGCCCGCTATTTTCCTGCGACCTTCGAGTTGGCCACGCTGGCTATCTTGCTGGGCGTGCTGTTTGGCGTGCCGATGGGCGTGCTGTGCGCACGCTATGTCGGGCGCTGGCCCGACCATCTGGCGCGCATTGTGTCGCTGCTGGGCCACTCCATGCCGGTTTTTTGGCTGGGCATTGTCGGGTTGCTGGTTTTCTACGCCCAGCTGGGTTGGGTTGGTGGGCCGGGACGGCTGGATATTTCCTACCGCTATTCCGTGACAGAAGTGACTCATCTGATGCTGATCGATACCGCCTTGTCTGGCAACTGGGATGCCTTTGCCAATGCCCTGTCGCACATCGTGCTGCCGGCCAGCCTGCTGGGCCTGGTGGCGCTGGGCTATATCACGCGAATGACGCGCAGTTTTCTGCTCTGGCAGATGCGCCAGGACTACACACTGGTTCTGCGTCTGAAGGGTTTGAGCGATAGTGCCATCCTGTGGCGCCACGCACTGCGCAACGCGGCAGGCCCTATTTTTGCCGTCGTGGCCCTGACCTATGCCTATCTGCTTGAAGGTGCAGTCCTGACCGAAACGGTGTTCGCCTGGCCAGGACTGGGCATGTACATCACCGATTCGCTGTTTGCCGCTGACATTCCGGCTGTGCTCACGGCAACACTGGTGGTCGGCCTGATTTTCATGGTGGTGAATATTTGCGCCGAGCTGATTCAGTCGGTGCTGGACCCAAGGACAAGATTCCAATGACTTTCATCCTAACGACCGTGAGCTGGCTGGCGTCGGACGTTCCGGCCACCCGAGCCCAGGCCCGGCTCGGTGCGGTCTACCGCATGGGTCGGCGCCTGATGGGTAATCCGATCGGCGTTGTCGGCCTGGTGATGCTGGGCGTGATCATTGCGCTGGCGCTGTGCGCGGCCGCGTTGCCGCTGGCCGATCCGATTGCCCAGTCCCTGGGGGATCGCCTGCAGCCTCCTTCTTCGAACCATTGGTTTGGCACTGACACGCTAGGCCGAGACATTCTTTCCCGCGTCATTTTTGGCGCGCAGCCGACGCTTTCCATCGTCGGTCTGGTTTTGTTGCTCACCGTGCCGGTCGGCATGATCATCGGTGCGGCAGCAGGCCTGTGGGGCGGCTGGATCGACGCGGTTCTGATGCGCGTGGCCGATGTCTTCATGGCCTTCCCGCGCCTGATCCTGGCCATTGCCGTCGCCGCCGCGCTGACCAATGGCTTGTGGACTGCCGTGGTGGCGATTGCCCTGACCGGCTGGCCGCCTTACGCGCGCATCGCACGCACTGAAATCGCTTCGATACGCCATTCAGAATTTATCCAGGCCGCGCAGGCGATGGGGGTTTCCCGTTTGCGTTTGCTGCTGCGCCACGCGCTGCCCTTGTGCCTGCCTTCGGCTGTGGTGCGGGCCGCGCTGGATGCGCCCGGCATTGTCCTGATCACCGCCGGCCTGGGTTTTCTCGGAGTGGGGCTGCCGCCACCGGCGCCCGAGTGGGGTGCGATGGTTGCCGAAGGCCGGGCCATTGTCTTTGAAGCCTGGTGGGTTTCAACCATTCCCGGCTTGCTGATTCTGACGCTGAGCATGGGTTTCAATCTGCTGGGCGATGCCTTGCGTGATGTCGTCGACCCGGGGGTCAAATGAGAGCGGAAAAACCCATGTTGAACTCAATCGAAACGCGGGCGACTGCGCCAGCCGCCGTGCCATTGCTGGAGCTTGACAACCTGCGGGTGTCTTTTCCCGGCGCCAGTTCAAGAGTGGAGGTGGTGCGCGGCGTCAGCCTGCGCCTTGGCCGGGAGCGCCTGGCCGTCGTGGGCGAGTCGGGCTCGGGCAAATCGGTGACCTTTCGTTCCCTGCTGGGACTGCTGCCCGACAGCGCTGAGGTGAAAGCCGACTGCATGCGGCTGAATGGCCAGAGCCTGCTTGGCCTGAATGCGCGTGAGCTGCGCGCCCTGCGCGGGCGGCGTATCGGCATGGTCATACAGGACCCGCGCCAAGGCCTGGATCCCTTGATGACCATGGGTCAACAAATGGCTGAAATGCTGCGTCTGCATGACAAGGCACCGCGCCAAGGGCTGCTGGGGCGGGTGCATGAGCTGCTTGCCGATGTCCACATTCGCGAGCCACAGCGCGTGGCCAAGCTGTACCCGCACCAGGTTTCTGGTGGCATGGCCCAGCGCGTGATGCTGGCCATGATGCTGTCCGCCGAGCCCGAGCTGCTGATCGCCGATGAGGCCACCTCGGCGCTGGACGCGGTGGTGCGCCACCACATTCTGGATCTGATCGACGAGCAGGTGCGCTTGCGTGGCATGGGCTTGATCCTGATCAGCCACGACCTGGACCTGGTCGCCAACTATGCGGACCGCGTCATGGTCATGTATGCAGGGCGGGTGATGGAAGAGCTGTCCACCAACGGCGGTCATCTGACACCCACCCACCCCTACACCCAGGGCTTGATGGCCTCACGGCCTTCCCTGCAACACCTGGGGGAAGACCTTCCCGTTCTGAAAAGAGACCCGGCATGGCTGAGCTGAACACGCCGGCCCTGGCCGTCTCCAACCTCGTCATCCGGCGAGGCTCATCAAAAATCGTTTCCGGCGTGTCATTTTCCGTGCCGCGCGGCGGCAGCCTGGGCATTGTGGGCGAGTCGGGCTGTGGCAAGAGCACCATTCTCAGGGCCATCGCCGGCATCATCCAGGACTGGGATGGCCGCATAGAAGTGGCCGGCCGAAGCATGGGCCATCAGCGTGATCTGACGGACAGGCGTAGCATGCAAATGGTGTTCCAGGATCCGCTGGCAGCACTGAATCCGGCGCATACGATTGACGAGGCGCTGCGCGAACCGATGATCGTTCATGGGATTTCCGGGCATGGGCCGCGTGTGCTCGAAGCCTTGCGGATTGTTGGCCTGCCCTTGTCCGTTCGTTTTCGCTTTCCCGGCCAACTGTCCGGCGGCCAGCGCCAGCGCGTGTGCATCGCGCGTGCGCTGCTGGTGCAGCCCCAGCTACTGCTGCTTGACGAGCCGACATCCGCGCTGGATGTCTCGGTGCAGGCCGAGGTGCTCAACCTGCTGTCTCAACTCAAACGCGACTTCCAGCAAACCTTTGTCATGGTCAGCCATGATCTGGCCGTAGTGGCGCACATGTGCGACCATGTCGCGGTGATGGTGGGCGGCCGCTTCGTCGAGTTTCTGACACGCGCCGATCTGATTGCCGGAAAGGTCGAGTCGGAAGAAGCACGCCATTTGTTTGCGGCAACAGGACACCGCCTCCAAGACCCTGTGAACGTCGATTAGCGGCAGGCTGAGGATTCTGACCTGCTGAGGTCGGCGTGGACATGCGCGTGAAAAAGCAGTTCAAGTACCACGACCGGGGTGAAGACAAGGGCGAACTGGACATTCGGTTCTCGTCGATGGACGAGTTCAACGGGCTGATCGAGCGGCTGCGCGGCGGAAAATAGACCGGGCCCGGGAGGGCTGCCACCCCGACTGGCGCCCGGTTGTCTTTGGCGCTAACATCAAATTTTGCCGGAGGAGTCCATGATGCCCGGAATGTCCCAGACGATTCTCGTGACAGGCGCGACCGGGGGCATCGGGCTGGCGGTCTGCAAGCGGCTGGCGAAAACCGGAAATTCCCTCGTTCTCGCGGCACGCGATGCCGGCAGGCTTCAGTCACTCTGCGCTGAACTGTCAAACACCTTTCCCGGCAGCTACTCCTGGATTTCCGTCGACATGACGCGCGATGAATCGGTCAGGAAATTTGCCGATGAACTGGGCGCAAGAAAGGTGATCCTGGACGGCGCCGTCCTGATGCCGCCCCAGGATCCGCCCACCAACGACCCGCTCCCCAGCAGCGACAAATGGCGCGAGATTCTCCAGAACAGTTTTGTCGGTCCGCTGTCGTTGCTCAAGGCGGCCATTGCGACCATGCAGCCAGACGCGGCGAATGGCAGGCGCTGCAAGATTGTCATCATCTCTGGAATGTCATCGGTACAGGTCCTGGGTCACTACGCTTCAAGCAACGTGATCCGTTGCGCCTGGCTGGCTGAAGCCAAGACTCTGGCATTCGCCCTGGGTGAGCAGGGGATTCACGTGAATACGCTGTCCCTGGGGGGCACGCTGACGCCGGGCTACATCGCGTCACTGGAGAAGCGCGCCGCCAAGGCGGGGACAACGTATGAGCAGTGCCTTGCGCAAGAGACATCGAATATTCCCCTAGGCAAATACGGCACGCCCGATGAGGTGGCCGCCGCCGTCGAAGGCTTGCTGTCGGCCTTCTCCGATCACATGACCGGGCTCAACATCCTTCACGAGGGCGGCTTCACGAGGGCGTATTGACTATTGAGGCCTCGCCCTGGGGCCCTGGCCTCAACAGCGATCAAAAAAGATCAGGCGGCTTGCCACGCGTCGACCTTCACAGCGTAAAAATCTTGCCTGGATTCATGATGTTCTGAGGGTCGAGCGCGCGCTTGATGGTGCGCATCATCTCCACCGCGCCATCGCCAGTTTCGCTGACGAGGAAATCCATCTTGTGCAGGCCGATGCCGTGCTCGCCGGTGCAAGTGCCTCCAAGGCTGAGGGCGCGGGCCACCAGCTTGTGGTTGAGCGCCTCGGCCACTTCGCGCTCCCCGGGCTTGTCGGGGTCTATCAGGTAGCCGAAGTGAAAATTGCCGTCGCCCACATGGCCGACGAGGAAGTAGGGAATGCCGCTGGCATCGACCTCGGCGACGGATTCGAGCAGGCAGTCGGCCAGCCGTGAAATCGGCACGCAGGTGTCGGTGGAAATGGCGCGGCAGCCCGGGCGCGACTGGATGGCGGCGAAATAGGCGTTGTGTCTGGCGGCCCAGAGGCGCGTGCGCTCCTCGGGCGTGCTGGCCCACTCAAAGGCCTGACCGCCGTGGCCGCTGGCGAGTTCCTGCACCAGTTCGGCCTGTTCCTTCACCCCGCTGGGTGAGCCGTGGAATTCCATCAACAACATGGGCTCCTCGCGCAGGCCGAGCTTGCTGTGGGCGTTGACCATGCGCACGGTGTTGTGGTCAATCAGCTCCACGCGCGCAATCGGCACGCCCAGCTGGATCACTTCAATCGTGGTGCGGACCGCCGCCTCAATGCTCGGGAAGGAGCAGATCGCGGCCGAGATCGCCTCGGGCAGGGGGTAGAGTTTCACGGTCACTTCGATGATCACGCCCAGCGTGCCTTCGCTGCCCACCATCAGGCGCGTCAGGTCGTAGCCGGCCGATGATTTTTTCGCGCGCGTTCCGGTGCGGATGACGCTGCCGCTGGCGGTGACGACTTCAAGCGCCAGCACGTTCTCGCGCATGGTGCCGTAGCGCACGGCATTGGTGCCGCTGGCGCGCGTGGCGCTCATGCCGCCCAGCGTGGCGTCAGCGCCGGGGTCGATCGGGAAGAAAAGGCCGGTGCTCTTGACGGCTTCATTGAGCTGCTTGCGCGTCACACCCGGCTGCACCGTCACCGTCAGGTCTTCGGCGTTGATGCTCAGTACCTGGTTCATGCGGCTGACATCGATGCTGATGCCGCCCTGCACGGCCAGCAGATGGCCCTCCAGCGAGGTGCCCACGCCAAAGGGAATCACCGGCACGCTGTATTCACCGGCCAGCGTGACGGCATCGGCGACGTCGGCCGTGCTTTCGGCAAACACCACGGCCGAAGGCGGCGGGGCGGCAAATGAGGATTCGTCGCGGCCATGCTGCTCGCGCACCACCAGCGCGGTGGAGCAGCGCTCGCCAAAGCGGGACTTGAGCGCGGCGATCAGGGCGGCCGGCGTTTCACGCTGGTGGATTTCTGGCAGCAGGTGTTCGGGCAGCGGTGCATTCATGGGTGTCTCCAGGGCAGGCAGACAGTTTACGGCCTGAATGCGCAATCTGGCGCGCGCCCGGGCAAAGCCGGGCATAGCCGAACAGGCCAGAACCTCGGCGGCTCAGGAACCCGAACCGGCCGCTTTCATGAACTCATCGCGCGAGATGAAGTTGTCGTGGTTGCCGTCGATCTGATCAAAACGCGGCTCAATGGCCGGGAAATGCCGGGCTTCCTCGCGGCTCAATTTGCCATCGCCATTGCTGTCGGCGCGGTTGAAAGCCGCGTCCACCTCGCGGTTCATGATCTTGTTGCTGGCAATGACATCAACGGCGCCAGCCGTCGTCATCTGGGCCGAAGCGGTGCCGGTCGCCACCAGCGGCTGCGGGCTGCCCTGGGCATGCGAGGCTATCGCCAAACCGACGGCCAGGGCTGAAAACAGCAGCACACTGCGCAGCTCGAAGTTGGGCATAGAATGTTTTTTCACGGTCGTGCGCATGGTCATGCAAATATCTTTCCAAGTTGGGCAGCCCGCTATTGCACCTCAGTCCGCCAGAGTCGGCCAGTGGTTTTGCAGGCTGTTTCCTCGCTGACATATGCACCGACGACGACACAAACCCTTGCCTGGGGTAACGCGCCGACAACGCGTCCTCAGGCGCCGTTCATTGATTCCAACCACTGCGCTTGAGCCGCACTTCACCATCATGGCCAACAGACTTTCCCAAATCGCGACCCGCACGGGCGACAACGGCACCACCGGGCTGGGCGACAACACCCGCGTGTCCAAGGACAGCCTGCGCGTTCACGCCATGGGCGACGTCGACGAGCTGAACTCCCACATCGGCGTGCTGCTGTGTGAGGAGTTGCCCGGTGGCGTGCGGGACTTGCTGGTCGAGGTGCAGCACCAGCTCTTCAACCTGGGCGGCGAGTTGTCGATTCCGGGCTATGAGCTGCTCAAGGCGGAAGCCGTGGCCCTGCTCGACGAAGCGCTGGAAGAGTACAACGCGAAGCTGCCGCGCCTGGCCGAATTCATACTGCCCGCCGGCAGCCGCGCCGCCGCGCAGGCGCATGTCTGCCGCACGGTGGCGCGCCGCGCCGAGCGGGCGGTGGTGGCGCTGGGCGTCGCCGAGCCGCTGAAAGACGCGCCGCGCCAGTACCTCAATCGCCTAAGCGACCTGCTGTTCGTGCTGTCACGCGTGCTCAACCGCATGAACGGCGGCGACGATGTGTACTGGAAAAGCGAGCGCATGGTGCGCATGGCGCGGGAAGACGAGGTTTGATTCAGACCTTATAGCAAGCGTTCCTGCAGAGACGCATTCGCCAGGGGGCGAAGGCGCGCGTAGTCCATCAGCTCCGCCAGCCTTGCGCCCTTGGCCTGCCATTCAAGCAGCACGTTTTCCGCCAGCAGCACGTAATGCCAGGGCAGGGCACCGCGCTGACCGGCGGGCAAGCCGTTGATGCGTTCGCACCAGGCCATGGCCGCCTTCAGCTTGCGCTGCACGTTGGGGTGAATCGTCTGTTGCTGCGCCTTGGTTTCCACCAGGTACACCGCGCCTTCGGTGCGCACCATGAAGTCGGGCGAGTAAAACGCCGGCAGGCCGTCGTCTTTCACGTAACGCAGGCGGGCAAAAGTATGCCGGTTTTCGCTGATCTTGCAAAACGCCAGCGTTTGCGTATCAGCCTGCGCCCAGTGAATGAAGGCGCGCTCCAGTCCGCCGCTCTGCGCGGGCCAGGCCAGGCGGGTATAGATGCACTTGGACACCTTGACTGAATGGCTTTCCCGCATCATCAGCCGGGGCACTTCGCTCAGATGCCGCGCCAGCACCTCGGTCTGGCCGGTCACATGTTTTTGCTCGGACTCCAGCAGCGCCACGGCAAACACCTTGGTGATGTGGTCCACCACCGGCTGCAACAGCAGCAAGCGCCAGTTTTCATTCTCCAGCGGGTTAAAGGCCGCATCAAACAGCTGCGTCCAGATGTAGTCATCCAGCCAGCCCGCAAGCTCCGCCGTATTGACCTGCAAATAAGGCTTGGCCAGATGCGTGGCTATCTTGTTGCCCTTTGGCACGGGCTCGCTCAGTGCCTGGCTGATGCGCCGCGTCAGGCGTGCCAAATATTCGTTATAGCCGCTGATGTTCATCACCGCGCCGTCTACCCGGTAGTCGCCAAACAGTGTCGCGCTCTGCAGATCTTGCGAGATGAAGGTGTCGCACTTGCCGAGCAGCCCGGCAAGTTGCGCGGCCGTCATGGCTGTGAAAGCGGGCAGGGCCGTCAGGTCCAGCGCGTGGTGGTCTCGCACTTCATCGGCTTCCTGCAGGATGAACGGAATGCCGAAGTCAAATGCTTCAAAACCTTCGCGCAGCTCGGCGGCAATCACGTCTCCGGTGGCGCTGGTATTGTCCATGTCGTCGCTGGTCGCGCCCGCCAAGCCCTCCTGAATCAGATCGTCATAGAAGGACTGGAAGGCCGGATGCTCCACGATGGACAGCACATCGAGCAGGCTGCCTGGCTCCTGGCCGGCGTTGATGCGTTCGCGGTTTTCGCGTTTCAGGTCGGTGTATTCGTCATCGCGCCACATCAGCCGCAGGCCGCGGCCAATCGTCTGCTCCAGCAAAATCTGCGCTTGCGACGAACGCAGCGGCACGATCACGCAGATGTTGTTCACGTCGAAGCCTTCGCGCAGCATCAGCACGCTGACGATGACTTTCGGGCTGGCGTGGCTGTCCACGCTGAACAGGCGCTGACGCACGGGCGCCCATTCTTTCGGGCCCAGCTCGGCTTTTTTGCCCGAGTCAATCGTCATGACCTCGTCCTGCGCCAGTCCTTCGTCCTGCAAAAAGGCGGCCACCAGCGGCGACACCGTCGTGTCTTCACACACCACCAGCATCTTGGGATAACGCATAGGGTCGATTTTGGAAAAGTCCGTTTCAAGCTTGCGCAGCTTTTGCAGACCGGCCCGCAGCATCACCCGCTGGCCCTCGCTCAAGACAGGATTGCCGTCGTCATCGCGCTCGGCCTTGAACTCCAGCGGCAGCGCGCCGATTTCCTTGCGCCGGTCCAGCACCAGTGACTTCACCAGCCCCGCCCGCATGGCGGCTTTCAGGTCAAAGTCCGTGACGATGTGCGGGAAGTAGAGCTTGCGTTTGTTCTTGCCAGCGCCGACATCGTTGTAAGGCGTGGCCGAGAAATCGACCTGCACAAAGCGCCTGCCCTTGGAGGCAGCGATGCGGCTCAGGCTTTTCTGCCATTCCACCTCGGTGGTTTCGCCTTCGCGCTTGAACTCATGAATATGGTGCGCCTCGTCGTTGAACACCATCAGCTCCGGCAAGCCCACCAAAAATTCCAGCACATTGCCGCGCACATAGCGCCGGTCCAGCACGTCCAGGCTGTTGCCGGTGGCGCGGCCCGGCATGAGCGGCAGCACGGCCTCAATCACCCGTTGCGGCTCCAGCGGTGCGCCCAGGGCTTCTACTTCTTCGACCTCATCGGCGGTGTCGCCTTCATTCAGCAGGTGCCAGTTGGTGATGGCGATCATGCCGTTGCCGGTGGCTTTCAGGCCAATCTCGTTCTTGCTGCAGACATTGCCGCGCACAAAGGCAAACACCGTTTCGCGGTAAGCGTCGGGAATGAACAGGTCGGCAAAGCGGGCCATGTCGGAACTGGCAAAGTCGCGCGAGCCGTTGCCGTTTTCAACCAGCTTGCCGCAAAACGCATCGAGCAGCCGCTCATACACAATCAGCCCCGGCGCCACCACCATGAACTGGCGGGTAAAGCGCGCGTCGTCAATGCCTTCGGCCAGCGCCGCCGTCTTGTTCAGCAGCTGCCAGATCATGAGCGCCTGCAGCACCCAGGTCCTGCCGGTGCCCGTTGCCATCTTGAAGCAATACTTGGGGTGGCCATGCTTGGGGTTGGCAACCTCATTGAGCCGCGTTCCCGTCAGCAGCGCCTCGGGCGCGGCGGCGCGGTAGAGGTCCAGCAAGGTCCAGTGCTCGTGATCCTTGCCCAGCACTTCATGCGCCACTATGGCGTTCAAAATGGCCTGCTTCTGCCCCGCGTGAAAGTTCAGCCCACCGCGCGCAAGCACCATGTCTTCGCCAAACCACCACTTCAACAAATCGGCGGTGGTCGGCGTGACAAGATCCAGAATGTCGGCCGCGCCGGACTCCAGGCTCAGGCAAAGCTGATTGGTTTTGGCGGTCAGGCCTATGGAGAGGGCGAGTTGCTTGTCTGATTCAGCCATGAGTCATGCCCTGTGGTTTTCGTATGTAAACAAAATGTTTATAATCATCGTGTGATTGAAAGTTTTGCCAGCGCCGAGACTGAACGCTTGTTTGCGACAGGCAAGTCGCGCCGCTTGCCGCCGGACATCCTGCGCCGTGCCGCGATGCGCCTGACCCAGCTGGAGGCCGCTGCGGTGATCGAGGATCTGCGTCAGCCGCCGTCGAATCGGCTGGAAGCGCTGGCCGGGAACCGCGCTGGCCAGTGGAGCATCCGCATCAATGACCAGTGGCGCGTGTGCTTCCGGTTCGAGCGCGGCAATGCGCAAAACGTTGAAATCGTGGACTACCACTAAGGAGCGAACCCCATGAAGACCAAAACACCGGTGAACGGACTGCCGGCTATCCACCCCGGTGAGTTCCTGCGCGAAACGCTTGATGATCTGGGGCTGACCCAGGCCGCTTTTGCGGATGCCATTGGCGTCTCGCCGATGCGCGTGTCGCATCTGCTCAGGGGCGACCGCCCCGTGACCGCCGAGCTGGCCTTGCGGCTGGGCCGCGCGCTGGGGCAAACGCCGCAGTACTGGCTGAACCTGCAGACCACCTACGACCTGAAAGTGGCGCAGGTCGAGATGAAGGACAGCCTGCGGGCGGTGAGGACGCTGGCTCCCGCCTGAGCCCCGCACGGCATCAAGGTTCACGCTGCCACCAGCGCGGTGACCACTTCCGCCTCAAAGCCAAACACATCGACCACCCGGACGCACACCTTGCGCGGGCCATTCCTGGCTGGAGTCGTCACCACAGCCTGCGTCACCACGCGCAGCGCGTCGGCGTCGTTGGCGGTGTTGCCCCGGTAGTCCTGCCAGACCGAGCGGAACACCTTGCCGTCGTAGTCCGGGTCCACCGCCCAGTATTCGATCAGCGCCAGCGGCTCCTTGTTGATCACGGCCTGCAGCTTGGCGCGGTTGGCGTCATCGAGGTTGATGGCCTCGGGTGACAGCAGCACGTAGTTTTTCAGCCTGACGGTCAGCGTTTCCTGTGCGCCGCCCGCCTTGCGTTCAATCGGGTGAATCGTCAAATACTGCAGCGAAGAAAACCGCACCTGTCCGCGCAGCTTGTCCAGCCCGCCTTTCTTCTTCAGCCGGTCCATCAGGTCGGGCGGAATCACCAGCACCTCGAGTCGCGAGTCGTTCAGCGCGGTGATGGTTTCGCCAATCGACGGCTCGAAGTTCCAGCCCAGCACCACCACCCGGTCCCAGCCGCCCATCAGGTTGTCGCGCTGCGCAACAGCCTTTTTCAGCGTGGCCATGCCGGTGAGCTTGTTGGGCGAGTCGGCCAGCACCAGCGTCTTGCTGCCTCTATGGCTGGTTCCGGCGCCAAAGGCCATGCCGGCGATTTGCCCGAGGTTGCGCTGCGGGTTCACGTCGGGCGGCAGCGGCAGCGCGCCGTAGAGCGACAGAACGATTTGCGACAGGTCGCCGATGCGAAAGTCGCGTCCCAGCATGGCCTTGGCCGCTTCGACCTGGTAGTCGCCGATGGCCTGGTAGAGGAAGGGCTTGGCGTCCTGGTCGATCAGGCGCTTGCGCATGACCATGCAAGCTGGCTTACCTATGTCAGAAGTGATCCAGCTCCGGCCCAACTCTTCTGCGACGGATACGGTTGTCCCCGAGCCACCAAAAAAATTCGCCACGATTGAGCCTGGGTTTGACGAAGCTGCCACTATCCGCTTGAGCAACGCTTTCGGTTTTTGCGTGTCATAGCCGACCCGTTCACCATCTTCTCGGTTTAATTGCTCAATGTCGGTCCAGTAGTCCTCAGGGATTTTTCCCTCGTCTACGTAGTACCGGTAGACCTTGCCGCTCTTTTTATCCGTTTTCTCCTGATATTCGCGCCCGTCTGCATCCATCTTCAATCGCATATGGCTGTTCGGCTTGCGATCTTTCACTACCAACGGATCTTTGCCGTTAAAGATCGGAGTGTCGCCTTTTGAGTAAAGCTGTATGGCATCGTGTTTTCGTGCGAAGCGGCCATCGCCCTTTCCGCCAATGCTGTAACACCACACAATTTCATTAACGAAGCACTTTTTCCCAAATTGCGTATTCCGTTGATCGTGACCAGTGATTCCGGCATCGTGACCGCAGATTCCGGTGATCGTGACCGGGCATGGTGCTGCGCGGATTGAATTGTAATGAGTGCCGGTTTTTTGGGC
>JBKJKI010000082.1:0-3232 GCA_046597475.1 Polaromonas sp. | reverse complement strand
GATCCATGCCGTGCTCGGCGAGAACGGCGCCGGCAAATCGACGTTGATGAAAATCATTTACGGCGCGGTCAAGCCCGACGCCGGCAGCATCGCCATGGACGGCAGGCAGGTGGCGGTGCGCAATCCGCAAGAGGCACGCGCGCTGGGCATCAGCATGGTGTTCCAGCACTTCAGCCTGTTCGACACGCTGACCGTGGCCGAAAACGTCTGGCTTGGCCTCGACAAACACCTGAGCCTGGCCGACGTGTCGCAGCGCATCAGCCAGACCACCCAGGCCTACGGCCTGCAGCTGGACCCGACGCGGCCGGTGCACACGCTGAGCGTGGGCGAGCGCCAGCGGGTTGAAATCGTGCGGGCGCTGCTGACGCAACCCAGGCTGCTGATTCTGGACGAGCCGACCTCGGTGCTGACGCCGCAGGCGGTCGAAAACCTGTTCGTCACGCTGCGCCAGCTGGCCGCCCAAGGCTGCAGCATCCTCTACATCAGCCACAAGCTGCACGAGATCAGGGCGCTGTGCACGGCCTGCACCGTGCTGCGCGGCGGCAGGGTGTCGGGCGAGTGTGATCCGCGCCAGGAGTCCAATGCTTCGCTCAGCCGGCTGATGATTGGCGCGGAGCCGCCCATGCTGGAGCGCCGTGCGGTCAGGGCCGGCGCTGTGGTGCTTGACGTCAGGCTGCTCGATCTGGTGAAGGACGCGCAGTTTGGTGTCGACCTGCACCAGGTGGCGCTGCAGGTGCGCGCCGGTGAGGTGGTCGGCATTGCCGGCGTGTCGGGCAACGGCCAGAAGGAGTTGCTCTACGCGCTGTCGGGCGAAGACACACGCGCCGCCAGCGACGCCATCGTGGTCACGGGCCAGAATGCCGGCAAGATGGGCCCGGCGCGCCGCCGCAGGCTGGGGCTGCACTTTGTTCCCGAAGAGCGGCTTGGGCGCGGCGCCGTGCCGACGCTCTCGCTGGCGCGCAACCTGCTGCTCACGCGCAAGCAGGCGGTAGGGGCGGGCGGCTGGCTCAGCGGCGGCAAGCTGCAGGCGCAGGCGCTGCGCATCATAGCCCGCTACAAGGTCAAATGCGGCGGCCCGCAAGCCGTGGCCAAATCACTGTCAGGGGGCAATTTGCAGAAATTCATCATGGGCCGCGAGATCGACGCCGCGCCCGCCCTGCTCATCGTTTCCCAGCCCACCTGGGGCGTTGACGTGGGGGCGGCCACGCAGATTCGCGGCGAGCTCTTGAATCTGGCGGGCGCCGGCTGCGCCGTGCTGGTGGTCAGCGAGGAGCTCGAAGAGCTGTTTGATATCTCGGACCGGCTTTACGTGATGGCCAAGGGCCAGCTCTCGCCCTCGCTGCCGCGCGCCGAGGCGACCGTGGAGAAGGTCGGCCTATGGATGAGCGGCCTGTGGGCGCCCGCCGGAGTGCAACATGCCCAGGCTTGAAACCCGTCCCCAGCCTTCCGCATTCTGGAGCTACGCCTCGCCCCTTCTGGCGCTGCTGCTGACCGTTGCCATTGGCGTGGCGCTTTTCGTGGCGCTGGGCAAGGATCCGCTCAAGGGGCTGCAGGTGTTTTTCTGGGAACCCGTCAGGACGCCCTATGCGCTGGGCGAGCTGCTGGTCAAGGCCACGCCCCTGTTGATCATCGCGCTCGGTCTGGCCGTGTGCTTTCGCTCCAATGTCTGGAACATCGGCGCCGAAGGGCAGTTTGTCATCGGCGCGCTGGCGGCCGGCGGCGTGGCGCTGCTGGCCGACAAAACCACCGGGCCGTGGATTGTTCCGGCCATTTTGGTGGCGGGCGTGCTGGGCGGCATGTTCTGGGCGGCGATCACCGCCTTTTTGCGCGACCGCTTCAATGCCAATGAGATTCTGGTCAGCCTGATGCTGGTCTACGTGGCCGACATGGTGCTGAGCTACCTGGTGTTCGGCCCCTGGAAAGACCCGAACGGCTACAACTTTCCGCAAACCAAGACCTTCGAGGCGGTGACGCAAATCCCCCGGCTGATGCAGGGCTCGCGCGTCAACATCGGCATCTTGCTGGCACTGGTGGGCGTGGCGGCGATGTGGCTCTACCTGTTCCGGACCTACGCCGGTTTTGCGCAGGAAGTCAGCGGCCTGGCGCCGCCGGCGGCGCGTTATGCGGGTTTTTCCTCGCGCCGCGCCCTGTGGGTGGCCCTGTTGATTTCTGGCGGCGCGGCCGGCCTGGCCGGCGCGCTGGAAGTCGCCGGGCCGATTGGCCAGCTCACGCCCTATGTGCCCGCGGGCTACGGCTTTGCCGCCATCATCGTCGCCTTTGTCGGCCGGCTGCATCCGGTGGGCGTGGTGTTTTCGGCGCTGCTGATGAGCATGTTCTACATTGGCGGCGAACTGGCGCAGTCGCGCTTGGGCCTGCCCAAGTCGATCACCGGCGTCTTCCAGGGCCTGCTGCTGTTCAACCTGCTGGCTTGCGACACCTTGATTGCCTACCGGCCGAGGTTTTTCGGCCTGAGCGCCAAGACGGCTGAAGGAGGCCGCTGATGGATTCCACCGCCTTGCTGCTGGCCGCCACGCTGAGCGCCGGCACCGTGCTGGCGATTGCGTCGCTGGGCCTGCTCATCAACGAAAAAGCAGGCATCGTCAACCTGGGCGCCGAGGGCATGATGCTGTGCGCCGCCATCGCCGGCTTTGCCACGGTGGTTCACACGGGCAACAGCTGGCTGGGTTTTGCGGCCGGCATGGCGGCCGGCGCCCTGCTGGCGGCCATTTTCGGCGTGCTGGTGATCTGGCTCAATACCAATCAGTACGCCACGGGGCTGGCGCTGACGCTTTTTGGCGCGGGCTTCTCGGCCTTTGTCGGCATTGGCTATGTGAAGGAAAAGCTGCCCGAGCAGGCGCAGTATCCGATTCCGTATCTGGCCGACATCCCCTTCATTGGCCCGGCGCTGTTTCGCCAGCACCCCATGGTTTACATCACCATGGCGCTGGCCGGTGGCCTGATCTGGTTTTTGTACCGCACGCGCGCCGGCCTGGTGCTGCGTGCTGTCGGCGAAAGCCCGGAGTCCGCGCATGCGCTGGGCTATCCGGTGCGGCGCATCCGCCTGGCCGCCGTGGTGGCGGGCGGCGCGCTGTGCGGGCTTGCGGGGGCTTATGTGTCGGTGGTGTATGCGCCGCTCTGGGTCGAAGGCATGATTGCCGGCAAGGGCTGGATCGCGCTGGCGCTCACCACCTTCGCCACCTGGCGGCCGGCCCGCGTCCTGCTGGGGGCTTAT
>JBKJKI010000066.1:0-32909 GCA_046597475.1 Polaromonas sp. | reverse complement strand
ACGTAGTCTGGTCCGCACGAATTTCATGATTTGATCAGCAAACTATTCAAATCGACCTGATGCTTCCAGCACTTATCTTTTATGCCGTCCTGCTGATCTTACTGGTCGCGCTCCCTGCAGGGCTGATTCTTGCAGTTCTGCTTTTCCTGGATCACGAGCGCCAGTTCTGGCAACGCGTGACCTCCGTCCAGAGCCCCGTCATGATCGTCCTGGGGCAAAAGCCATTCATGGTGGGTTTGGCAAGGCGCTTTCCGCGTGCCACAGCATTTTTAGCCCATCGTTTAGACCCCCGTGATCCTTGGGGCTTGGCCGCGACGGTCACGGCACTCGGCACTTTCATTGGATTGTGGTTTTTTCTCGGTGTGCTGCAGGATCTCGTTGCCAAAGATCCATTGGTGATCCTGGACATCCGGCTTCACAATCTGGTCCCGCTTTTTCGCACACCCGGTGTGACGCGGCTCATGTTGGTAATCACGGAACTGGGCGGCCCGACAGTCTTGCCCCTCCTTTGTGCAGGCATCGCCCTGCTGGCCCTCGCACGGAATCAGCGACGCCTCGCGGCGGCCTTCATGCTCGCGCTTGCTGGAACTGGAATCGTCTCAATCCTTCTCAAAACGCTCGTCGGATACGCGCGCCCAATAGACGCAATCGTGAGTGCCAACGCAGCGAGTTTCCCGTCGGGGCATTTGTTGTCAGGCACCGTCGTATATGGCCTGCTGGCTGGGTTGCTGCTGGGCAGCCGCGCAGGAGGACGTGTGCGTGCGCTGGGCGTCACGCTTTTGCTGCTGGTGATCGTGGGTATCGGGCTTTCGCGACTCTACCTTGGCGTGCACTGGCCGTCAGACCTTTTGGCAAGCCTGGCCCTGGCGCTGATGCTCCTGCCGCCCCTGCTGTTTTTTCTTCATTATCGGCATCCCATACGGTGGATCGATACAGCCACGCTCCCTTTCAGCGCCCGCGTCGCCCGCATGGCAGGCGGGACGGCACTCGTCATGGCCTTGGGCGCACTGGCCGCACTGGCAAGCCGTCCAGGCATGCTCCCGATGGCCTTGTCGCCCGCGAGGCAGCTCATAGACATTTCCGCGCTGAGAACGTCCCTGCCGCCAGACATTGCCCGTCTGTCAGAGGATCTGATTGGCGGCCAGATGGAACCCCTGTCGCTGGTCATTGCGGGCTCCGAGAAAGATCTTGTGAACGGATTTGCGGGTGCAGGATGGACGCGGGCCGATCTCCCGACACCCATACGGCTGGTGCGCGAAGCGCTCGCCGCACTGCGTAATCGGCCTGATCCAAGCGGCCCGGCCACGCCAGTGTTCCTCGGCGATCAACCGCAAGACCTGACGATGGAGAAACCCGGTGCCGGCGCTCCCAGCATTCGCCGGCGGCATCACACCCGCCTGTGGCAGACCCGTTATTGCCTTGCGCCCGACTGCCGTACCGTGTGGGTCGCCACCGCGAGTTACGACACAGGTCTGGAGATGTCCCAGCGGCTCCACCTGCCCACACATCGTATCGACCCTGTCATTGACGAGGAACGAGAACTTATCGCAAGGGATCTGATGAATGTGGGTGCTAAGCAGGAAGGAAAAGTAACCATAACACCACCGCTGCACGGTTCGAACGCCGCAGGCGATCCGTTTTATACCGATGGCCGCGCGACAGTCCTTATCCTCCCTTAGGGCCCCGAAAATGCTGGTGCGGCATTGGCGCTCAGTGGGTGGGCGGTTGTTGGCTTGTAAAGTTGGTGAACGTCAGCAATGAGGAAGAGAACATGAAAGGCCAATCGTTTATCAAGCGGATAGGCTTCGCACTGAAGGGCTTGCGGCTGGCGCTTCAGCGGGAAATAAGCTTGCGAACGCATTTGTCGGTGGCAGCAGCAGTGTTGCTGGTCCTTCTCTTCATGCGGCCGGCAGCCCTGTGGTGGGCCATCCTGGCCCTTGCGGTCGGCTTGGTGCTGGTGGCGGAACTGCTCAACAGCGCGCTAGAAACACTGATCGACCACCTGCATCCCGAGGCGCATCCGGAAATTGGCGCGGCAAAAGACATGGCTGCCGGTGCCGTGCTGGTCGCCAGTGTCATCGCCATTGTGGTCGGTGTTGCATTTCTCTTCAGCTGGCTTGGAGCTTGAATGCGGTGATCTGGAGCGGGCTCTGGATCCAGTTGTGGCCGGTCGCAGGTACTTTCCAATGAACTGTACTGATCAATAAACGGTGGTTTATCTTTTGGGTCGAACGGCCGCTCCCGCTGCATTGCGGCTGTTCATGGACAAGAACTGTCGGGCTGCTTTGGGCCCTTTGTGTGAATTCACGGAGCCACTCTGTCCGGCGGCTTGCTGCCAATTCTTGCCTTTTGCGAAGACTGGGCAAAAGTCGCTTGATGGCAGACACGGGATGAATGCCGAAGGAAGATGTCTGTCAATGCTTTACTATCAAAAAAGTGTTAGCAATGAAAAATGGCTGACGCCCAACGGAGTAAATCTTACTAACTGTTAGGGTCATTCAGAACAGCTGTGAGCGGGTGTTCCGGCCCAGCCTCAATGGCCGGCCTGTCATCGTGCTCAGCAATAACGACGGCTGTGCGATTGCCCGCAGCAATGAGGCCAAGGCCCTGGGCATCAAGATGGGCGCGCCCTGGTTCCAGGTCAAGCATCTGGCTGAAAGCGACGGACTGGTGGCGTTGTCGGCCAACTTTGCCCTGTATGGCGACCTCAGTGACCGCATGATGAGCGTGGCCGCCGGCCTGGGCCACCGCCAGGAAATCTATTCCATTGATGAGTCCTTCGTGGACCTGGCAGGAATCCGGGGTGACCTGACCGAGCGCAGCCGCAAGGTGCGAGCGCGCATCCTGCAATGGGTGGGCATTCCCTGTGGGATTGGCATTGGCCCGACCAAGACGCTTGCCAAACTGGCCAACCACATCGCCAAGACTGCCGAGCGCAAGCCCGGCAGCTATCCAGCACAGCATGCGCAAGTGTGCAACCTCGGAGCACTGAGCCAGGAAAACCTGAATGAATTACTGGCCGCCACAGATGTCTGCGAAGTCTGGGGCGTAGGGCGACGCATCGGTGCCCAACTCCAGGGGGCTGGCATCAAGACGGTGCTGGACCTGTCACGATTGGACCCCGGCACTGTCAAGCGCCGGTGGTCGGTGGTGTTGGAACGCACGGTGCGCGAGCTGCAAGGCACGCCCTGCATTGACCTAGACGATCAGCCGCCACCCAAGCAGGAAATCGCCTGCACCCGCAGCTTCGGTCATGTGGTGACAGAACTCACAGACCTGCAGGAGGCGGTGACCGAGTTTGCCAGCCGTGCTGCTGAAAAGCTGCGCAAGCAGGGCAGCCATGCCTGCCAAGTGCTGGTCTTCATCCGGACCAGCCCGTTCCGCCGGCAAGACAAACAGTATTCGCGCTCCATTGTCATGCCGCTGAGGCGGCCGACCGATGACAGTCGGGCTATCAGCCAGGCGGCTTTGCTGGGCCTGGCCAGCATCTACCAGCCGGGCTACCGCTATGCCAAGGCCGGCGTGATGCTGCTGTCGCTGCAGGATGCCGGAGTGGGGCAGGGTGAACTGGATCTTGAGGATGATGGGGACGCTGCGGATGATGCCGGCTCACCCCGGCTGATGCAGGCGCTTGATGCTGTCAACAAACGCTATGGTCGTGGCGCGGTCTTGCTGGCCAGTGCCGGCCTGGCTGGAGAGCACCGGGCCTGGAGCATGCGGCAGGAGCGCAAAACACCGGGCTACACGACTTGCTGGGCGGATATGCCGGTAGTGCGGGCTTGAGGAAGGGCGGTTTTGGCCCTCAGGCGAACTTCGGCATCGGGCCCACAACAGGCATTCGAGGGCGCGTCTCCGTAAGCGCGCGGGCAACACACCTTGACGCTGGCGGCGTCGCGATGGTGGGGTGATGCAGTTACGGCTGGACAGACTGCCAGCGATGCGGCAGCAGTTCTTCGATTTGACTGTTCTTGTGCATAGGCAACCGATTCAGCACGTCCTTGAGATAGGCATATGGATCATGCCCATTGAGCTTGGCACTCTGAATCAGGCTGATGACAGCAGCCGCACGCTGACCCGCTCTGAGTGAGCCCGCAAACAACCAGTTGCCTCGTCCAATCGCAATCGGGCGAATCTGGTTTTCGATCCAGTTGTTATCGACCGGCAATTGCCCATCATCCAGGAACCTAGTGATCGCCACCCAGCGTCTCAAGCTGTAGTCCAGCGCTTTTGCCGTGGCCGATCCATCCGTGATCTTCGTGCGCTGCAGCTCCATCCACTGGTGCATCGCATCGGCCAGCGGTTTTGATTGGGTTTGCCGGATTTGTCGTCGTTCATCGACAGTGAGGTTCTTGACCTCACGCTCCACGTCATACAGCTGGCTGATGTACTTCAGCGCCTGCTGGGCAATCTGGCTTTTGTTGCTCACATGCAGGTCAAAGAACTTGCGCCGGGAATGCGCCAGGCATCCGGCCTCGGTGATGCCATTGGCAAATCCGGCTTTGTAACCACTGAAGTCGTCACAAACCAGAGCACCTTTCCAGGCTCCCAGAAAGGTGCGGGCGTGCTCACCCGCACGGCTTTCACAGAAGTCATAGACCACCGCCTTGAGCGCCTCAAAGGCCCCCGGCGCATAAGCCCAGAGGTAGGCCCGGTGCGTCTTCTGGTTGCCCGGCTTGAGCATGGCCACCGGCGTCTCATCGGCATGCAAGACAGCGTGGCTGAGAATCTCTTCTTTCAGGGCATCGACCAGCGGCTGCAGCTGAACCCCGCACATGCCCACCCATGCGCCCAGCGTGGAGCGAGCAATCGCCAAGCCAGAGCGGGCAAAGATACTTTCCTGCCGATACAGCGGCAAGTGGTCCGCATACTTGGCCACCAGCACCTGGGCCAGCAGACCGGCCGTGGGGATGCCCTTGTCAATGATCTGCGCGGGCACTGGTGCCTGTGTCAGGATTTGGCACCTGGCGCAGGCCCATTTGCCGCGAATGTGGCGCTCCACTGTGAACAGCCCGGGCGTGTAGTCCAGCTTCTCGCTGACGTCCTCGCCGATGCGTTTGAGGCTGCAGCCGCAGCCTGGAGTCGTACAGACAGTGGATTCGGGTTCGTGATGCATCTCCACACGGGGTAGCTCAGGCGGCAGCGCTGCACGTTTGGGCTGCTTGCGGGCGTCGGCGTCCGCCCTGGGCATGGACGCCAGTTCTTCCAGTTCCTGCTCGATGGCGGCAATATCGGCATCGATGGTCTCGTCGAGCAGGCTGGCCTGGGCCGAGTCAAGTTGCTCGCGGCTGCGGCCGAACTTCCAGCGTTTGAGCACTGCCATCTCGTGCGTGAGCTGGTCGATCTTGGTCTGACGGTACTTGATCTCGCGGTCTTTGCGTTGCAGCTCCTGGTCTTTACTGACGATGGTCTCGTCACGCTGGGCCACCTGAATAATGAGTTCGCCCGCCAGCGCGCGCAGTTGTTCTGCGCTGAGACTGCACAAGGATTCAGGGGTGACGACCATGCACAGTAGTGTGCCCGCGCTGCGCCTTGACGCCTATTGGCGCATGCCCCAATAGACGCTGGGGTGGCCCCAAATGCAAGATCACACCAGCGTAATAATTCCGCCTTCGCCAATGCGCATCCAGGGCAAGCCGAGCACCAGTGCATCAAGCTGGCCGCGGCTCAGGCTCAAGCGTTCTGGGGTGTTTGGCGCCGGCCAGACGAAGTGGCCCTGATGCAGTCTGCGTGCAGCCAGCCAGATACCAATCCCGTCATGCACCAGCACCTTCATGCGATTGGCCCTTCGGTTGGAAAACAGATAAGCCTGATGCGGGTGGGCTGCGCCAAAGACCTTGACGACGCGCGCCAGCGCCGTGTCCGTGCCAGCGCGCATGTCCATGGGCTCGGTAGCCAGCCACACCGCATCAATGCGGATCATCGCAGCCACTCGCGCAGCCAGGCCGCGCATGAGGCGCCTCCTTGCAGCGGCCACTTCACGACGATGGTGGCGTTGGCGCGATGCACCTCTACCCGGATGTCCGGCTCTGCTGGTGGTGTGGATGTGCTGATCGGCGCCGGCTCATCGAGTGTGACTGGCACGAACGCCTGCGGCTGAACCACCAGCGCGGATTGGGCACCTTCGCGCAGCCAGCGGTGCACGATGTTGGAATTGATGCCGTGGGCCAGGGCCACGCCAGCTACAGAGGCGCCGCTTTGACGGCACTCCTGCATGACTTTGGCCTTGAGCTCCGGGCTGTAAAAACGTCGCTTGGGGCGATTGGCAGGAGCTTCGCTCGCCATGGTGTGCATGATCTTCATCGTGCTCACTATCCCGTGAACCCAGCCTCGCCTCAAGATGTGTTGCCCAGCCGCTTACGCGTCTCCAGCGACTGGTCTGCAGCGGTTGCGGTCGCTCGTACTGCGCGCCGCACGTCCGCTGACAAGCGTTAATCAGACATTCGCGAACAAATGAGGAAATACTTCGCAACTGCTGCAACAAAGAAAAAGCGTCCTGAGGACGCTTTCTCGAATTGGCGGGGGATGGGGCACTTTCAGGGCCTAAGTCTTCCGCAGCGAAGCCGTGACTCCCCTGCAGTGTCCGGTGCGCATACCCCCAGTAACCCCGCGCCCCTTCTATTGCTTTTCAGCTTGAGTTTCAGCTTCATTTTTTCCCCTTTCGCTGAGTCTCGACCTCAAGAGAGATCTCGAACACCATGAACAAGGAAGCAAACAACACCAGACAGCCGCTGAGGAAGTCTCCGAACAACGCCGTGGTAGACACAGCACCGAAGCCGGAAAATTGATGTCAGTGTAAAGCACTCACGCTGTGCATGCCGAGAGTGCATCCCTAAACTCAGAAGTGGCCTGACCCTTCCACCAGTCTTGTTCCCCGGCGAATGGAGTCGTCGCCTTGAATCATTTCCCTAATCATGGTGAAATCATTCTTGATGGAGAACACGTACCGCTCCGCTTCGAGCACTTGGAGCGAGTTGAAGTGCTCAACGTTCTCGGGCCTGACTTCCGTCGTGGCGCCTGTCAAAAGCGCTTCCACGATGACGGAAATTTCTTTTCGCTGCGCCCTGAGCCGGCCAGCGTCGCCGAGATTGCCAGCAAGCATCCGGTCAATGCGCTTGATGCCATCGATCATCATTTCCAAGTACGTGGGGCACATTAGGGAGAGCGCCAGCGTAGGAGACAGCGGAAAATAGATCTGAACCCCAGTGGACGCCAATCCAAGCTTCCCGTGCCCTTCCGCGTTGGGATCATTGAACCGAACGACCGGGTGATCCCCCATGAAGAAAGGCGTGTCGTCGGTCGTCTTGATCAGATGCCAGACCTTCTGCAGAAGCAAAGGTGCCCAGTCTCGTGACGCGTTGGTGATCATTGCTACATAGTGGGCCTTCCGAGCATTCTCCTTGTTGCCGACCAACGGATCGGGTTGGAAAAACTCCTCCGGGGCACCTTGGGCACGATAGAAGCCCTCCATGCGGTCAAAGAGATCGTCGAACGTCGACATCGTCGCCTTGGTACGAACGAGCTGCACGGCCATGAAGCTGGCCAGAATCGCCTTTTCTTCTTGCCATGCTGGGGGAAGGACTTGAGCTGCAATGATCCGAGCCGTGACTTCGGCGGCCTTGCTTTCAAGGCTGCTCAGAGACGGCTCCAACGTCATGGGCATCCCCTGGAAATCGAAATCGTAGATGGCCCGCTCAGCGGCGACACCTACCTTGGATTTCTTCGAAGTGGAGAACGCGAAGATTTTGTCCTGATGTTTGTCGAACGCATGCACCAATTCCCGCTCACTGCAAGAGAACCGCCGAAGCATGAACTTGGGCACATAGTGCTGTAAGGGCTCGCTCATCAGATCACCCCATGGCCTTGCCCGCGGAAGGCGAGGCTTGCCTAGACTTACCTGCTTCGACGACATCTGAATTCGCGCCCATAAAACTGGATTTCTAGTGCGGCGCGTTCTTGCGAATCACCAGATCCACCAGCGCATAGAGCCTGTGAAAAAGATAGTCGACATGGTCAGCATCAATCACGGGCGTCTGGCTTCGTTCATGGTGGCGCAGCAGATAACTGTTTCCGATTTCCCGGAGCTCGAAGGCTTCCTTATCGAGAAGTTGCCGAAATGCTGGGTCAGGACTTGCCCTGTCCAGGACCAGCTTCGCCGACTTGGCCTTGTTGTTGTCGGCCAATGTCTTGATGCGCTCCCATGAATCAAACAGCCGTTCCAACGCTTCGCGTCGGATCAACGGATCGGGATCCGAGAATTTCCTGCGCGACTCTTCCAGCATGACGTCGAGCAGCTGATCCCCGGTCCGGAAATAGGCCCTTGCGAGCATGTCCCCGATGACCGCCGGCAGTACTCGCCGTACCTCCCCGCTTTCGGTGAGTTCATAGGCCAGCCCATTGCGCGCGAAGATACGATTCACATCGGTCGCGAACGCAGAGCGCCCCTGTGTGCTGTCAAACGAAAGATGGTGATGGCGGTAGTAGTCATGATGTTTTCCGCGAACCGGCAACGCTACGGTCCTCCACGCGAACTCGATGAAGTCGAGTGCCACAAGGGTCGGGGGCACCCATGGCTTTCGCGTCCGCATGAAATCATCTTCATCGACCTCGTCACGTTGCAGCGGCCACGACAGCCCCTCAATTTCCGCTTCAATTGCGGCTTTCAGGCTGTCCGTGTCGTTTCCACAGATCGCATTGCCATCGGGGCATTCTTGGGGAAACGACGCCCCGAAGGCGCCAGCGCTCGCCAGAGCCTCCACCAGCACCGCGATGCCGGCCCACGCCACGGGCCCCATCGTCTGCTCAGTACGAGCCCGCGGGCCGAGCTCACGGTCGCTGAAATAGTTGCTCATGTAATCGGTCTCTCAACGGAGCTTGAAAAGAGGACTGGGATTGGATGTCGGGACCACCAAGGTGAGCGTCTTCTTCGCTCTGCTGAGGGCAACGTACATCTTGGATTTCGCGTACAGCGTGGACGTGAACTGCGCTTTGTCGCAAGCCATCAGCATCGCGTGATCGCACTCCAGCCCCTTCGCCTTGTGAATGCTGCTGAGCACTTTCCGGGGTGGGGATGGATGCGAGTACGAACGCATGCGCGACACCTCCGCAAAACCTTCGTCGGGACCCGCAAACTGGCCGATGCGCACAGCGTCCCGCAGTTCGGAACTGTGATCGATCTTCACTGTGTCAAAGCCCGCAGCGGCTTCCTTCACCAAGGCAGTAATTTTCGCGAGCGCATCTGACACGCCCACGTGCGAAGGATTGTTTAAGAGGCACCGTGCGACCGCCTGGATGTTCGCCGGCTTACCTTTAGTGGGATGGGCCCCACCTGTGCGGACCTCCTGAAGCAGTCTGTCGCCATGGCTGGAGGGACTGAATCCCGCTGCGACACTGCCCATGAAGCCGATGACGCCCTGCGCCAGAGCTTCCGCATTGCCCTGACCGTCGCGCAGCGTTTGCACGAGCGCTCCCAACGCATCGCGCGTATGCCCTTCCCAGATCGGCACTGTTCGGCCCCAAAAGGCCCGAAGTGCCGTCACCAGGTCGTTCTGCGATGCGAGGATCATCAACTGCGGGCTACCTCTCAACACCTTGTCGATCGGCTTTCTGTGTTCCCCGGACAGCTGGTAGCCCGTGCGCATCTGGGACATATTGTTCCCGACGAGAACCCTGACGGACGGCGGCAGCCCATTCGTCAAGTCGATCGGAGTTCCGCGCTCCAAACTCTCCCGCGCCTGGATGACCCACGCCCCCAGTAGGGGACAGCCATCTTGCCAACGATGAGGCGTGACCAGCTTCTCCCCCGCTCCCAGCGCCTTCAAGGCTTCCCAGCGCGCACGGTCCTCGCGCGCGGCCTTGTCGCTCTTGGCCCCGTAGATTCGCTGCATGGGATCGCCAAAGATTCGGACGATCGCTCCAGCAGACAACAGGGACATGACCACACTGTGCTGGTCGACGCTGGAGTCCTGGTGTTCATCGCACACGATGACCGGATAGCGTCGAGCCAGTGCACGAGCCACCATCGGCTGATGGCGCAGAAATCCTGCAACCTTGGACGCCATGATCTCGAACCCTTGCCCGCCATCCTGCCAAGCCCAGGACGTCAGATCTCGTGGAAGGTCCAATGGCTTGTGGTACGCCAACGCGATCTGCGCAATCAAGGCATCGATGGTCTTGATGTCGACGCGAGAGCCGGCCTTTTTCGTACGTTCCGCGAAAACGGAACAAGCCGCGTGGGTGTGCGTCAGGATCAGCAGGCGACCCTCACCGAGGCTCCCCACAAGGTCCTGCGCATAGGCTGCCCCCTGGTAAGTCTTGCCGCAGCCGGCCGCGGCTTCAACGATCACCAGCGGCTCGCGTGATCGAAGAAGCTTGGCGACGGCCTGGTCGCTCATAGATCCAGCTTTTGCAAGGCCGGTCGCCCCACAGCCACAAGTACCGCGTTGATCAACGGGAGCAGCTGCGGCTGAATGTCTGCCCACGCGCCTAGCGCGACCATCTTCTGGGCCAACTCCTTGCCGCCGTCCGTGGACTTGAACCATTGCTGGGAATGCTTCTTCCACGTTTTCTCCTGGCCTTCAGGCGCCCCGTCCTTGCTGCCGGTGGCGGCTGCGATGATCAGAGCACGCCAAGTCTGGCCGGAAGCTTTCAGCGCCGCGTCTATTGCCTCAGTAGTCTTGTCTTGAAGCCCAAGGCGATCGGCCAAAGTCCGCAGCCGATAGCCGTCGAGTCCACCTTCGCCGTCCTTCAGCAGTTCGAGAAGGTTCGCCTCGAAGACCGCCCCGATCACATGATCTTCGGTGCAGCCCTTCGGCCATTGATGAAGACGCTCTTTGAGCTTTTCCTTCAGGCTTTTCCAACGTTGAGGAGCAGTGCCCTCGTCGTCCGCCAGGCCGGCAAACAGCAAACCGGAAGATGCGAGCGTCTCAAGCAGGTCCAAGGTTGCACCATTGCCCTGACCATCGCAAACCCGCACCCCGTGATCGAGCGGGTTGCCCTCGAAAGCCTTCTCCAGCAGATACTGCAAGAAGCCGACCTCGGTGGGCCCTTCTGCGATGACGGCCACGCGTGCCAGGAACGTTTCCGGATCGCGCTTCTGCTGCGGACCGATCTTGTCCCGAGGAAGCGCCCCGATGGAGCCGAGGCTGTCCAAATACCAAAGGTGCGCGCCCTCCGCACAGGAGATCGCAACGGGGCTGTGAGTCGTGAGGAAAATTTGCCCGTGCTGCCCGGCAAGGATGTTGATGAGCTTGCGCAGGCGGTAAGGCTCTAAGCCACGCTCTATTTCATCGATGAGGGTGACGCTTGCTTCCTTGTCCGTCGATGAGGCAATTTCGAGCGCTGCCATCCGCCTAGTACCCGCGCCCCAACTGCTCAGAGGCAGGGCCACGCCGTTCTTGGTCGCCAGCAAGCCAATGAGCGCACCGATGGATAACCCCTGGCTGGTCGTGAGGCCGAGTTTCAAAGCGCTAGGAAGCGCGGCGTCGGCCATGCGCACATCCAGCGATTCGATCGCCCCCTTCCCCTTGTCATTGAGCGACTCGTGCAAGTTGAGCCCAGCCACCTGCTTTCCGATACGCGCCCGCAACGCGTTGTCCGCCAGCAGCCGATCCAGAGCGGAACCATAGACAAGGCGCAGGTCACGATCATTGCGCTCATCAGCGCTCATTCGGACCAGGCCGATACGTCGACGAACAACGGTCGAGAAATGGTCGAACTCGTCGTTGGGCTGCATGACCTCCCATGCGAGCTCTAGCTCCGTGGTCCCCCGTACGCGGACGCGATACACCGGCTCGCCGAGCGCGGGAAGGTCAGCCTCCCCGTCGGCCGACGGAGCGATGGCATCTTGCCCATTCCACGCCCACGGCCAGGCGAAAGTGTTCTGCGAGCCGATCCCGGTAGCATCGGGTAACGTCATGACGGCTTCTATAACGAATTCCTGGGCGCTGTCCCGCGCCCAGTAATCGGCCTCGGAGATGACCGCGGTGTTCGATGGCGAAAGCAGCAGTGCAATCGCTTCGAGGATGGTCGTTTTTCCGACATCCCCCCCACCCAGGATGACGTTCATTCCTTTCGAAGGCAGCCACGTGAGGGACTGGATGCCCCTGAAGCGTTGAATGGTTAGCTTGTAAATACGTTCCGTTTGAGCCATGTCATTCTCAGTTGCGAGGAATGGGCGCGCAGCCAGAAGGCCGCTTTCTGGCCACACCTATGGAACGCGAGCTTCGAATACCCTCCCAGGTTCGCGATCGCGTGCAATTCCATAATTGCAACAAGATGCTAACCGCACTTAGCGTAGCAGCACTCAACTCAATGAGCAGTATTGGTATCAGCAGTCGTTGCGAAAAGAAAAAAAAAGACGGCTTTCAGCCTTCACCGGTCGTTCAGCCGTGAAGCTCGACCGGCTTCTCTTGGTCGATTATGTGAGTTCGCCATGCCAAGTTGGGTACCCGCAATCGCTGCGCACCAGCCTGGTCAAAAACCGCCTGTCCCGAGCACTTCGCCGCGGCCAACCACCCACCATCACCAACCCCAAGCTCCAACCCCGAAACCAGGAAGTCTGCTTTGAGACCTTTGCAGTACTTCATTCAGGCATCAGCCGCACCCCGCCGTACTCTGCAGAGCACCTGACCCGGCAAAATCTGGAAGAGGCGAAAACCCTGTCGCGCCGCGATTCGTTTCATGCGGAGCGCGCACTGCCTGTCAGCCAGCGCTCAGAGCTGAGCGATTACGCGCGATCCGGTTACTCCAAAGACCTGAAATTCGCCACCGAGCCGTCTATGTACGGAGACCTGACCCTAAACACTTTCCGGCGGTTTTCTCAGAGATGACTAATTCAACAGCCGCTGTAGTTTTTGTTGCCATTCGCGGTGAGCGTGTAAGTCCCGCCACGAGGGCCTGTGTAGCAGATTTTGGACGACGTGGGGGTTCCGGTTGAAACAGTTATGGGGCTGGAAGTATTGGCCGACGTGCTCGGGCCAACGGAACTCAATGCAGAGTTTCCAGAGACGATTGGTGAGTCACTCGTACAAGTTGGTGTAACGGGCTCAACCCCGTTTCGATAAAACCAAGGAGCTTCCGGGTCGCTTTGCGCCCAAAGGCCTACCTTTGCCGCGACAGCCTTATCTTGAGTTTCGGTGAACTGATTACGTACCGTCGCACTTACCTCGCATTGATAGGCTTTGTAAAACCATGCCATACCTGTCGCGACTTGATTTAAATTGACATATTGGCAACTGTCAGTGAAAACTGCGCCGACTATCCTATCGTACTGATCGGTTTTGGTATACGCCACCTTCACCGATTTACCAAGCACAGCGTTTGCCAGGTTGCTCTGCGACAAACTGCCGAACGGCTGCGCCAGTTCCGGTGCATCAATGGTGTCCAACCTGATTTTGTATGTGGTTCCCAAAACGCTCAGAGTGAGGGTATCCCCGTCGTGAACATCCGTTACCGATCCCTCTATGAGTTTGGCGCCGACATTAACACCACACAGCGTTCCTGCCTGGGTTGACGAGGCCGATACTGACTGCGTAGTGCCAGGATTTCCTCCGCCGCCTCCGCCTCCGCCTCCGCATCCCATAAGCAGCGCGCTAACAAAAGCACCGATAACGATCATTCTCATGATTTAGTAACTCCCTGTTTTTTATGAAATTAGGTCAAAGACCGAAGGCTCGCTTGTGGTCGCCCGGTTCCCCCTGTCACCTAACACGGGGCCTATAGATACAAAGCACAGATGGTAACGGGCTTGTTACACCCGTCGTCCAAGTTGCGGGCAAGTGACCCACGGATTAGCTGTCCGACGCTTTGCTACAGCGCCAGATACTATGGTTTTGATAGCAACTTACAACCGTAAGAATTGGATTACGATCGGTTTTGTTCTGAAAACGGCTGAGTGGCTGCCCTAACGTCGTCTTGAACATCGCTGAGAACGCGCTGTCGCTGGCGTAGCCGCTACCTGTGGCGACCATGCTGACCTGATGGTGTGCCAAGTGCTGACCTTCATCCGTACCAGCCCGTTTCGGATCAAGGACAAACAGTTTTCGCGCTCTGTCGTCGTGCCCCTGAAACGCCCCACCGATGACAGCCGGGCCATCAGCCAGGCGGCTCTGCTGGGCTTGATCAGCATCTACCAGCCGGGCTACCGCTATGCCAAGGCCGGCGTGATGCTGCTGTCGCTGCAGGATGCCGGAGTGGGGCAGGGTGAACTGAATCTTGAGGATGAAGGCGACGTTGCGCGTGATGCCCGCTCACCCCGGCTGATGCGGGCGCTAACCAGCGCTATGGACGAGGATCGGTCTTGCTGGCCAGTGCTGGTTTGGCTGGAGAGCACCGGGCCTGGAGCATGCGGCATCTTCCGCCGCTTCTCCGAAGCCCAACATGATAGGAAACCTTGGTCGATTCCTATTAATGGCCGAGGATTTATATCATCTCAACGAGATCGAGAGAAAGGGCCTGCTCATCGGTCGTCGTCTGCGGAGTCTGCCGCCCTTATAAGGTGTGGTCGCCGAGGTGGCAGCAGGGGCATCGTCTCGCTCGACGGCTCCCACACCCACAGCGGAGCCGAAGGGTCGCTCACAGAAGGAGCAAGCCCGCTGTACCCGATTCCATCGTCAGCAACGAAGAGCACCGGCGGCGAACCCTCGCAGTCGGTTAGAGTTGCGCTGACCCATACGCTTGACGAAGTAAGGTTGTAACGAAGTCCCTTGACGAAGGAGCGACCATCGGAGGTCAGTTGGTCGACGAGTTGCTTTTCGAATCCGCTTTCAACCGGCAACCAGTGCCGTGTAACCGGCATCAAAAACAGCTCCACGACGTTGGGGATGCCTGCGGCTGTCACGCTGAAGGTGGCAATGATCAACATGTGCATGTCTTCGCAGGCACTCCACAGCGACAGTACCGATGCGAAGCGGCGTCCCATCCGACGATAAAGCTGCTCGTCCAACATAAAAGCCTGGTCGGGGATGTGTTTGATGACGGCTTTGTGACCCAACCGGGTTGGCGCAAACTCTTTGACCTCGGCAATCATCAACATCAAGCGCTGCGGCGATCCTTCCTGGCTGGTGGCTTCGGCCCATTGGTGAGCACGCCTCACATGAAGGGCGTCACGCTGGTCTACAGAAAACACTTCCGGTATGTAGATGCGGGTCTGCAGTGCGCAGCCTTGTGTGAATTTTTTCTCAGCTGCCTGCAGGAGATGCTTTCGCACGGTGAACCAGGTTCTCCGGCCTGCAAAGCCGGGTTTCCAGTGTGTCAGTTCGGCCTGATCCCACAGGTAGTGCAATAGGGCTCGCAAGGACAGTTTGTGGCCCTGCGTGGCCACGCTGCTGCTGGAGCTTGCGGCTGCCGGGAACGCAGATCGACCTGGCAATTTGCTCAACGGGAAGTCAAGCTTCAAGGTGGTGTCCCCTGTGGTCGGGTTCTCGACGATGGCGGAGCCCAGCAATTGACCCAGTCCCGAGAACTCGGCTGGTGGTTCGTAGGAGGGGCAGTGGGGGGTGTGGGCGCTGCCGGTGTTGGGCATGCGTTTGACGATGTAACCGTTCATGAGGCGCGCCACATACATCTCGATGCCCAAGCCGTCAGCCCCTGGCTGACATAAGCAGTGGGGTCGCAAGCGTAGTTCGAAGGCTTCTGCGATGGCTTCAGCGAACCCGGGTGCGTCCTTCACCCAGCGTTGCCCGCAGATGTCGTACGCAATTGGCGGGCCGATGTCGCTCTGCATGGCTCACCTCTCAGCGCACTGGGGCGGCCCGGTCGCGGGTGCGCTGTTGTCCCTGTTTGGGCGCGACGACCGGGCGCTGGGAGGGGGCGTTTTTGTCGTAGACCTTGACCTTAAGCGTCTGCCCGTCGCGGATGCGCTGGGCGAGCTTTTCGGTGGCAGCGGCCATGATGGCCAAGCGCTGTTTCTCGGGCACGCGTTTGGCCACCAGAATGGCCTCGACGGCGGCGAGCACGGCTTTTCGTCCACCGCTTCCTCGACCAGCGGGCTTGTCGCCAGGTGATGCGCCCTGGTTGGCGTTTGCGCCCCGACCAGGTTCAATCCGGTTGACTTGCCTCAGCTCGCGTTCCACCTTGAGACGTTCCAGATCTGCCGGGTTCGGCTCGTAGCCCAGGGTTTTCACGCCACGTGCGGCCGCCTCCAGCCAGACCAGGCGTTTGAAGTCTTCGTTGCCTGATACCCGCAGGGAATGCCAGTTCCGGGCTTCGGCCACATCCACCATGGAGCGGGCCACCGTGGGACTGTTGGTTTCGGTCGCCAGCCGGAAGGTGGATTCGGTGAAGGCCACCCGCGAGGTGTCGCCCTTGAAGCGGTATTCGGTCAGGCCAATGCTCACGTCACCCACGGTGATCGGCGCCCGTTTGATGAGGTAGCGGTCCATCAGCGCGGCTTCAAGCCTGGTCACCACGGCAGCGCGCTCGGCTTGAGCATCCATCCGGGCCATGGCTTGCGGGTCAGCCGCCATTTGTGTCTGGGGCTTATCTGGGTGCGAGGGCAGAGGGGCTTCGTTGCTGGCCGTTCCTTGTGGGGGGCGATCCAGTCGTGCTCGCTCCGGCTGATCGGTCGCCACAGGCCGATGGGGCTCACGCGGTTCTTCGCGCCACCACTGGCCCTCCACCTTGCGCACGAACGACCTCTTTCCCTGCGCGTCCAGAACCACGAAACGGTTGGCGCCGAGTTGATCGGCTTTGGCCACCATGGCTGGGTAGTGGGCGCTGCGGTAGGTGAGGTCGGCGAACGGATCGCGCAGTTCATAGCGCTCCGCTGGGGCTTCCTCTGGTGTCTGGAAAGTCCGGATGGCAACCGGGGCGCGGTTGGCGGGTTCCACCGTTCCGCCCTGGGAAACCGGGGTATCGGATGCAGATCGATTCGCACGGGGTGCGGGGACTTTGCCTTCGTCCATGTCCATCTCCTTCGGTTGGAAGTGCTTTGTTGACGGTGGGTCAGGGTTGCTGCGGCGGCGATGCCTGCTGGGCCACCGGCAGGACGCGGTACACCTCGATCTCGACCCGGCGATTGAGCCTGCGTCCCAGTGGGCTGTGGTTGTCGGCCACGTGGTCACCGCTTGGCTGGTGGGTGGTGCGAATGTGGGTGGGGTCCACGCCTGAGGCGATCAGGTAGTCGCGCACCGCGCTGGCGCGGGCCTGGGCCATGCGGTTCTCGCCGGGGGCGTCGTTGCTGCCGTCTGTACGGCCGCGCAGCAACACCAGCGGGGCGGCTTTTGCGTCTTCCAAAAGGTGGGATGCCGCGTCCGATGGGATGTTTACCCGGGTGCTGTTGAATGCAAAACGCACGGTGTGCACGCTGTTGGCCATGGCCCGTTCCTGAAGGCTCGCCATCAATTGTTGACGCGCCACCAGATGGGCCAGCGTGGCCGTGGTGGTTTGGGCCAGTCGGCTGGACTCGGTGGCCAGGATGCGGGTGTTCTGCAGGTCGTTCTTGCAGATCTGCAGCTCCATAGCCATCTGGGCGTTGGCTGGTCGCCTCAGTGATTCGTCTACCGTGGGCGGTTTGGGCGGCGAGCTGCAAGCACCCAAAAACAAGGTCAACAAGCCGAGCAAGGCGGCGCGGATCAACAGGTTGGTCATGGGGCTTCTCCCTTGGTCTCGAACTGGGTTGGTTTCACATCGGTGGGTGTGGCTGGTGCGGGCGTGACTGCTTCGCCGAACTCTTCATCTGCTTCATTTGCGGGCTCGATCGAGCCGCCTCCACCGAGAGCGGCCAGGCTTTGGTCAAAAAAGTTGAGCACGACGTCGGCCGCTTTGTCGGGTGCGCCCTCCAGATCGTCGGGCTCCAGTTGGATGTCGTGGGCCAGCACGTCCAGGCACACGGCCTCCCCGGGAGGGAGTTCGTCATCGGCGTATCGCCAGCGCTGCTGGACCTTGGCCAAGTGCAAGTCCATGTTCATGCGGGGCACTTCTGGAGCTGGGTGCAGGCGGGTCTTGAAGGCCTTGTCGCGGTGGTAGCGGATTTTTTCGCCGAGGATAGGTTTGCAGTTCTCAAAGATCACCACCAGGCGCTCGCGTCCCAGTTCCTTGAACTCTTGAGGCAGCAGCAACGCACGGCGCTGTTCGCTCTCGTTGCGGCTGACGCTGCTGTGGCCATGGCCACTGAAGGAACGGCTGCGACCCCTGGAGGTTGCCCGCTCGGTGAACTGGCCCAGCATGGCGCTGTACTCGTCGGCGTCGCGCTGTTCGCGCGGGGCGAAGAGAATTTGCAACCCGTGGTTGGTGGCGAAAGTGCGGGCTTCCTTGTCGCCATAGACCGCGTCGAGCTGGGACATGGCTTGAATCACGGTCAGCAGGCGCAGGTGGTAGCCAGCCAGAAAAGCCGCTGTGTGGGTGATGACACCCACACGCCCCATGGCCGTGAATTCATCGTTGACCAGCAGGCACTGCAGCTTCAGGCTAGCGTCTTGATCGGGCAGTTGCTGGGTATTGAGGCTAACCAGTTGCGAAAAGAAAAGGTTCAGCAGCGGACGGGCATTGGCCAGACGGTGCGGCGGGATGCGCACATAGACAGAGATGCGCTGGCGCCGGAGGTCTTCGAGCTTGAAATCGTCGGCACTGGTGGCGGCATCCACCACCGCATCGGCAAAGATCGTCAGCGGGGCGTGGAAGGTGGCGACGACGCTGGACAGCGTGTTCTCCGAATTGCTCAGCAGGCGTTGCAGCGCATCGACGCATTCGTCGGAGAGCGGCTTGCCTTGATTGCGCCGCTGGGTGATCAGGCTGCCCAGGTGGTCTTTCAGCGGCTGGCCTTTGCCCGAAGACTGACGGAACATTTCGCCCACGGTGCGGGGCAGGTCGGGGGTTTCCAGCAACAGCAGGCCCAGGCCAAGGAACAGGTTACGCGCCTGGTCGTTGAAGAATGCTTCGGACGAGGTGCCACCACCGTCGTTGGGGAAGAAGGCCTGGCCAATGCCCAGCAGATCGCCGACCCGGTGCAGCGGGCTGGTGCGCACGGCAGATAACGGGTTCCAGCGGTGGCTGCGGGCTTGTTCGTCGAACGGTGAAAAGGCATAGACCGCCTGGCCGTGGGCGGCGCGGTAGCCCGCTGTGATGGCGTGGTTTTCGCCTTTGATGTCGAGCACGACGGCAGAGTCGGGCCAATTCAGCAGGTTCGGAATCACCACCCCCACGCCTTTGCCGCTGCGAGTGGGGGCGGACAACATCACCGACAGCTGGCCCGGTAGCGCCAGGAACTGGCCTCGGAATCGGCCGATCAGGATGCTCGGGGTGTTGGTCTGCTCATCCGAACCGATAAGACCGGCACGGGCGATTTCGCCGTGCGAAGCAAAACGCGCGTCACCGTGCAGGGCGCGGCGTGGTCGAGCCGCTGCAAACAAGGCCCCGGGCAAGACCACCAACAAGCCGATGCCGGACAGCGCCATGGCGGCCAAGAGGCGCTGACGCAAAACAGTGTCGTCGGCGTAGAGCTGCCAGTAGGTGGCGATGCTGCCCCAACGGGCCTGCCTGGGATCGGCCTTGTTGATCAAGAGAAACAACGCGCCCGAGACGTAGACCGCCGCACAGAGAAGGGCGGTGGCCACGACCGCCGCGAAGGTCGCCGCAGCAACCCGTCGGCCCAGCGACCATGTGGTGAAGGGCAAGGCCACTGTCTGGCTCATGATGGCACCCCCTCGCTGGCGGCAGAGCCTGGCTCCAGCAAGGTGCTGGCACGGAGCGGGTTGTGGCTTGGGGTGTGGAGCCTGCGCCGGGGTTCGTAGGCCACATCGGCAATGAATCGGCCCCGTTCGTCCCGGTCGAACTGAACGATGACATCAATCACGATGCGCAGCAGGCCCTTGATCTCGTCCATGTGCAGGCCACCACCTGCGCCGCTTTCCCTGATCATCAGCGACATCTGTTCCAGGGCCAGATCGCAGCTGCCGGCGTGCACGCTGGTGATGCTGCCCGGGTGGCCCGAAGCGGCCAGCCGGATGAAGGAGAAGCATTCTTCACCGCGCAACTCGGCCAGGAAGATGCGGTCCGGTTTCATCCGCAAGCAGGCTTCCAGCAATGACTTGGCGGTGACCCGTGCCGTGCCCTGGGCATCCTTGCTGTAGAACAGGTGCACCACATTGGGATGGTTGGGCAGGGTCAGTTCGGCAGTGTCCTGGATCGTGATCAGGCGCTCGTGTTTCGGAACCTCTTCGAGCAGGCCCTTCATGAAGGTGGTTTTGCCCGAGCCGGTCTTGCCGCTGACTACGATGGTGCGGTGGTGGCGCACGGCCAGGCGCATGAAGTCCGCGTAGCGCCCAGCAGATTTCAGGGTCAGCAATTCCCGCTCGAAGGATTGCAGGCCGTCGTCTCTGTTCAGACTCGGTCCGGTGGACTTTTCGCCGATTCGACCGAACAGGCCATCCTGTTCAAAGTCGCTCAGGCGAAGCACCACATTGGAATGCTTGCGGATCGTGATCGACACGGTGCCGCGTGCCACGGCCGGCGGAATGGCGAACTGGATGCGTTCGCCCGTGGGCAGTGTGGCCGACAACAGCGGCCGTTCCTGGTTGATCTGCTGATCGCAGTAGGTGGCCAGCGCCGTGGCCAGAGACAGGCAGCGCTCCTGCGTCATCGCCGGTGCGCTGACGATCTGCCAGCCGCCCACCGTTTCCACCTGCAGCTCGCAAGGGCGGTTCACGCAGACCTCCAGAACGCCAGGTGCGTCCAGCTGTTCGCGCAGCGGGCGCAGGAACTCGACCACCGAGGTCGCGTCGCCGCACCAGCCGTCGAGCGGGTCTTCTTCAATGCCGGGCAGGGTGGTCATCGTTGCACCGGCTTGAGTTCGTAGACCGAAGAAAAGTCCACATCGCGGGCCACGTAGATCCCGACGATGCCACCCTGGTTCTGGTACAGCAGGGGCGGGATGTTGACGGTGCTGTCCAGCACCTTTTCGGCCAGCTTGCTGGTGTTGTCGGTGGTGGATGGCAGGATGATGGTGTTGGCCTGCTGGTCTTGCCCCTGGTTCTGGATGACCAGCTTGACCGAGTCGTCGATCAGCGAGAGCAGCATGGCCGCGCCGATGCGCTCGCCCCAGCGATTGTCCACGTAGCCATCGATGCCCGACTCGCCCAACTGCCCTGTGCCCGGTGATTCGATGTCCACTGTCACGCCATTCGGCGTTCGGACACGCGTCCACACCACCGGGATTCGGACCATGCCAGGACGCACCGACGAGATGCGGTATTCACCATCCAGGTGCGAACCGCGTTCGATCAGCAGCACACGACCGTTGTCGCCGTACACATGGCGCTGAACCTGGCAGCCGACCAGGCCCGACGCTGCGCTGATCACCCTGGTTTTGAGCGCACAGGTGAAGGCGGTTCCCTTGGGCAGGGTGAGGCTGCGGTCTCCCAGCAGGGTGGCCGCGACCTTGGGGGTGGCGGAGCCTTGCAGCTGACCGCCGAACAGCCCTGCTGCAGGCGGAGAGGCGCCTGTGCCCGGCGCGCCACCCGTTATCGAACCCATGGCACCCATGGCAGCAGCGTTGCCACCCGGGCCGCTGGCCACGGCCGTGCTCTGGGTCAGGTTGTTGAGCAAACCCTGCAATTGGTGCTGGTAGGCCTGCAGGTTGCGAGCGGTGTTGGCCACCGGGTCATCTGGATTCACCGAGGCTCCACCCGGAGAACCCCCATTCGGCATGCCTGGTGATCCTTGTCCCACCGTTCCTGAAAACGCGCCTGGACGAGAGGACACGATCAACACAGGGGCATCGGTTGGCGACAAACCCTTGAGCGATTCTTGCCCGCTGCGGTTGATACCAATGGGCATGGTCACATCGTCTGTGGGCAACAAGGCAGGCACGCGCGGCGCGGGTGCGACTGCCATGTCGAGTTTGCGTGTCCCCGCGCTGGCGGCTGAGGGTCTGTCCCGCACCAGCTTCGAGTCTTGGTCCAACGTCGAACCGCTGGTGAAGTACCGGTTGATGGCAAAACCCGCGAAAAGAACCAGGGTCAGCACCATCATGCTGAGCCCAAAAGCACCTTTGCGTGACCAGTTGAGGCTGCGTGCCGCCGTCACCTGGGGGATGCCCGGCTCACCCGGCAGCGGGGTGATGGTGTTGCTGTCCGTGCTTTCCGTTCCGGCGGCGGGCTCTACCGTTGACGGGCTTTGCGGATGGGACTGGTCGATCATGGCTTGCCTCCATTCGAAAGGTCGCCGAGCGGCAGGGCTCCGGTTTTGAGCACCCGTTGCACACCCGGCACGGTGGTGGCACCCGCTTCTGGAGTGCCTTCCAGGTCAAAGGCCTCGTTCCAGATGCCCACGACCGAAGAACCTGCCCGCAGCATCAGGCGGCGGCTGACGCGGTCCACGACCAGCAGGTCGTCTTCCATTCGGGCGTTGACCAGAGTCTCGCTGCCGTCGCCGAGCACATGGAACACCGCAGGAAGCTCCCGGTTGCCCGGAAACCGCAGGTAGGTGAATCGCCCGTCGTCGTAGACCAGGGTGGGCACGATGTCTTGCGAACCTGTGCCTTCGGCCAGCGAATACTGGGTGTTCATCACGGCGGGTTTGGCCTGCAGACGCTCAGCCACCACCTGTTGGGCCGTCGGTGGTGCTGGCACGGAGGGCAGGGCAGCGAGCGCTGCAAGGTCTTGCAGGGTCAGGTGGGATGCGGGCTTGGCGGGCTGCGGTGCCTTGACGGTCAACCGGTAAACCGGTTGCTGTCGATCGCTGTCCGGCAGCACCACAAATCGCAGTGCGTGTGAGCGGCGGTCGGTAACCACGGCCAGGTTGTTGGGGGCACCCGCGCCGGACTTGGCTTTGACGAACAGGTTTCGGCCACCCGGCTGCGCCGCCACGCACCAGACGGCATCGGCTTTGCTGCAGTCGCCGCCCTGGCCCACGGCCACGTCGGTGATCACTTCGTCCTGGTCGAACACCACCAGGGTCACCATGCCCCGTTTGACAGGAACGGTCACCACCGCCATCGGGTCGTAGACCACTTCGCGCAGGCGCGGATCGGCCGATTTTGCATTCGTCTGTGCGAACAGGCTTGAATACAGCGAGCAAGCAGCCAACAGCGTCAAGACGGTGCGTTTCATGGCCGTGCTCCCGAGGTCTGGGTGTTGATCTCCGGGTCGGACCGGTAGGCGGTGGCCACGAAGCCAAAGGGGTTCTCCAGCCGGTCGGCCTCTTTGGCGAGCACCTTTGGCTGGTACTGGTAGACGATGCTGGCCACGTGTCGGGTGGTCACGTCGGGCAGGTTGCGGTCGATCAGGCGGACCACCTTGTCGTAGGTGACCGTGGCATCGCTCAGGTTGCCGCTGCGCCCGGAAGCCCGCAGGCGCACCCCCACGATGATGATGCGCCATTCCTCAGCAGGGCCGAGCTTCTTCTGCAGGGCGCTGTCGCCCTCAAACAGCCGGTTGTATTCGGCAAAGACGCCGGGGACGGCCATGCGCGCCACCTGGTCAAAATCGCGCTGCAGGAACATCCAACTGTAGCTTTCACGCGCCCGTACGAAGGCCGCCAGGTTGTGCTTGTCCAGCGCCTCCATGGCGGGGACGGTCTCCTCGCTCAGCCGCTGCTGAATGGTGGTTTCACCCGTCACGCGGTCCACCACAATGGGGATTTCCACCACGCGGCGCAACGGCCCTTGCACGAACACAGCCGCGATGCCTATCAGGCCCAGGATGAGCCCGGCCACCGCCACGCGCCAGGCCCTGCGCTCCGAGCGTTCGAGCATCAAGGCGCGGTCGATCTCCCATTCACGGTTCGCCTTGAAGATCGGCGATTCGGCGTCTTGAGCGGGTTCGCGGGCGCGATCCGTCAATGCGGCGGCTTTACCTGACATCAGGATGGCACTCATGGGATTCTCCTGTGGTCTGGGATTACGGCAGGAAATCCGCCACCTTGCCGGTGCGGCCAAGCATCTGGTACTGGCGTTCGCGCTCGCGGGAGCGGGCGATGCGCTCTTCGCTGTCCGCTATGCCTTGTAGCATCTGCACCTGGGACGTTTCATGGGCGAGCAGTGCGTTTTCTGCGCCGATGCGGGCCTGGATTTCCAACACCGATTTCTGGTCGGTTGTGGCGTTGATCTGGTTCATCAGCGACTGGATTTGAGTGAGTCGGCCAGCCGCCGTTTTCATGGCGTCTTGAAGCAGCCCTTTATGCTGGTAGGGCTGCGCCAGAGCGGCCTGGCAACGGGTTTGGTCGTCGCCCGCACGGTCCATGCAGTTGTAGACCATGCTCACGTCGCGCAGCACCTTGGCCGTGGGGTTCAGCCCGCTGTAGCCCGAGGTGTTGATCGCATTGAGGAGGGTGAACGCCTCTGCCGGAATGTAGTTCTTCAGCAGCGGGTTGTTGAACACATTGCCCAGATTGCGAACGCCGTTGATGCTCTCGATCTGGGTTTGCAGTTGTTGAATCTGCCGCAGCTGGTTGTCGATCTGGGTAATGTCGTTGATCACCTGCTGCACCGATTGGAAGAGGTTGGCGACATCGATCACGGGAATGCCGGTAGCGCGGGCGTGGGTGGCGCCCAAAGCAATGAGGACGGAAGCGGCAACTTTCAAGCGTGTGTGCATGGTGAACTCCTTGGCTGGGTGGGGTGATCAGGACCGGCCGCGCAGGGCGGCAAGTCTGTAGGCGGCAGAACGGGCGGCGCCGTAGCCTCGACGGGCCATCGAGGCAGCCGCATGCGGAAGACCTGTGCCTGCTCGGATGACGCCGCCCGCACCCGCGGCGGCACTGGCGCCCCGCGCGGACGAGGCTGAGCGCAGACCGGAAACCATCATCGCGTTCTGGATCATCTGAATGCCTTGCTGAATGGCGGCACCACCGGTGAGGGCCGAGGCAAGGCTGGGTGCCTGGAAGCAGATGATGGCCATGAGGATCATGAGCACGCAGTAACGCGTGGCCTCACCCAGCACATTGAAGGTGCTGCCCAGAAACCCACCACCATCGGCGATGGCCTTGAACATTGCCGCGCCCATGTAAGCGCTCAGGCCCAAGGCAAAGAACGCGAACCAGGTGAGCACCACCGCGTTCAGCACCATCGACAACCAGCTATCAAAGAAGCGGGCGGTGGGCCGCCACGCAAGGCAAAGGATGAACAGCGGCCCGACGGCGATGACGAAAGTCAGAAACAGCTTGGCCAGCGTGACGACAAACAGGCCGATGCACAGGAACAAAATCGACCCGATGGAGAAGATTGCCCCCGCCAGCACCAAGTCCAGCCGGAACATGCTGGCCTCTTTCATGATGTCTGCCACCTGTGCACTGGCGTCGTCGTTGAACTTGTCGAGCAAGGCGTAAGGGGAGATCACCGTGCTCGGATCAACCCCCGAAGGCAGAAAGGTGGATGCGACTCCCATGGCCAATGCATTGGCGCTGTCCGAGACGTTGCTGATGTAGAAGCCGGACTGCAGTGCGAAAGCCAGGACCAGTCCGATCTTGAAGACTTTCCAGACAAACGTGTGAACCGTCTCAGATACTTCGTTGCGCAGGACCGCCCAGCCGTACAAGGCGACCCAGATCGTCATCGCCGTCAACGCAATCGGGGCGATGGCGGACATCAGCGTGGAGACCACTCCCAGCACGTAGGTGCTCAGGATGGCATCGAACTTGGACCCGACCCAGGCGAACATGGCAGCGGTCTCCTATTGAACGGCGTCAAACGGGAGGTTGGACGGCGGGCGGGCGAAGACATTTACGCACTTGCTGCCCAGGTCGGGAAACTGGCATTGAAGCCATTGGCCACCCGACTTCACCACCCACAAGCGCGCTAGCTTGATGGTGCCGTAGGTCGATGGCCGGCAGGTGCCCACACGCGCATACACCTCAGTGCATTCACGCAAGCCGTCTGGCGTTTCCACCATGTGCCAAGACCCTGCGTTGCACCCAGTCGAAGCGGCACACGGGTTGGTGTTGCGAATCGGACCGGTTGATGGGATCGGAGCGGTTTCCACTTTGCTGCCGCCTCCGGGCAGGGCCTGGACCGCCTCGTTGCCTTTGACGAACTGGGCGGAGGCAGCGCTGGAAGCCAAAAACAGCACCGTGATGGCAAGACCTTGAGCGGGGATCGTTCTCATGGGGCTCTCCTGGAACTGCGGGACTTGCGATCCTGAACCTCGCGCAGCAGCTCGGGAAGCCACTGCAGTGGATCGTTCCCGTGTCGTTCACGAACGGCATCGAGCAGGGCCACGTTGTCGGTGGTGGCCGAGAGCACGGTGATGAAGTCGTCCATTCCGCTGAGGTCGAACTCGCAGATGGCGCTGGTGTGGTCCTGTTTGACGAGAAAGCGGCGGCCCCCTTGTGCGCCCAGCCCACGCACGACCTCGAACTCGGCTTCGCTCAGTCCAAAGCCTTCCACATACTCCTCGCGCACCGCTTCCGGGTTGGCCAGGAAGATTTTGGTGACGCTCTGCTCGACCATGGTTCGGCCGATCGGGTGGCGCAATACATCGGACGGGCTTTGGGTGTCGAAGATGCCCAGGCCGTTTTGTTTGCGTATGGTCTTCTGCTTTTGTTTGGCGAAATCGCTGAAAATCTCGTGGTCGAGGGCTTTCCAGAACTCCGAGATCACGTAGATCAGCCGTTCGCCGTTGACCAGTTCTTCCATAACCTGCAGTAGGTAGAGCATGACCGGCGTGCGAACCTCGGGCAGGTCCAAGAACTCGGTGGTGTCGAAAGCAATGACCGAGGCTGCATCCAGATCCATCAGCTGATCGTTGGCCTGATCGAACACCCAACCCAGCGCACCACCCTCACACCAGCGCCCAAGCCGCTCGAACAGGCTGTTCTCTCCGGATTTCGGAAGGTTCTGGCGAATCGTCGAAAAACGGCGCAAGGCTGACGGCATCAAGGCCACCGTCTTGACGGCGTCCGCAATGGCGCGCTCGTCTGCAGGCAACAACGGCAGGGCCGGGGTGGCGATGCAGGTGCGGATCAACTGTTCCCAAAACTGGATGCGAGCGGGAGTGGGGTCGCGCTGCAGCGGGTTCAGGTGCGTGGGCTTGCCGGCCTCCAAGGTGAAATACCGACCGTTCAAAGCCCGGATCGCGATTTCGCAGCCCCGGTCCAGGTCAAAGAGCACGAGGCGTGGAGCCGGATTCCACTTGCGGGTGAGTGTGAGCAGGAACATTTCCAGCGTGGTTTTGCCCACACCTGTGGACCCGATGATGATGGTGTTGCCGGGCAGTTTCTTGTCGGCGGAGTCTTCACCTTCAGGGCTGCTGTGCAGGTTCAGGTAGAAAGGCTGGCCAGACGGTGTGCTCAATAAGGCCAAGGCTTCGCCCCAAGGGTTGCCGTCCCGCTTGCCTCGGGCGAAGTTATGGCCACTTGCCAGGGCCGCAAATGCGCGCGACGACAGCTTGGCATCGCGAGGGCGCCACTGCCAGTTGCCCGGCATCTGGGCGAACCAGGCGGCATCGGCCACCAGATCAACCGGAGACATCTGCAGGCTGGACGCTTCCCCCACCGCTCCAATGGCCTGAGCTGCCCGGCGCCCCGCATCGGCCAGGCTGTCTTCGCCCGGCTGGCCGAACACGACCAGGCTGTAGTGGTATTCGCCCATACAGAACTGACCATCGCCCAGTTCGTTGAGCGCTTCGTCCATGTCCGCGATCTGGCTGGTCACGACATCGTCGCTGGCGATCAATTGGTCGCGCTGCAGCTCAAGCGCCCGCATGGCCTCTCGCCGAGGCAGGATCGAAAAACTCTGGGTTTCGATGAATTCGCTGTCTTCATAGAGCAGGGCATTCAGGATGCCTGGTTCGACCGCGTCGGCGTATTCCTTGATGTCCACCAGGGCGGCGCAGCGGCGCTGTTCACCGTGGCGCAATTCCAGCTTGTCGCCACCGAAAGACAGGCGGGCTGTGGGCAATGTCCTGTAGAGAGGCCCTGCTGCAATTGGTACCGGCTTCCAGAAGCCGTTGACCAGAAAGGCCAAAAATTCGGCCAGTTCGGAATACCGCCGGCCGCTCTGCATGCGAGTCCCGAGCAGCTGAGGGCCGAAACCGCGCAGCACCCGGTGCACAAGAGCCGTTCGCTCTTCCATCACACGCAGTGCTTCCGCTTGCGTTGCGGCAATCGCCGCCTTCGAGCGCTGTGTTGATTGCAGCGCCCGGCTGATCCGCGACACGGTAGGCCGGTAGACCAGCGTCAGGTAGAGCTCGTTGCTCATCATGGCGCGCGCGCCAAGTCTGGCCTGGTAGGCCCGAGAGAGATCCTGCGCAAAGCCTGGCTGCGATGGGTCCTCAAGCCGGTCCTGGATGCTTCGGTGCAGCCGATGGGTCCACACGGCCCACTGGCCACCAGCCAGGTTGCGCAGCAGGCTGCAGAGGGCTTCGTGCCGTTCAGCAATCAGATGCTCATCGGCGCATTCGAAGGCCACGCCGTCGAGCCGCCAGACCCGCATGAAATCGCCCCCACGCGTGATGACATCGTGCTCGCTGACCAGCGAGGAGAAGGGCACGAACCGCGCCAGCGGGTTCTCCTTCAGCGCCTGTGTCCAGTGGCGCGGCTGTGCCTTGTCGGGCGTAGTCCGCCCAGAGCGGCGACGGGTCGCACCGCCAGATCGGTCAAACATGCCAAGCATCGGAAGCTCCCCGGTAGAGGTTGGGTGAGTAGCTGCGTGCACGCCAGAACCGACGGTTGCGGTCGTTCAGCTTCAGCCTGAGAGCCACAAAGATCTGTCGGAATCGCTGGTCATCAAGGGTCGTTAACCAGCGCATCCAGAGCAGGATCGGCGCGAAAGACAGCACCACGCCGAGCGCAATCCACCAGCTCACCAAAATGCCGCCCCACATGATCAGCAACATGCCGATGCAAAACAGGATCACCAGCGGAACCAAAGGAATACCCAGTTTCATGGCCGGGCGCGTGGCACCCTTGTAAATGGCTTCGGCTTGCATGGTCGGCACCTTTGGCTGTCAGCTGACGATATAACTGGCGAAGGCCGCTGCCCCACCGACCAAAGTGCCGCCGATCAGCACGTTGGCCACATCGGCCAGGCGCGCGCCTTGGAAAATCATCTTGAAACCGGCCCAGATGATCGCAATGGTCACCACCGCAATCGAGATCGTCACCAAAATGGTGTTGATGTTGGTCACCGTGGTGTTGATCTTGTCAAAACCCTGTGCCCAGCCCCTGGAAGCTGCAGCCGAAAACAGCAGAGCGGTCGGGATTCGACGCTGGCGTAGGAAGCATTGAATGCGGTTCATGACGGTTCCTTCACTGGGTGGGGTGGACTAAGGCGGACGGGGTTTCTGGCAGCGGCAACGACCTTGCGCACGTAACCATGGCGAAAGCCGGTGGTGAAGTTGCCGCTGTAGTAGCAGGAGAGGGCGGCGCGCAGGGCTGCTTGGTCTGCGGATGATCGAGCTGACTTGCGTAGTGCTCGCTCGAAACACTCGGTCAACACGGCCTGCATAGCGGCCAGGTTGGTGCAAGGCTCGAAGGCGGTGGCCAACGACAGGCCCAGCCGAGAAAAATTGCCAACGTTGATCTGCCCAAGGCCGACGCTGAAGCTCAGTCCGGCGGCATGCAGAGCCTGAGCGGTGGCAATGGCTTCTGTGCGGTGGCGCGGTTGGCGCTGCAGCGCACCACCGACCACACCAATGGCCCAGGGGTTGAAGGCACTTTCAACACTGACCAGCGCCTGTACTGTGCTGGTGTGTACCTGCGGAGCGCAGGCCAAAGCAAGGGCCAGGAAAGTGGACGGATCCATGATGGCAGTCCTCAATGCCCTGCGCCAGCGGAAGGGGCAGGGGGCAGGGCGAGCGCCGAACCCACGCCAGCGAAAGCCAACGGAACAAGAGTTCTACATGCTCCGATGGCGCGCTGCCCGTGGGTGGCTGCGCTTGCCCGGTTTGCCTGCAATGAGTCGTTCATGGTCGAGTCCCTCAGTTCGACGCTGTTCTGGAGGGGGTATCACTTACCGTCTCTCAGAACAACGTGAAGCAACTTTAGGACTGAAACCTGCCTGTTGCGCCGCTGGATTCGGGTCGTTTTCCAGCGTTGCCAAGCCATGTTGAACCGCCCGTGGTTTGAGGAGATCCAATCCCGAGAACGGCCCAACGGTGCTCGATTGCGGTGAGGCGAGGGCTATTTGTGCTGTATGCAACCCATCCGGCTGCCAATGCATTTATCCCGGATTTCACGTGGCGGTATCACTTGCCTGCCTAACGAAAGAGCGACAACCCTTTGTCCAAAGCCCGCTCAATCGTGATCCAGTCTGATATCCGCAAGGCGTTTCACAGCTCATCATGTGTCGTCATTCCACATCCGTATTTCACATCGGTGAATGAAGGCCTGTGACGGCTGTCTTCCATCTTTTTCAAGCCTGGTTGCCTATATAAACGGCTGCAGCTCCTGCCCCAAAATCACTAGAGCAACTTCGCACTTGATGCTGTCGCTGGTGATACTTAAATTGAATACCGGCATGGATTTCTCTTTTTTTGTGATGACCCCTGCGAGTGGAGCGTGAGGCTCCCCATCGTCCAGCGGAGCGGGGTGCGTTACCTCTTATGATCCTATTCAAAAGCAGGGAGCTGGAATGAACAACAACGCAGACGCTGAAAAGCGCGTCGCTGTCTTGGTGGACTGCGACAACACAACGCCCGAAATACTCGACTACACCTTGCGGGTAGTCAATCCAACTGTTAGCAGCTTTCTTGAGTATGTTGCCCAGAACGTATTCCCCGACCCCGATAAATCGATTATTTACGAGTTGCACAAGCACTTTGGCCTGAGCGTGGAACGGATCGAACTGTTCTTGATCGAAGCAGCTGTGCGTGCTTGGAGTCCGTGGTCACAACCCGAAAGCGCCGGCGCTTGTGACTTTGAAGTCCATGCTCGCGCATCAGTCGGCCAATGCGCCTTTCACTGACCACATGACCCATCGCTTCGCTGACCTCCGGTGTCATTCGTCGCCGGCCGTAACGCCCCCGGTGCTTGTGATGTCCGACTCGAATTTGTTCAAGCAGTTGGCGGTCATCGCATGCACGTTTGGATGGCGCGCGCCCTCGCGCTGCATTGAGGCCACTGCGCGATACCAATAGCAGATCGCACATCATGGTTGTGGCATAGATCTCCCGATGTTGTTCTATCCAGGCGTACCTCACATCGACTCCCGAGCAAAGTACGCCGCCGCTTTTTTTAAAATTTCCTTTTCCAGCTTCAGCCGGCTGTTCTCCTGCCGTAAACGGCTGTTTTCTGCCTCCAGCTCCGACATCGGCTTTGCGGGCATGTGCTTTACCAGCTCCTGCCCTTTGCGGGCCCGGTACACCCAGTTGGCCAGCGTCTTGTTTGACATCTCAAGCGATCGGGCCACCGCAGTCATGCTGCGTTCTCCTGCAATGACCTGCTTAACCGCTGCTGCCCGAAACTCCGCCGTGTACTTTCTATCCGCTCCAGCTTTCATGATTCGCACTCCAAAAAGTCAAAATAACAGACTTCGTGGCGTCCATTTTTCGGGGGCCAGATCAAGCTGCTTCGGGCTACGCCCTGCGCAGCTTGCCCGCTGATGAAATCACAGCAACCTTCAAAAGGAGTCAGCAACACAGCCGCGAGCTATAGTTATCCACAGCTGGGCTTTAAAAAGCCAGCTTTAGCCCCTGGTCAATTTTGAATCGGCACAACTGGTCAATATTCAATCGGCGCCAACAGTCGGACCTCTACGCTTGAACGTATGGCAACATGGCGCGCTTGAGCACATCTGCAAATGCCTGAGTCAACAGCGAGCGCGGCCGCTTCGCCGGGTAAATGATGCCCAGGTCGAAGGGAATCGGCGGATCGAACGGCCGGCACACCAGGCCGCGATTGGCGTACGTGCTGGCGGTGATCGGCTCTATGATCGACACGCCGATGCCGCTTGCCACCATCGCGCAGGCCGGCGCGAACAGGTGCATCTCTGCGCAAACATTTAGTTTGGCGCGCGCCTCCTCGAAGGCTCTGGTGACGCGGAAATACGTCATGTGGTCGCGATTCAAGGTGACGAACGGAACACCACTCAAATCCTTTGGGGTAATCCGCTTCTTGGCGGTAAGCGGATGGCCCTTCGGCATGACACAGACACAGCGCATGCTAAATGGGTCAACCTCGATTGCCGCGTCGTCGGCCGGCAGCTCTGCAATGGCTACATCGAATTGCCTGGCAGCGACCCATTCCTTGACCTCCGCCGATGTCCTGACTTGCAGCACCAGCTTGACGTTCGGTCGATCGGCCAGAAAGCCGGCCAGCAATCGGGGCACGAATTCGATGCCCAAACCGGGGAGGCATCCGACCCGCAGCAGGCCGGCCTTATGTTCGCGCAGGTCACGCGCCAGGTGGGACAACTTGTCGAGGCCAGAAAGGACCTTCTCCGCCTCGTCCGAGAGGAGTATGCCTTCGGCAGTCGGTGACAAGCGCCCGCCGGCGCGCTCGAATAGCTTGAAGCCGATGCGGCGCTCCAGATTGGTGATCAGATTGCTGAGCGCCGGTTGCGAAACACCCAACTGCTCGGCAGCTCTGGTAACGGTTCCCCTGGCTATGACGGCCTTCACGGCTTGCAGTTCACGGACGTTCATGGTGCTTAAGAGTCCTGTTGTTCCGATCGAAAATTCATAAGATTAAGTTATACCTGTACCATAACAAATTATTGGTAATTATCGTCCGATGCCAATACGATTCGCTCATTCGCCCAAGCAAGAAGGCGAAATAAGGCAGATGGCGAACGGGAGCCTAATGGGCTCGGGCCAAGCCCCTACGTGCCATGCCGCCGATGCCAAGCAGGAAAACCATCAACAATATCGGTTCAAGCAACCATCTTGAAAAATGAGTAATTTAAGCCGATTGAGGAAGCTCGCTACGCCAAGGCGAGCTGGTGCGGGCGATCGCATTCAAGATGATCAGCAGCTTGTGCATGCAGGCTACAAGCGCGACCTTCTTGGGCTTGCCGGCGGCCAGCAGCTTGGCATAGAAGG
>JBKJKI010000160.1:0-42424 GCA_046597475.1 Polaromonas sp. | reverse complement strand
TGCTCAATTTCGGTGAGGGCAAGTTTCCCGTCGGGGACAAGGCCGGAGCCGTGGGCTACCTGGTAGGCCGCCCGTCGAAGGCTTGCGCTGCATGTTCCACATGATGAACGAGGCGCGAATCGGCGTCGGAACTGCTGCCGTGATGTTGGGCATGGCAGGCTATTACGCATCACTCGACTACGCGAAGAACCGGCCGCAAGGCAGGCTGCCGGTGGGCCAGAAAGCGAAAGACGGCTCCGGCGCCGTGGCCAAAGACGCCGCTGCGCCCCAGGTACGCATCATCGAGCATGCCGATGTCAAGCGCATGCTGCTGGCACAGAAATCCTATTGCGAAGGCGGGCTGGCATTGGAGCTGTATTGCGCCCGGCTGGTTGACGAGCACCACACTGGCGAGGCGCAGGCCGCCGACGATGCGCGCCTGCTGCTCGAAGTGCTGACCCCGATTGCCAAGAGCTGGCCCAGCGAATGGTGCCTGGAGGCCAACTCGCTGGCGATCCAGGTGCTGGGCGGCTATGGCTACACACGGGATTTTCCGGTCGAGCAGTATTGGCGCGACAACCGCCTGAACATGATTCACGAAGGCACGCACGGTATTCAGGCGCTTGACCTGCTTGGACGAAAAGTCCTGATGGAAGGCGGCAGGGGGCTGGAGCTGCTGTCCGGGCGGATCAACACCACCATCGAGCGCGCCATTCAGCTGCCCGAATTGGCCGCCCATGCAAATGCGCTGGCCCAGGCGCTGCAGCATGTCGGCAGCGCCACCAAGGCGGCCTGGGCCACCGGCCAGCCGGGTGACGCGCTGGCCAATGCCGTGCCTTATATGCAGGGCTTTGGCCACACCGTGCTGGCCTGGATCTGGCTTGATGTGGCGCTTGCGGCGCTCAGGCTGGATGCTACAAAAAATATAGCGTCAACCGAAGGTAAATTGGGGGCTACCCGCTATTTTTACCACTATGAGCTGCCCAAGACAGCGGCCTGGTTCAAGGTGGTTGAAACGCGTGACCTGACCTGCGCTGACCTGCCTGAGGACGCATTCTGATGGGGTTTTTCAAGCCCTCATCAGGACCGGTTTCAAGCAAGACTGTGGCGTGGTTGCAAGCCTTGATCTGGGTGCTGATCTATGGCGGCTTGCTGACGCTGGTCCTTGGCCTGTCGGTTGAACGTCTTGATGATGATGTGGGCTGGACTCTCGTGGTTGGCGGCGGATTGGTCGCCGTGCTGGGCTTTACCCTGATTTATGTGCGTTCAAAAATCAAGGTTGATTCTTGAAACTGGACGCTGTTGCGAAATTCTATAAACCCAAGAAGGAAACACCATATGACCCGTAGCATTCAACAACTCTTTGACCTCAAAGGCAAGACCGCGCTGGTGACCGGCGGCTCGCGCGGCCTGGGCCTGCAAATGGCCCAGGCGCTGGGTGAGGCGGGTGCCAGGGTCATGCTGAGTTCGCGCAAGGCCGAAGACCTGGTCGAGGCCGCCGCCGGGCTGAAGGCCGCCGGCATCGACGTCGACTGGATCGCTGCGGACTGCTCCAGGGAGGATGAAATCCGGGCGCTGGCTGATGAAACCATTCTGCGCTTCGGCCATGTAGACATCCTGGTCAACAACGCTGGCGCGGCCTGGGGCGCGCCGGCCGAAGACCATCCCGTCGATGCCTGGCACAAGGTCATGAACCTCAACATTCGAGGCTACTTCATCCTGTCGCAGCACATCGCCAAGCACAGCATGATCCCGCGCTCTCGCGGGGAGGGACCCGCTGGCTATTCCGGTGGCCGCATCATCAACCTGGCCTCCATTGCCGGCCTGGGTGGCAACCCGCCGGGCATGACAACCATCGCCTACAACACCTCCAAGGGCGCGGTGGTCAACTTCACGCGCGCGCTGGCCTGCGAGTGGGGCGCCCATCAAATCACCGTCAATGCCATCTGCCCGGGGTTTTTCCCTAGCAAGATGACCATGGGGACACTCAAGGCGCTGGGCGAGGAAAAGCTCGCCGCCCACGCGCCGCTGGGCCGCCTGGGCGACGACGAAGACCTCAAGGGCCTGTGCGTGCTGTATGCGTCGGATGCCGGCAAACACATTACCGGCCAGTGGCTGGCGGTGGATGGCGGCGTATCTGTCATAACGGGCGGCTAGCATGGCCCCCACGCTTGGCACTTCGTGTACTACGCTGCCCCCCGAGGGGTGCGCTGCGCCTGCGGCCCGGCAAAGCCGGTTCCGCGGCCCCTGCTGGCGCGAAGAGGGAGTCCGGCGCAAAAACGCCCCCACGCTTGTCGCTTCGCATACTGCGCTGCGCACGCCATCATGAACTTCGGCGCTGAAATTCCCTTCGTCACCCTTCTTGGCTTTGAGCTGGAACTGTTTGAAGGCGGTGAGTCGGCGATTGGCTACACGCCGGCGCCCGAACACCTGAACTCTTTCGCCGTGACCCATGGCGGCGCGATCATGACGCTGCTGGACGTGACCATGGCGGTGGCCGCCCGCAGCGTGCAAAAAGACCTGGGTGTGGTGACCATCGAGATGAAGACCAGCTTCATGCGGCCCGCGCCTGGCGACGGCAGCAGGCTGACCACCAGGGGCCGGCTGATGCACCGCACGGCCACGCTGGCTTTCACCGAAGCAACGCTTTACGATGCAAAAGGCCAGGCTTGCGCCCATGCGACGGGGACGTTCAAATACGTCAGGCGGCTGGCAAGCGGGGCGACCAGCGCCAATGCGCTGAATCCGCCGCTCAGCCCCATTTCGACCGACTGAAACGGTATTTTTTGGTCAAATCATGCTCTTGTCCATTAACCATGGTCATAGTTGGCTATTAATTTTATAGCGTTGTCGCGGCCGGACCAGCAGGGTTCACCGCGCAGCCAGCGGCTTTTTAACCTCACGCAAGGAGATCCTCATGCCCGCCAATCAACAGGTTTTACTGGACAACCGCCCCACCAGCGAAGCCGTCGCCGCCAACTTCAAACTGGTCGACAGCGAGACCCCCGCCCTCAAGGACGGTGAAGTACTGGTTCACCACCATTTTCTGAGCCTTGACCCCTATATGCGCGGCCGCATGAATGACGCCAAAAGCTATGCCGCGCCGCAGCCTCTGGGCCAGGTGATGCTCGGGGGCACGGTGGGCGAAGTGGTGGAAAGCCGCTCGCCCAAATACCAGCCCGGCGACAAGGTGGTCGGTATGGGCGGCTGGCAGCTCTACAGCGTGGTCAGCGCCGATGCACCCGGCGCGCTGCGCAAGGTGGACACCACCCACGTACCGCTGTCGCATTACCTGGGCGCCGTCGGCATGCCGGGCGTCACCGCCTGGTATGGCCTGGTCAAGATCATAGCGCCCAAGGCTGGCGAAACGGTGGTCGTCAGCGCCGCCAGCGGCGCGGTCGGCAGTGCTTTTGGCGCCCTTGCCAAGGCGCGCGGCTGCCGGGCCGTCGGTATCGCAGGTGGCCCCGAAAAATGCCGGTACGCGGTTGAAGAGCTGGGCTTCGACGCCTGCATCGACTACAAGCTGCACAAGGACGCGGCCTCGCTCTCGCAGGCGCTCAAGGATGCCTGCCCTGACGGCATTGACGGTTATTTTGAGAACGTCGGCGGCATGGTGCTTGACGCCGTGCTTTTGCGCATGAACGCCTTTGGCCGTATCGCGCTGTGCGGCATGATTGCGGGCTACGATGGCCAGCCCATGCCGCTGGCCCACCCGGCGCTGATCCTGACCAATCGCCTCAAGGTGCAGGGTTTCATCGTCAGCGAGCACATGGAGATTTGGCCCGAGGCGCTGAAAGAACTCGGCACGCTGGTGGGCACCGGCAAGCTGCGGCCCCGCGAATCGGTCGCGCAAGGCCTGCAAGCCGGGCCTGAAGCGTTTCTCGGACTGCTAAAAGGCAAAAACTTCGGCAAGCAACTGGTCAAGCTGATCTAGCTATGTGGCCCCCACGGTCGCGCACTGCGTGTCGCTTCCTGCCCCCCGAGGGGGCCGCTGCGCCTGCGGGCTGGCGAAGCCAGACCCGCGGCCCCGGCTGGAGTGAAGAGTCCCCACGGTCGCGCACTGCGATCGGGTCATGGTGAAAGGGAAGTGATGGAAGCAACCCATGAAGTCTTCAACCAGCCCGAACCGCTGGTCAACTACAACCTGTTTGAGACCAACCGCCCGCTGCAGGATGCGCTGAAGTTCAACGCGCCGGAGCTGGATACGGCCGGGCTTACGCAGCTGGGCGCCGCGCTGGGAACGGCCGAGATGCAGACCCATGCCAGGCTGGCCAATGTGCATGGGCCCGAGCTGCACACGCACGACCGCTTTGGCCGGCGCATTGACCAGGTGGAATTTCACCCGAGCTATCACGCGCTGATGTCGGCCTCGGTGCGGGCCGGCCTGCACGGCACGCCATGGGCGGAAATGGCCCCCACGCTTGTCGCTTCGCGTACTACGCTGCCCCCCGGGGGGGCCGAACTTCGCTTGGGGCGGCCCGGCGCTTCGTTCGCGCTCCCCACCCTTGCCGCTTCGCCGCATGTGCTCAGAGCTGCGGGTTTCATGCTTTTCACCGAGCTGGAGCCGTCCACCCTGTGCCCGATTTCCATGACCTACGCCGTTACGCCCGCGCTGCGCGGCAACCAGGCCATCTACGCCGATTGGGCGCCCAAGCTCACCAGCCGGCAGTACGACCCGGCGCTCAGGCCGTGGCAGGACAAGCCCGGTGTGACCATGGGCATGGGCATGACGGAAAAGCAGGGCGGCTCCGACCTGCGCGCCAATACAACCCAGGCCGCACCCGACGGAAGCGATGCCTGGGGCCGGCGCTTTGCCGTCACCGGCCACAAATGGTTCTTCTCGGCGCCCATGTGCGACGCCTTCCTTATTCTTGCGCAAACGCCCACCGGACTGTCATGCCTGTTCCTTCCGCGCATCCTGCCAGACGGCACGCTCAACCAGATCCATATCCAGCGGCTGAAGGACAAGCTTGGCAACAGGGCCAACGCCAGTTCCGAGGTTGAATTCAAGGGTGCCATGGCCTGGCTGGTGGGCGAGGAAGGCCGCGGTGTGCCGCAGATTCTGGCCATGGGCACGATGACCCGGCTCGACTGCGCACTGGGCAGCAGCGGCCTGATGCGCCAGTCGCTCAGCATTGCGCTGAACCACACGGCACAACGCCAGGCTTTCGGCAAGCCGCTCATCGAGCAGCCGCTGATGCGCAACGTGCTGGCCGATCTGGCCCTTGAAAGCGAAGCTGCCTGCGCACTGTCCATGCGCCTTGCGAAGTCCTTTGACCATGAGGACGATGCCCACGAGCAGGCCTTGTCGAGACTGCTCACGCCAGTGGCCAAGTTCTGGATCTGCAAGCGCGGCAGCCACTTTGCGCAGGAGGCGATGGAATGCCTGGGCGGCAACGGCTATGTGGAGGAGGGCGGCGAAGGCATCATGGCGCGCATCTACCGCGAAATGCCGGTCAACTCGATCTGGGAAGGTGCCGGCAACATCATGGCGCTGGACTTGTTGCGCGCCCTGCGCAAGCCTGATGCCGTGGCCGCGCTGGGTCAGGAGCTTGGCGCCGCAAAGGGCGCGCACCCGGCGCTGGACCGGCTCGCCGCCACCCTGCCCATCCAGACCGAAGAATTGACGTCTGAACTGCAGGCGCGCCGCCTGGCGCAGGATGTGGCGTTGGCCCTGCAGGCGGCCTTGCTTTACCAGACCGCCCCGGGCGCGGTGGCTGACGCGTTTTGTGATTCGCGCCTTGCCGGCAACTGGGGCCAGACCTTCGGCACACTGGCAGCGGCCACTGATTTCGACAGCATCATTGAGCGGGCCATGCCCGTCAGGCAATGACCTCACTTTCAAGGAGTCACACATGACCACGCCGCCGACACTGATTCTTCACCATTACCCGACCTCGCCCTTCTCCGAGAAAGTCCGGCTGATGCTGGGCTACAAGGACATCCCGTGGAAATCGGTGGTGATCCCGATGATCAGCCCCAAGCCCGACGTCGTGGCCCTGACGGGCGGCTACCGCAAGACGCCGGTGCTGCAGATTGGCGCCGACATTTACTGCGATACGGCGTTGATTGCCGACGTGCTGGAGCACATCGAACATCTGCCCACGCTGTACCCCGAGCCCAGCAAGGGCATGGCGCGCACACTCGCGCAATGGGCTGACACCACGCTGTTCTGGACCTCGATGGCCTACAACATGCAGCCCCGGGGCCTGGCCCAGATCTTCGAGAACGCGCCGGTCGAGGTGGCAAAGGCCTTTGGCGAAGACCGCAAGGCCATGAGCGCGGGCATGTTGCGGCAGCGTCCGCAAGACGCCGCCGCAGCCTACAGATCGTATTTACGCCGCCTGTCCGACATGCTGGACGACCTGCCGTTTGTCCTGGGCGATGTGCCTTGCATCACCGACTTTGCGATGTACCACCCGCTGTGGTTCACCCGCGTACGTACCTCGGTGCTGTCAGGCGTTCTCAATGCCACACCCGCTGTGCTCGACTGGATGGACCGCATGGCCGCCATCGGCCACGGCAGCATGGAGAAATTCACCGCTGCCGAGGCCATCGCCGTCGCAGCGGCCTCGGCGCCTGCTGCCTTGCACGACGATGTTTTTCAGGATGAGCACGGCATTGCGCTGGGGAGCAGGGTGGTGATCAGTGCCGAAAGCTTCGGGCTGGAGTCCAGTGAAGGTGAACTGGTCGCCGCGACTCGCCTGCACTACACCTTGCGTCGCATTGATGAGCGGGCCGGCACCGTTCATGTGCACTTCCCGCGCATCGGCTACTCGCTCCGGGCAGCAACGCCAGCATGAACGGCATTAAATGGCGTTTTACCTCCTTTGATGCCTTGAGCACCGCCGAACTGTACGCCGCATTGCAGCTGCGCAGCGAGGTGTTTGTGGTCGAGCAGGCCTGCGTCTTCCAGGACATGGATGGCGCCGACGAGACAGCCATGCATTTGCTGGGCATGCTGGACGGCCAACTGGTTGCCTATGCGCGCTGCCTTCCAGTCGGCAGCAAGTTCCCTGAGGCCAGCATGGGGCGCATCATCACGCGCGATTCGGTTCGCGGAACTGGCGCAGGGCATGTGCTGGTAGAAAAGGCGGTGGCCTGCCTGACGCAGCAATGGGGCGTGCAAGCCATCAGGATTGGCGCGCAGGCACGCCTGGAGCTTTTTTACCGGCAGCACGGTTTCGTCAGGACCGGCGATTTGTACCTGGAAGACGGCATTCCCCATGTCGAAATGTTGCGCAGCGTTTAATTTTCAAGGAGCGGATGGATGATCACGAGTTTCAAGGGCAAGACGGCTGTTTTAACCGGTGCTGGCTCGGGCTTCGGCCTGGAGTGCGCGCGAATTGGCGCCAGGCTGGGCATGAATCTGGTGCTGGTCGATGTGCAGGCCGATGCGCTTCAGCGGGCCAGCGAGGAGATGAAGGCTGCCGGCGCACCCGTGCTGTCCTTCCAGCTGGATGTCTCGGATGCCGACCGCATGCAGGCCATGAGCGAGGCCGTTTTCGAGCACTTCGGTGCGCCGAACTTTCTTTTCAACAACGCCGGTGTGGGTTCCGGCGGCCTCATCTGGGAAAACACCATCAAGGACTGGGAATGGGTGCTGGGCGTCAATCTCTGGGGCGTCATCCATGGCATTCGCCTGTTTACCCCGATGATGCTGGACGCAGCCTGCAAAGACCCGTCCTGGCAGGGCCATATCGTCAATACCGCCAGCATGGCGGGCTTGCTCAACCCGCCCAACATGGGCGTGTATAACGTCAGCAAGCATGCGGTGGTTTCATTGAGTGAAACCCTGTATCAGGACTTGCGCCTGGTCAGCGACCAGCTTGGCGCCAGTGTGCTGTGCCCGTATTTCGTGCCCACCGGCATCAGCCAGAGCCATCGCAACCGGCCCGCCGGGCTTTCCGGCGAGAAGCCAACCCGCAGCCAGCTGATAGGCCAGGCCATGACCGACAGGGCCGTTGGATCGGGCAAGGTGACGGCGGCGGAGGTAGCGCAGAAGGTTTTTGATGCCATGGCGGCTGACCAGTTTTACATCTACAGCCACCCTAAGGCACTGGGCAATGTGCAGGCCCGCATGGAGGCGATCGTAGAGCAGAAAAACCCGCTGGATCCTTTTGCCGAGCGGCCAGAGATTGGCCGGGAGTTGCAGGCGGCGCTGAGGGCCCTGTGAATGTTCTGGGTGCGAAGGCCGCGCTTTTTAAGGCATGTCGTTGCTCGTCTCTGCTGATGGCCCGCCGCGAGCCAGGTGACTGCTCGAACAATTGAATATCCAAATTACGGTCTCGTGTCCTTCTTCTTCTTTGGCATGGGTTCAGTTTCAGCACCGCACTCGCCATTGCCAATCCCCCCCCGCGCTCTACCTTCTTTGAGGTATCTCTTCGTTTTCGGGAGTCCTTTTCTTCATCCGTGCCCTGCAGATTCGGTCTCTTTTAAGTAGAGGTAGGGGTTAACGCAAGTCAGATGGAATTTGAAATTACTGTTACAAAATGTGTATTTTTTATTTTTTGGCAAAGTTTACGATGGCAATTCGTATCTATTTGCCTTAACGTGTAAACATAAGCGAAAAGATAATGGGTTATACCCAGGTAAGAGGTAAAAGCCTGTAAGCAAATCGCCGCCAGGAATCTACAAAATCAAGGCCAGCATTCATCACCGGACATCAAGGGGTTTTATGCAAAACGAAGAGATACCCAGCGGCATCACGGCGGGTTCCTCAGCGGGCGCGGGTTCCCCGAAGGGCGATGCCGGTTTCCTCACGCGTGGCGGCGTGCCGTCGATGTGGCCTGATTTTCTGATTGGCCAGCCGGGGCAGCCGGTTCGCGTGATCTTGATCGACGACGACGCCAACATGCGGCGCGTGATCTCGCAAGAACTCCTGGCGGACCTGCGCATCAATCTTCTGGGGCAGGCCAGAAGCATGAAGGAGGGACGGCGACTGATCAGCCAGCATGAGTTTGATGTGATGCTGGTTGACCTGAACCTCGGGGATGGCACGGGTTTTGAGCTGATTGAGTACATGAAAACCGTTCACCCCATGGCAGAGGCCGTGGTGATTACCGCCATGGAGGACGAGCAGCACGCCCTGCATGCGTTCGAGCTGGGCGCCACGGGCTACATGGTGAAAAACTCGTGGTTCGGGAATTTTTCGCAAGCGGTTTTGCAGGTCGTGAATGGCGGTGCGTCGATCACGCCCAACCTGGCCCGGCGGCTGCTGGGCAAGTTTGAGCATGGTCAGCGTAGTGACCAGATCCCGCACCAAGGGCGTGAAAAAGAACGGCTGTCCGAGCGCGAAAAAGAGGTGCTGAAGCTGGTTGCCGCCGGCTACACCAGCGGCGAGATTGGCGTGCGCCTGACCATCAGTGCCCAGACCGTCAATGCACACATCAAAAACATCTACAGCAAACTGCAGGTGCATACCCGCGCGCAGGCAGTGAGTTTTGCGGCGCTTCGGGGTCTTTTCTAGGGGCACCGTGGATTCCCCCGGCTACAGCCCCGCTACGCTGCTGGGCCTTGCCTTGAGCAGCAGCGGCGGCTTGCTGCTCGCCTTGGCCGGGTCGCTCTGGTTCTGGAGAGCGGGGCGCAACCCCTTCCATCTGGCCTATGCAGTCGCCACTGGCGGCTGGCTGGCCTACTTGCTGGGCAGTAGCGCGGGCGCGGTTTTCTCGAGCAAGTCGCTGCTGTTCTTTCTCTCGCACGCTGCCGGCCAGGTGGCCATCGTGGCGCTGCTGTTCTTTTTTTTGATCAGCGCATCGGTCATTCGTTTCGAGACTCACCTCATCTGGATGGCCCAGGGGATTGCCGGGCTGCTGCTGCTAGCCCTGGGCAAATTGGCGCCGGGGTTGCAGGCTGGGGTGTACATGCTCTGGCTGGCCATGAACACGGTCTGCATCCTCGGGCTGCTCAGCCATGGCGCGTTCAAGGTGCATGCGCTGGGCCCTGAGCACAGACGCCGCTGGCTGGCGCTGCTGGGCAGTGTGTTCGGCCTGGTGATTTGCATGGCTGATTTTCTGTCCCCGGATCTGCCTGCCGAGCGCAATACGCCGGGACGCGCGCTGTATGCGGTTTTTTTGCTGGTGGTGGGGCTGATGATTTTTGCCCGAACCTCAAAGTGGTTTGCCCCTTTGAAACGCAGGGCAGGGGCACAGTCGTCGGCCTGGAGCCCGCTCACCGGCTTTGGACCGCAAAGCGATAGCGTGGCTTTCGCCATCGCGGGAGAGCGGCGGCGGATTGCCCAGGATTTGCACGATGGCGTGTGCTCACAGCTGGTCAGTATTCTGGCCACGCTCGATTCCCACTCGCCACAGCAGCAGGGCGTGGCCATGGCACTGGAGCAGTGCCTTGTCGACCTGAAAATGATGGTCGATGTCATTGATGGCGCAGACGACAGCGTGATCGATGCCTTGGGCCGTCTGCGCTACCGCGTGCAGCCCGGGCTGGACGCGCTGGGCATCAAGATGCGCTGGGCAGTCGATGCCTACGGGCCCTTGCAGAATCTTCACGGCGACACGGCAAAGCAGGTATTGCGAATCGCGCAGGAATGCCTGTCGAACGTCATGCGGCATTCGCAAGCCACCGCGGTTGAAGTCGTTTGTTCTTACGTGCCAGCCGACAACTTCATGCTGCTGGAGATACGCGACAACGGCAGCGGAATCCCGCGCCGTGAGGCGGGTCACCCGGGCGGTCAAGGGGGTAGAGGGCTTGAAAACATGAAGAAGCGCGCACTAGGCATGGGCGGGCACCTGCAAATATTCACCAAACCCGGTGCCGGCACGCGCGTGCGACTGCTGGTACCCCTTTCCGCAAGCCAGCGCATCGTCCCCCCGTATCCAGGAGCTGATGCACAGCGGTTGTGATACTCAGCTGCTTTCGGGGGGAGGCAAGTCGGCTGGCGTGATTTGGGTTAACCTTTGCCGGCTCTAACCCACATTGGCATTTTTCATGACATTCACCCCTTTCCGGAAGTTCATTGGTGTGCTGCTCGCAGCAGGCTTTCTTGCATTGGCCGGCTGCAAGCAGGCACCCGACAGCGCAGCATCGGGCAAGGTGCCCACGCCCGTTTCCATGGCCACCGTTGCGGCAGAAGCGGCAGGTTTTTCTGCCGGCTCCCCAATGAGCGCGCGCACGGTGTATGTGTTCTTCGATGCGCAGTGCCCACACTGTGGCGCCTTGTGGGAGGCGGCCAAACCCCTGAAATCGCAGGCCAGGTTTGTATGGATTCCGGTCGGCATCCTCAATCCCTCCAGCACGTCACAGGGCGCTGCGCTGCTGGCGGCAAGCGATCCAATCGCGGCGATGGACGCGCACGAAGCCTCGCTGCTCGCCCATCAGGGTGGTCTGACAGCAGCCGGTGCCAGCGATGCGCAGAAGGCTGTCATTGCCAAAAATACGGAACTGTTCAACCGCTTTGGCTTTGCGTCGATACCGACCATCGTGGCTTTGAATGCGCAGAACGGTGCACTGGTTACGCAAGAGGGCGCCATGCCAACCGCCGCACTGGCGACCTTGCTGGGACTGCAGGTGCCGGCCTCCGCTCAGCCTGCGACACCGGGCTGAAGTTGCCCCATTTCCGGTTTTGGCCGGATTTCAGGGTGAAAAGTGGCTATGTATGAGTTAGGTGTTGAATTGTGTTTGTAGCTATGGAGGCTCAACAGCTCTCCCTCTGGGAGATTTGCTTGCAACAGCTAATTCAGACATAGCCTGAAAAGTGCCTCAAGACCAATGGCTACGGTCATATATTGCTACTATTTTTGTAGTAAGCAATGCGTGAAGATTTCCGCCTAGAACAGCACCCGGCTCCGGATGGTTCCGGGCACGTCGGCAAGCTTTGCCAGTGCCATGTCAGAGTAAGCTGCATCAATGTCGATGACCACATAACCGATGGCGTCGTTGGTCTGAAGATACTGGGACGCGATGTTGATGTGGTTGTCGGAGAACACGCGGTTGATCTCCGCCAGCACGCCGGGCACGTTGCGGTGAATGTGCAGCAAACGGTGTTTGCCGGGGTGGGCCGGCAGCGCCACCGCAGGGAAATTGACGGACGAGGTCGAGGTGCCGTTGTCGCTGTATTTCACCAGCTTCTCCGCCACTTCCACGCCAATGTTCTCCTGCGCCTCCATGGTGGAGCCGCCAACGTGGGGCGTCAGAATCACGTTGTCCAGCCCGCGCAGGGGCGACTCGAAGAGTTCCTTGTTGCTGCGCGGCTCTACCGGAAAAACGTCAACCGCCGCACCCAGCAGCTTTTTCTGCCGCAGGGCGTCGGCCAAGGGCCCGATTTCCACCACGGTTCCGCGCGATGCATTGATGAACACGCTGCCCGGCTTCATGGCCGCGATTTCGGGCGCGCCAATCATCCATTGCGTGGCCTGCGTTTCCGGAACATGCAGGCTGACCACGTCAGACTGCGCCAGCAATTCGTGTAGCTGCGCGACCTGGCGGGCATTTCCCAGCGGCAGCTTGGTGACCACATCAAAGAACACGACGTGCATGCCCAGCGCCTCGGCCAGCACCGAGAGCTGCGTACCAATCGAGCCATAGCCCACGATGCCCAAGGTTTTGCCGCGAATCTCGAAAGCGTTGTCAGCCGACTTGAGCCATCCGCCACGATGCGCCACCGCGCTTTTCTCGGGTACGCCGCGCAACAGCAAAATCGCCTCGGCCAGCACCAGTTCGGCCACCGAGCGGGTGTTGGAATACGGCGCATTGAACACCGCGATGCCACGTTCCCGCGCGGCTTGCAGATCAACCTGGTTGGTGCCTATGCAAAAACAGCCCACTGCAGCCAGCTTTGAAGCGTGCGCAAACACGTCAGCGGTGAGCTGCGTGCGCGAGCGGATACCAACAAAATGCGCATCCGCAATGCGCTTCTTGAGTTCATCCTCGGGGAGGGCGCCAGGCACACTGTCGATCTGCGTATAACCCGCAGCCCGCAGGACTTCGATGGCCGATGGGTGAATACCTTCCAGCAGCAGGAACTTGATTTTTTGCTTGTCGATGGATGTTTTGAGCATGTGCGGTATCAGATTCGGTGAAAAGGACGCTGCCAGTATCGATGAGGGCGCAAATGCCGCGTTTTCGAAAGGCGATTTGTCCATGCCGGCTGTGGGTGCGTGACAGGACCAATGGCAGAGGGTCAGCGACGGTTAAAATTCCTCAGCCAATTGGCGTTTCATGGTGGCGGGCAGCTTGTTTGGCGAGAAGCTTCAAAAATCACCAAAAAATGACGCTATAATTCGAGGCTCAATTCCTCAATAGCTCAGTTGGTAGAGCGCCGGACTGTTAATCCGTAGGTCCCTGGTTCGAGCCCAGGTTGAGGAGCCAAAAACAAGAAACGATTCAAGCACCCAGGTCTCAAGCCTGGGTGCTTTTTTCATTTGCGGACCGGTTTATGGCGGCTCTTTGGGTTCTGCATGGAGCCGGATGGAGATTCGAGAAGGTTGGGCGGATCGCCCCTGTACTTTGATGACCGCTTCACCTGGCCGGTGGGGATTCCCGGTGGCCTGGATCACCGATCGCCCCGCTAAACTGACGCACATGCAACTACCGAAAGAAGAAATGTTTGATAAAAGCGGCCAATGGATGCACCTTGAAACGTTCGAGGATTTTGACAACGGCCTGTCCGACCTGATTGACCTCTGGTCCAGTACTTCGAAGACGGCAACCAAAGCCGTCAAGGAATCAGCACTCGCTCATTTCAAGGAAGACCTGGAAGCTGCGGTACTCAAATGGACAGGCAACAAAGCCAAGTCCAAAAAATACGCTTCCATTGGTGAGGAGTTGGCTGAGTTTGAAGATGTGCTGAAGCTGGGCTCAGACTTCGCCCCTGAGCCGGACAACTCCGCCCCTGCGGCGCCTGCCAAGGCCAGGAAGAAGGAGTGAGCATCCACGGTTGATGCCCATGCCGAGGAGCCAAAATGCAAGCCTGAAGGGCGCCGACCGCCTCATGCTGACCACTTGTGGCTCGCCGATTTCCAGCTATTACAGCAAGGTCAAGCTCGCCTTGCTTGAAAAGGGTGTGGCTTTTACTGAAGAGCTGGTGCCCATTATGAGCAAGAGTGAGTCGGTGCTGGCGGATTCTCCCTTGGGCAAGATTCCCCAGGTCCGTACGCCGCACGGTGGTCTTTGCGGGAGTCAGGCGACCATGGTGCTGGTCTCGAATAGCAGCGGCATCATCTTTCAGCTTTTTCTCAATTGACGGCCATCGTCAACGCCTACACGGCATCGGCACAGCGCCGCCATGGTTCTGTCCCTGAGTCCTTGCGGTGGCGTTTTAAACGCTATCAAAAATATAGTTGCTCGCGCCCATATTCAGGGGGCTGCAGCGCGATTTGGCGCAGGGGGCAGGTAAAACGCGGTTTTCCAGGGCCTGAATAACAAGGTTCCTGGCAGTGGCCTTTGCTGCCGGGACGGGCACGCTGATCGCCGAGTTGGATAAAATCGCTGTTTGACCCGGCCGCAGCCTTGGGCCTTCGCCACCTTGAGAGTCCGCGATGCGTCCTCCGGTTTGCTGATCCGGGTACAGCCGAGACCGCAGCCTTTCGGCTGTAAATTTTCCGGGCGCAGGCGCCGTCGTCCTGCCACACCGAGCTGCCCAACCCTGGACCCTTCCCAATGAAAATGGCCCTGGCCCGTCTCAAACCTTTTGCGGATGAAGTATTGCGCCGCGTGCGGCACCCCACCCGGCGCGGCATTTTTTTGGCGCTGGCGGCTGTCCCGGTGCTGGTGCTGCTGTATGTGCTCGTGCTGATTCCGTTTACGCCGAGCATCAAGGATCTGCGCAAGGCCAAGTCCGAGAAACCCGCCGTGGTGCTTTCGGCCGATGGCAAGGAACTGGCCGTGTTCAAGCGCGCCAACCGCGACTGGGTGAAGCTTGCCGATATCTCGCCGAACGTGGTCAATGCCCTGATCGCGACCGAGGACCACCGCTTCTTTCAGCATCACGGAATCGACCTGAAAAGAACCGCCGCGGCCGCGCTGCAGACCTTCTCGGGCGATGTTCAGGGCGGCTCGACCATCACGCAGCAGCTGGCGCGCAACCTTTATCCTGACCAAGTGGGCCGGGCGCAGACGCTCACACGCAAGATCAAGGAAGCCATTACGGCGCTGAAGATCGAGGCGGTTTACTCCAAGAAAGAGATCCTGGAGACCTACCTCAACACGGTGCCCTTTCTCTACAACGCCTACGGCATCGAGATGGCGGCCCGCACCTATTTCGACAAGTCGGCCGACGAGCTGGACATGCTGGAGAGCGCCACGCTGATCGGCATGCTCAAGGGCACGAGCTACTACAACCCGGTGCTCAACCCCGAGCGCTCCATGCAGCGCCGCAATACGGTGCTCGCGCAGATGGTCAAGGACGGCAAGCTCGATGCGGGCAAGCTGGCGTCGCTGAAGAAAAAGCCGCTCAGGGTGGATTTTGAGCGGCAGACCGAGCCGCTTGGCCCCGCGCCCCATTTCACACAGTTTCTGCGCCGCTGGCTGATCGAATGGGCCGACCGCAACGACTACAACATCTATGCCGACGGCCTGGTGGTGCGCACCACGCTGGATTCACGGCTGCAAAAGTTCGCCAACCAGGCGCTGGCCAGGCAGGGCAACCGGCTGCAGGGCGTTGCCAATGGGCAATGGGGTCCGCGCGGCTGGGCTGCCAGAAAAGACCTTGTGCGCGCCTTTGTGCGCGAGACCGCCGAGTACAAGGCCGCCCGCGATTCCGGCCTGACGGAAGAGCAGGCCTACAAGCAGTTGCTGGCAGATAAAGCTTTCATGGACTCGCTGCGCGAGGACAAGACCCGCTTGCAGGCCGGCTTCCTGGCGCTTGACCCGTCCAACGGCCATGTGATGGCCTGGGTCGGCAGCCGCGACTTTGGCCTGGACCCGTTTGACCATGTGCAGCAGGCGCGCCGCCAGCCCGGCTCGACCTTCAAGCCCTTTGTCTACGGGGCTGCTTTTGAGAAAGGCGCCAGCCCTTCAGACACCTTCATGGACCAGGCCGTGGAGATTCCGCTGGGCGGCGGAGCGGTCTGGCGGCCCACCGACGGCGGACCGCCCAGCGGCCTGCCGATGACGTTGCGCGAAGGCCTGACCTATTCCAAAAACACCATCACGGCGCAAGTCATGCAAAGCGTGGGCCCGGCCCGGGTGGCCAAGCTGGCCAAGGCCATGGGCGTGCGCCAGAGCAAGCTTGAGGAGGTGCCCTCGCTGGCGCTGGGGACCAGTCCGGTCACCCTGAAGGAAATGGTGGCCAGCTACAGCACCCTGGCCAACAGCGGCAGCTACCTCGAGCCCATTCTGGTGACGCGCATCGAAGACCGAAACGGCAAGGTGCTCGAACAGTTCCAGCAGAAGGCGCCCGAGCAGGCCATGCCCGTGGCCACGGCGCAGACGCTGGTCGATGTGATGCGCGGCGTGGTTGACCGCGGCACCGGCGCTGCCATTCGCGGCAGCTACGGCATCCAGGCCGATGTGGCGGGCAAGACCGGCACCACGCAGGACAACACCGACGGCTGGTTCATCCTGATGCATCCGCAACTGGTGGCCGGTGCCTGGGTGGGTTTCAACGACAACCGGGTCAGGCTGCAAGGCAATTACTGGGGCCAGGGCGCGCACAGCGCGCTGCCCATCGTGGGCGACTTCTTCGTGCAGTCGCTCAGGACCAAACTGATTGACCCGGGCGCTCGCTTCGCCGGGATTGCCCCGCCCGCGCGGGCGAGCGTTCCCGAAGCGCAGCCGGAGCAGCCGGCCGAAGCCGAGACCACAACGCCAGACCAGCCGCCGCAGAGCCTGATCGTTCCGAATGATGCGGGCACCGCAGCGCTGCCAGGCAGCCCGCAAGCCTTCCCCGCCACACCGCCAGTTGACCCGGCGCCGCGTCTGCCGCCGATACCGGCGGACATGTTTGCGCCAGAGGCCAGGCAGCCGGCGCGCGCTCAATCCGTGCCCTAGTACTCCGGCCCAGAAATATCGAAACATGAAAGCGCGTCTTCGAACCCATGCCTTCGTTGCAAATCCTCGCCATAGCTACAGCTATGTCTGCGGTTTGCGCCTAGGCCTGGCTCCGAATCCATCACTTTCATTTTGTTCCGATACCTCAGGGTCGAAGTACTAGACAGCCTGCCGGGCGGCCATGGTTTTTGATGGCCCGGAGCGCGGGTTTTGCAGCTTACTATTAAAAATATAGCTGATGATGACCGTCCTGTATGGGCTAGAGGTTGATTTCACTGGAAATCAGCAAGAAATCCGTCTTTTGGGCCATGCCGTGGTCAAGTCAAACGCTGGAGTCGACCCCACATGACTTTCAGGCGGGCGCAGAAGGCTGTAAATAGGTATTGAAGAAAGCCAGCGTGCGCCCCCACGCCAGTTTCGCCGCTGCGGCGTCATAGCGCGGCGTGGTGTCATTGTTGAAGCCATGCTGCGTTCCGGGGTACTGGTAGACCGTGAACTTCACGCCCGCCGCCTTCAGCGCCGCTTCGTAGGCCGGCCAGGCGGCATTGATGCGTTCATCGTTCCCCGCCTGCTGCACCAGCAGCGGCGCCTTGACCTTGGCGGCTTCCGCGGGCGCTGGCACGTTGCCGTAAAAGGCCACGCCAGCGTCCAAGTCAGGCAGGCGGGTTGCCAGCAGGTGGACGATGCCGCCGCCATAGCAAAAGCCGACGGCGCCGAGCTTGCCGCTCGCGTCGCCGCGCGTCTTGAGCCAATGCGCGGCAGTGACGAAGTCCTCGCGTGTCCTGGCCTGGTCCAGCGTGGCAAAGGCGGCAACGGCCTTTTGTTCGTCGCCGGGATAGCCGCCCAGCGGCGTCAGCGCATCCGGCGCAAAAGCCATGAAGCCGTCGAGCGCAAGGCGCCGCGCAATGTCTTCGATGTGCGGGTTGAGCCCCCGGTTTTCATGGATCACCAGCACGGCCGGCGCCGGCGGGGCGTGCCAGGTAGCCCTTGGCGGTGCCGCTGCCCGTGGGCGAGGGGTAGGCGAGCCGTTCAATCTTCAGCCGGGCGTCATCGGCGGGCACTTGCTGGCCCGCGGCGAAGTCCGGGCTCAGCGCGGCCAGCAAACCGGCGGCCGTCACGCCGGCCTTGACAAACTTCTGCGCCTGCGCCAGAAAGCCCCGCCGGTCCAGGCTGCCGTGGACATAGGCGTCGAAGAGAATCAGCAGTTCCTGGTCAAAGTCATGGGCGGCAAGGCGTGGTGGCATGGGCGCTCCTTTGAAAAGTGCAGCTTACGCGGTTCCCGGAAAATCTGCCCGGGCTGACTTGCGAACAAAATCCGGTCCAGAATCCGACTCCTGGGCCACGTTAGGATCACGGCAACTTCACAAGGAAACATCATGCGCAAGCAAGGCAGCGACGAAGTGCAGGAAGCCTCAGTCGCACTTTACTGGGATTTTGAAAACCTGCACGCCAGCCTGTGCGAAGCGCGCCAGGAGGGGGCTTACAGCAAGCAGGACAACCGCTTCAGGGTGCAGGAGCCCCTGGTCGACATCCAGGCAGTGCTTGAGCTGGCCGCGTCCTTCGGGCCGATCGCCATCAACCGCGCCTACTGCAACTGGCAGTATTTCAGCCGTTACCGCGATGCGCTGCTGCAAGGCGCGGTGGAGCTGATTCAGTTGTTCCCGCCCGGTGGCTCGGCCAAGAACGGCGCCGACATCAGGTTGTGCCTGGACGCGATGGAGGACATTGGCCGCCTAGGCCACATCGGCACGGTTGTGGTTGTCAGCGGCGACAGCGACTTTATGCCGCTGTCGCAGAAAGTGAAGGCGGCCGGGCGCAGCCTGGTGGGCGTCGGTGCCCGTCCGTTCACCAACCGGCACTGGGCCAGAAGCTGCCATGATTTTCGCTATTACGAAAACCTGGTGCCAAGCCCCGAGGGCTTCGTGCCTGCGCAACCCACGCCGCAATGGCAGGCCGATGCGGCGGAACTCTTCAGGCGCGCCATCCGGCTGCTGACTGAAAGCCAGGGCGGCGCCTGGGTAAGCGAGGCCTCCATGCGCCAGATGCTCAAGCGCCTGGACTCGACCTTTGACGCCAGGGAATATGGTTACGCGAACTTTCTGGCCATGCTCAAGGGCCTTGATGCCCTGGTCGAGGTCATGGGTGGCGAGGGCGAGGGCGAACGGGTGCTGCGGCTGCGCTGACGGCCCGCCCTTTTCGGGCGGGCGGGGAGATGGCTTCGCGCGCTACCGGCTCGTCTTAGCGAACGACCAGTACCGGAACGGGCGATTCGGCAACCACCTTGTTGGCAACGCTGCCCAGCATCAGCCTGGCGATGCCGCTGCGGCCGTGTGAGCCGACCACGATGAGGTCCGCGCCTTCATCAGCAGCCAGCTGAACGATGCCCGGCGCGGCCGCCACGTTCTCGACCATGCGTGCCTGCAACACCACCGGCGCGCCGCCCTGGTCGCACAAGGCCGCAACCCTGGCGTGCGCCTCTGACGCAGACTGCTGGGCTGCCGCCATGTAGGCCTGCAGGCCCAGCGGGTTGGTCTGGCCGATGGAGAGGAAGGGGTAGGGGTCGGTGACGTAGACGGCGGTCAGCTTTGCCCCATGCGTGCGGGCCAGCTCCACCGCCAATTGTGCGGCGTGGTCGGAGGCGTCGGAGCCGTCGGTGGCCAGGAGGATGTGCTTGAACATATTGATCTCGATCCAGTGCTGGTTAAGGGAGGAAATGCAGTGATCGGGTACGCGTCTAAACCTCGGCAGGTCAAGCCCCCACTATAGTGAAACGTGCGGCCGAAGAAATTTTAGGTGATGAAAGTCCGCACGAAGTCCAGCGAGGACACCACGCCCTTGACTTCCGTGCCCTGCGTCACCACCACGTGATGAACGCCGGTGTCGACCATCAGCCTGGCCACCTCGTTGACGCTGGTATCGTCGCTCACCGTGATGGGCTTGTAGCTGCAGATCTGCCAGGCGCAGACTGCCGTGGCCTGCTTGCCGTCCGCATGAAAGCGCAGCAGGTCGGCGCTGCTGATAACGCCCAGGGCAATGCCGCTTTTATCGACCACCGGAACCCAGGACAGACCCCTGGCCACCATCAGCGCCTCGACGGACTGCACCGTGGCGTCAGGGTCTACCGCGTACACCTCGCGCTGCATCAATGACGAAATGGGCTGGCTCATGTCTTGCTCCCGTCCGCCAGTGGCGGTGTTGAGTTGAGGTCTGCGGCGCCGCGTGGTGCCCGCCCCAGGCGCGCTTCCACGGCAAGCACATCGCGGGTGATCTTCAGCAGCGTATCGGGCGTCACGCTCATCGAGTCAATGCCGAGCTCGACAAGGTATTCTGCCATTTCCGGATAGTCCGAGGGTGCCTGTCCGCAGATGCCTGCGTGCCGATGGTTGCGGCGCGCGCCTTCCAGGGTCTGCCGGATCATCATCTTGACGCCCGGGTCACGTTCGTCGAAGTCAAAGGCCACGATGTCCGAGTCCCGGTCCACCCCGAGCACGAGTTGCGTCAGGTCGTTGGAGCCGATCGAAAAGCCGTCGAACAGCCGGGCAAAGGCATCGATCTGGATCACGTTGTTGGGAATCTCGCACATCACGTAGATCTCCAGACCGTTGACCCCGCGCCCCAGCCCTTGTGCCGCCATCGCCTGCAGCACCCGTTCGCCTTCCTCGACGCGGCGGCAGAACGGAATCATCAGCTTGACATTGTTCAGCCCCATGTCGTCGCGCACGCGCTTCATGGCGGCGCACTCCAGCGCGAAGCCTTCGGCATAGGCCGGATGGGCATAGCGCGAGGCACCGCGAAAGCCGATCATCGGGTTGGCCTCAAGCGGCTCAAAGCAGCGTCCTCCCAGCAGGCTGGCATATTCGTTGGTCTTGAAATCGGACATTCGAACGATGACCGGCCTGGGGTAGAAGGCCGCAGCAATCGTTCCGACGCCTTCGGCCAGCTGCCGGACGAAATAGTCAGCCGGGCTGTCGAACAGATGCGTGAGGCGGGCGATTTCATCGCGCACCGATGCATCCCCGACCTTTTCGGGATGGATCAGCGCCATGGGGTGAGCGCGGATGTGTTCGGCAATGATGAACTCCATGCGCGCCAGCCCCACGCCATCGCTGGGCAGCAGTGCCGTCTGGAAGGCGATGTCCGGGTTGGCCAGGTTCACCATGAGGTGCGTGCGTGGCCGCGCCAGGCTGGTGACGTCGGTGCTCGTTGTGGTGAAGGGCAGCAGGCCCGCATAGACATGCCCTTCGCTGCCTTCGGCGCATGACACGGTGATCTCGTCGCCGGTCCGGATCGAGGTGGTCGCATGGTCGCAGCCGACCACGGCCGGGATGCCCATCTCGCGGGCGACGATGGCCGCGTGGCAGGTGCGCCCGCCACGGTTGGTCACGACGGCGGCGGCAATTTTCATGACCGTGCCTCAGTCCGGCATGGTCGTGTCCGCCACCAGCACCTCGCCGGGCTGGAACTGGCCAAGTTCGGAGACGTTGCCGATGACGCGCGCCCGTCCGGTCGCTATCTTTGCACCGACGGCACGGCCGCTCGCACACAGCCGGCCAATGGTTTCGAGCCGGTACTCCTCAATCATTCCAAGGGGTTTTCGCGAGGCGACGGTTTCTGGCCGCGCCTGAACAATGTAGATTTTCCCGTCAACGCGATCCTTGGCCCACTCGACATCCATCGGTGTCGGCTGGCCGGCTTTTCGGCTGTAGTGGGCCTCGATGCGGATGGCGGCATCGGCCAGCTCCAGGACCTCGTCATCGCTGATGCAGTAACGGGCCTGGTTTTCTGGCGAAGTCGGCATGTTGCGCGTACTCTCGCGGCCGGCCGCCTTCGCATAGACCATGCGAACCTTCTTGCCGCCGAGCTTGCGCCTGAGCACAAGGCGGTGGCCGCGCTGCAGGGTAGGCTTGAACAAGTAAAACTCATCGGGGTCGACGGTGCCCTGCACGACGTTTTCGCCCAGCCCGTAGGCGCCGGTAATGAACACCACGTCACGAAAGCCCGACTCGGTGTCCAGCGTGAAGATGACGCCACTGGCCGCGCAATCGGAACGCACCATTTTCATCACGCCGACCGACTGGTAGACCTTGAAATGATCAATGCCATGGTCAACCCGGTACGCAATCGCGCGGTCCATGAACAGGCTGGCAAAACACTGCCTGATCGAGTCAAGCAGTCTGGCCTCGCCCGAAATATTGAGAAAGGTTTCATGTTGTCCGGCAAAGCTGGCGGTCGGCAGGTCTTCGGCCGTGGCCGAACTTCGCACGGCCAGCGTCAGCTGTTCGCCGTACTCATCGCGCAGCCCGGCATAGGCGCCGAGAATCTCGGCCACAAGGTCATCTGGCAGGGGTGCCTTGTGGATGATTTCCCTGGCGCGCTGGGCGCGCCGGGCCAGGTCATCCACATCCTTGACGTCCAGGCCATCAAGCGCGTCGTGCAGCCCTTGCCAGGCGTGGTTTTGATCGAGCAGATAGCGATAGGCCCCGGCCGTGACGGCAAACCCGTTGGGCACCCGAACGCCCTGCGCGCCGAGCTCGCGGACCATCTCGCCCAGCGACGCGGTTTTGCCGCCGACCAGCGCAACATCGGCAATGCCTATCTCCGAAAACCAGCGAATGAAGTGTTGTGCCATGGTGATGTCTCCAACCTGTTGCATGGGCGTGCAAGAACCGGACGCAAGAGGTATCAAAAGCGCGGCCCGCAGCTGTGCCCCTTGCCATGCCTGCACGGTAGCCGACTGCCGCTGGTTCGGGCTTGCGCCAGATCAAGTTGCCCGGCGAAAGGGCGCTGCTGCCGGTCTCGGGTCATGCAGGCCAGGCGACGCGCCGGCAGGCGGCTCAGGCGGGCCGCACGGTGACAGCGTTGTGGAGCCGCTCCACATCGGCGGCCTGGCACAGCGCAGTTCCCGCCGTCAGCAGGGCGGCGGCCCCCGCTGCCATGCCGTAGCGAAAGGCCGGTTCCAGTTCGATGTTTCGACTCAGCGCCCAGACCAGCCCGCCGACAAAGCTGTCGCCCGCACCGATCGAGCTGGCTACCTTGACCGGGATGCTGTCAGCGTGCAGGGCCTTTTCGGCTGTGACCAGCAGGGCACCCTTTTCACCGAGTGAAAGCGCCACGATCTGGGCCCGGCCGTCCCTCTGGATCGCCTGCGCTGCCTCGCGCCACTGCTGCCCGGTCAGCAGCGGCAGGCCAGTGAGTTCGCGCAACTCCCGAAGGCTGGGCTTGACAAGGTACACCCCTTCTGCCAGCGCCGCCGCCAGCGGCGGTCCCGAGGTGTCCAGCACCATGAGGCTGCCGCGGGCGCGCGCCAGCCGGGCCAGCCTTGCGTAAAAGTCGGCCGGTACGCCGGGTGGCAGACTTCCGCTGGCCACCAGGTAGCGGGGCGGCACCTCGATTTCCGCAACATATGCCAGGCAGGCCTGCCATTCAGAGGGGAGCAGTTCGGGCCCCGGCAGGACAAAACGGAAGTCGCGTCCGGTGGCGTTTTCATGGACTGAAAAGCTCTCCCGTGTTTCTCCAGCAATGGGGATGCAATGGCCGGCTACCTGTTCCTCGGCGAGCAGCTGCTGCAAGCGTTGCCCATGCACGCCGCCAGCCGGATAGAGGGCGAGGCAGTTGCTGCCCAGACGGTGCATTACGCGGGCCACGTTGATGCCGCCGCCGCCCGGGTGAAACTTTGCAGCCGTACACCTGAGTTTGTGCGTATCCACGACTTGGCCCGTTGCGGTTGACACGTCCAGCGCGGGATTCATTGTGACGGTCAGGATATCGGTCATGGTTTGAGGGTGCTTGTTTTTTCAGCATCGTAACGCCTCGCCAGGGATGGATGCACAGCGGCACGCAAGGCCGCCACTGTGCATCAGGCGCGGGGCGGCTCGGTCTTGGGCTGGTAGTCGCAATAGGGGGCCACCGCGCACTGCCAGCAAAGCGGCTTGCGCGCAACGCAGACATAGCGCCCGTGAAGGATCAGCCAGTGGTGGGCGTCCACCAGATACTCAGGCGGTATGCGCTTGAGCAGCTTCAGTTCGACTTCCAGCGGATTTTTCCCCGGCGCCAGGCCGGTGCGGTTGCTGACGCGAAAGATGTGCGTATCCACGGCCATCGCGGCTTCGCCAAAGGCCGAGTTGAGGACGACGTTGGCGGTCTTTCGCCCCACGCCGGGCAGGGCCTGCAGCGCCTCGCGGCTGCGCGGCACCACGCCACCGTGCAGTTCCACGAGCATGCGGCAGGTTTGCATCAGGTGCCTGGCCTTGCTGCGGTAAAGGCCAATGGTCTTGATATGGTTTTCAAGGCCATTTTGCCCAAGGTCGAGGATGGCCTGGGGGCTGCTTGCCACCGCGAAAAGCTTGCGCGTGGCCTTGTTCACGCCCACGTCGGTGGCCTGCGCCGAGAGGAGCACGGCGGCCAGAAGCTCGAACACGCTGGTGTATTCAAGTTCCGTGACCGGCTGCGGGTTGGCGGCCTTTAGCGTGGCAAAAAATAGCTCGATGTTTTCGCGTTTCATGGGCAGGCGACGAGCGGGTTCAGGCCAGATGCCGCAGCTCGCGCAGCGCCACCGAAACCGGCGCCAGGTCGGCGCCCTGGGTGCTGATGCTGGCCAGCAGCTTGTGCAGGCGATCAATTGCCGGCGCATGCTGCTCGCGCCAGCCTGCCAGATCTTCGCAGCGCGACAACAGGCCCTGGGTGATCTGGCTGGCGATCGAATAAACGTCGTCGCGCGCGCTGCCGCGTGCCTGGGTTTGCCACAGCGTGTCCGTGGGCAGACGCCTGATCTCGGCGCGCCAGAGCGTCAGGTCGAGTTCGGCGTCCACGCCAAAGTAGGCGCGCGCCGCCTGCTCCAGCCCGGTATTGGCGCTTTGCGCCAGATCGACCAGGTCGAGCGCCGGGAAGATGAACTCCAGCGCCGTCAGGTTTTGCGCCAGCGCCGATTCAACGCCGGCTTGCACGAGGCGCAACGTGGTCTGCTCCCAACGGTCGTGGGCAGATGGCGGCAACCAGTCCGCGAGTTGCGCGCGCAACTCGCGCGCCGCCGGCTGGTAGCGCGCTATCAGGGTCGGCAGGTCGGTGCTCTGGGTGCGCACGCGCAGCATCCAGCGGGAGGCGCGCTGGGCAATGGCGATCAGTTTGGACAGCAGATCGAGCTGCAAGCTGGCATCCACCCGGTAGTCAAGCGCGTCAATCTGGTCCCACAGCGCTTCCAGGTCAAATATTTCGCGTGCCAGCGTGAAGGCACGAATCACGTCGGCTGCCGTTGCGCCCGCCTCGGACGAGATGAAGTTGACGAAGGTGGCGCCGGTGCGGTTCACCACCGTGTTGGTGATGAAGGTGGCGATGATCTCGCGCTTCAGCGGGTGGCTGGCGATGGCCGCTTCAAACTTTTCGGTCAGGACCCTGGGGAAGTAGGCCTTGAGCGCCCGGCTGTAGTAGGGGTCGTCTGGCAGATTGCTGGCCACCAGCTCATCGAATACCGACATCTTGGCGTAGGCCAGCACCACCGCGCCCTCGGGGGCCGAGAGGCCGGTTTTCCGGGCCTTGCGCAGCGCGATTTCCTCGTCGGTGGGCAGGAATTCGATGGCGCGGTTCAGGCGGCCCTTGTGCTCCAGCCATTGCAGCAGCCGCTGCTGCCCGTCCAGCAGGTACAGCGGGCGATGGCTGGCGATGTCAAGCGCCTGGGTCTGGTAGTAGTTGTCGGTCAGCACCAGCAGGCCGACTTCGTCCGTCATCGAGGCCAGCAGGTCGTTGCGCTGCTTCAGCGTCAAATCACCCGCTTCGACGACACGGTCCAGCAGTATCTTGATATTCACCTCATGGTCGGAGCAGTCCACGCCCGCCGAGTTGTCGATGGCGTCGGTGTAGATCAGGCCGCCTTGTTGCGCGTATTCAATGCGGCCGTTTTGCGTGCAACCCAGGTTGCCGCCCTCGGCTACCACCTTGCAGCGCAACTCGCCGCCGTTGACGCGAAACGCGTCGCCAGCCTTGTCGCCCACCTGGGCATGGCTCTCGAAACTGGCCTTGACATAGGTGCCAATGCCGCCGTTGTAGAGCAGGTCCACCGGCGCCAGCAGGATGGCCCGCAGCAGCTCGACCGGGCTCAGCTCGGCGGCCTCGATGCCGAGCGCGGCGCGTGCCTCGGGGCTCAGGCTGATCGCCTTGGCAGAGCGCCGGTACACCCCGCCGCCAGCGGAAATCAGGCTCTTGTCGTAGTCGTCCCAACTGGACCGGGGCAGCTCGAACAGGCGTTGGCGCTCGGCAAGCGAGCGTGCCGTATCCGGCGCGGGGTCGATGAAAATATGGCGGTGGTCGAAAGCCGCCACCAGCCGGATATGCTGGGACAGCAGCATGCCGTTGCCGAACACGTCACCCGACATGTCGCCGATGCCCGCCACGCTGAAGGGCGTGGTCTGGGTGTTGATTGACAGGGCGCGGAAGTGGCGCTTGACCGATTCCCAGGCGCCACGCGCCGTGATGCCCATTTTCTTGTGGTCGTAGCCGACCGAGCCGCCCGATGCAAAAGCGTCCCCCAGCCAGAAGCCGTAATCAGCCGAAACGCCGTTGGCAATGTCGGAAAAGGTGGCGGTTCCCTTGTCGGCGGCTACCACCAGGTAAGGGTCGTCCGGGTCATGCCGGACCACGCTGACCGGCGGCAGCACCGCGCCTTTGACTATGTTGTCGGTCAGGTCCAGCAGGCCGCGCAGAAAGAGCTTGTAGCAGGCCACGCCTTCGGCCAGAAAGGCTTCCCGGTCGCTGGTGGGCGGGGCGTTTTTGAGCACGAAGCCGCCCTTGGAGCCGACCGGCACGATGACGGTGTTCTTGACCTGCTGGGCTTTCACCAGGCCCAGCACTTCGGTACGGAAGTCCTCGCGGCGGTCAGACCAGCGCAGGCCGCCGCGCGCCACTTTGCCGCCGCGCAGATGCACGCCCTCGACACGCGGGGAATAGACCCAGATTTCAAACAGCGGCTTGGGCTCGGGCACGCCAGGGACTTCGCGCGGGTTGAGCTTGAAGGACAGGTAGGGCTTGCTTTCACCGCTGGCGGTGGTCTGCCAGGCGTTGGTGCGTAGCGTGGCCGCGATGGTCTGGAAAAACTGCCGCAGGATGCGGTCTTCGTCCAGGCTGGCCACGGCGCCCAGATGCGCCTCGATCTGCTGCGTCAGTTGCTGCTGGGCCTCCTCCCGGCCGCCTGGCAGGGCCGGGTCGAAGCGGGCGTTGAACAGCTTGATAAGTTCCTCGGCAAGGCCCGCGTTGTTGTTTAGCGTGGCCTCGATATAGCTTTGGCTGAAGCCAAAACCCAGCTGCTTGAAGTAGCGCGTGTAGGCGCGCAGCACGGCAATGGCGCGCGCATCGAGCGCGGTGCTCAGTACCAGCCGGTTCAGGTCGTCGCTTTCAACCTCGCCGCGCCAGGCCTGCGCAAACAGGGTCTCGACGCGGGCCTTGACGGTAGTCAGATCGGTGCTGACCGGCAGTTGCAGGCCCAGGTCGTGAATCCATAACGCGTCGCTGCCGATGTGGTAGGGGTGTTCATCCAGCACCCGCGCGCCCATGCGTTCGAGCACCGGCAGCGAATCCGACAGTGGAACCTTGGACGTGTTGTAGATCTTCAAACGTAACAGGCCTTCTGCGGCATCGAGTGGACGATAAAGCTTGACCGCCAGCGGCGAGGCGGCGCTCAGGCCGGCCAGCATGTCGGCGTCTTCGGCGGCGACCGCCGCCGAAAAGTCCTCGCGGTAGGCGGTGGGAAAGGCTGTGGCAAAGCGGTGTGCCAGCGCCAGCCCCGGCCCTTCGCCATGCGCGCGCAGCAACTCGCTGGTGCATTCGTCCTCCCAGCGCTGGGCCAGCCGGGTAAGCCGCGCCTCAAGCGCGCGCAGATCTACGTTCAAGGGCGCGTTTTCGCGGGCGCGCACCAGGTAGTGAATGCGGGCCAGCGGGCTGTCGGTCAGCATGGGCGTGAATTCGAGCGACTGGCCGTCGAGCGCCGCCATCAGTTCGGCGCCAATTTTCATGCGCAGTTCGGTGTTGTAGCGGTCGCGCGGCACAAACACCTGGGCCGAGGTGAAACGGCCAAACGGGTCGCGGCGCAGGAACAGCCGGGTGCGCTGGCGCTCTTGCAGCCTCAGGATGCCGATGGCATGGTCGGCCAGCGTGGCGGTATCGATCTGGAACAGCTCGTCGCGCGGATAGGCGTCCAGAATCGACTGCAGGGACTTGGCCGCATGGCTGTCCGGCACTACCCCCGCATTGGCAATCACATTCGCGGCGCGGCGCCGAACCTGCGGAATATCCTCCACCGCGGCGGCATAGGCGGTCGAGGTGTAGAGCCCCAGGAAACGGGCCTCTCCAACGACATTGCCGGTGTCGTTAAAGCGCTTGACGGCGATGTAGTCGAGCCAGGCGGGGCGGTGCACGGTGGCGCGTGTCATGGCCTTGGTGATCAGCACCAGTTCGTCGGACTCCAGCAGTGCCACGGCATCGGGCGGCAGGCGTGACGTGGTCGTCTGCGGGGCACCACGCAGGATGCCCAGGCCCGACTCCGGCAGCGCGATCAGGCTGACGGTATCGCCATCGCGCTGCATGTCGTAGTCGCGCGCGCCCAGAAAGGTGAAATGCCGGTCTTCCAGCCAGCGCAGGAACTCAATGCCCTCCTGCTTGCTGGCCGGCGAGAGATGCGACCGCGCCACCGCCGGCCCCAGGGCTTGCACACGTTCAAGCATGGCGGGCCAGTCCTGCACGGCGGCACGAACATCGCCCAGCACGCTCTCCAGGTCGCGGGCCAGTGCATCGCGCTCCGGCGCGCCCAGGATGCGGTCGCACTCCACCATGATGAGCGACTCGATCGGGGCTATGGAGCCGGCCACATCGGTCCCCGCAGCGCTACTGACCGTTTCGGGCCGATCCTGCGCATTGCGCGCCACGCGGAGCAAGGGGTGCACGATCCAGTGCGCCGTGCGGCCACTGCGGTTGACGGCCATGGTGACCGAATCGACCAGAAAAGGCATGTTTTCATGCACGATCTGGATCGAGGTATGGTCGCTCACGAAGCCGTCTTCCGCCAGCGTCGGGTTGAAGACGCGAACCCTGGCGGTCCCGGCGGGGCGGGGTGCGTCAAGCAAACGCCAGTGGGCACTGGCAATGCCAAACAGCGTGGCTGGCCCACGTGTGAGGATTTCGTCCGGGTCTGTGTTCTCAAAATAGGCTGATGCAAATTCGGAGAGCCGCTTGGCGCTGGGTCCGGCATGCTCGGTGATGTAGCTCAGCAGCTCGGCAAGGGGCTTGGTGTTCATGGCGTCTCCAGTCGTTCTTTTGGTCAGGAAAGATTCTAGGCCTGCCCCGTGTCTTGGGGCTAACTTTCAAGGCAAGGCACGCGCCCATGCGGCAGTTGCATGGCGAACCGCCGACCGGAGTCCTTGGTTACCATCAACCATTGCCAACTCATTTATACAGGGCTCCCATGCAATTTGCCGACCGCCTCAACAACGTCGAAACCTCCGCCATCCGCGAGCTTTTCAAGCTGCTGGGCAAGCCCGGCATCATCAGTTTTGCCGGCGGCTTTCCGGACAGCGCCATGTTTGATGTGGACGGTATCCGTGAAGCCGTCAATGCCGCGCTGACCGAGGATGCGGGTGCGGCGCTGCAATACGGTGCGACCGACGGCTACAACCCGCTGCGCGAACAGCTCGCCGCCTTCATGGCCGGCAAGGGCGTAAAAGACCTGGCCCCGGATCAACTGATCGTCACCACCGGCAGTCAGCAGGCGCTGGACCTGCTGGGCAAAACCATGATCAGTCCCGGCGACAAGGTGATCGTGGAAGGTCCGACCTTCCTGGCCACCATCCAGTGCTTTCGCCTCTATGGCGCTGAGCTGGTCAGTGCGCCGATTGATGCCAACGGCGTTCAGACCGACGCGCTTGAGGCCCTGATCGACGAGCACAAGCCCAGGTTTGTCTACCTCATCCCCACCTTCGGCAACCCCAGCGGCGCCATGCTCAGCCTGGAGCGCCGGCGGCGCGTGCTGGAGCTGGCCGTGAAGTACCAGACGCTGATCGTGGAGGACGACCCCTATGGTGATTTGTACTTCAACGACGCACCACCACCCAGCATGCTGGCGCTGAGCCATGAGGTGCCCGGCAGCCGCGAACTGCTGGCGCACTGCGGATCACTCAGCAAGGTGCTGAGCCCCGGTTTGCGCGTGGGCTGGATGATTGCCCCGCCCGAGCTGCTGGCCAAGGCGACCATGTGCAAGCAGTTCAGCGACGCCCACACCAGCACCTTTGCGCAGGCGACGGCGGCGCAGTACCTGAAGGCTGGCCGCATGCCCGCCACACTGGCCCATGTGCGCAAGGTCTACGCCGAGCGTGCGCTGGCCATGGGCACGGCGCTGCGCCGTGAGCTGGGTGACGCCGTTGAATTTGTCCAACCGCAAGGCGGCCTGTTTGTGTGGGCGCGCCTGACCGGTGCGGGCGGCAAGGTGAAGGACGGAGCGGAATTGGCCAGGCGTGCCATAGAAAAGGGCGTTGCCTTTGTGCCAGGCGCGCCGTTTTATGCGTCGAATCCCGATCTGTCCACGCTGCGGCTGAGTTTCGCCACCGCGGATGTGGGCAAGATTGATGAGGGCGTGGGGCGCCTGGGGCGGGCAATCTGACTGGTAGCGGGCGTGCCTGTCCGGTGTCAGGGTGCTTGCGCCTGTCAGCTCATCGCGTGGGTGTCGGCGGCGCGCAGAAACTCTGCTTCTCGCTGACGCACCTCGGGGTCGAGTGCCAGCCAGACGCCCTTCAGGCGCGCCGCGATCATCGTGGGCGAGCTTCGGCGCAATTCCTTCAATTCCCCGCTGGCACGCCCCAGTTCGCCCAGCCCCACCAGGCTGAGCACCATGCACAGGCGGGCCCCTGCGAAATCGGCCTCGCGCAGCGACTGCAGCGCGGCGTCGACCGAGTCGGCATAAGCCCCGGATGCGAAATGCGCCCAGGCCAGGCAAGCCAGCAGGTGAAAGCGCGACGGGTCGCGCGGGCTCAGGCGCAGGGCCTCAAGGCAGCGCCGCGTGCCGTTTCCAGGCTCACCCGAGACGGACTCGCACATGCCCAGTCTGGCCAGAGTCAGCGGGTCGTTCGGATTGAGTTCGAAAGAACGCCGCAAATCCGACATGCCTTCCGGCAATCGACCGTCCGCCAGCATCAACCAGCCACGCCCGCTGTAGGCCAGATGGTCGGCACTGTCGATCGCAATGCTCTGGGCCGCCGCTTCAAGGCCCTCGGCCAGCGCGGCCTGCGCGGACGCGGCAGTGCCAAAGTAGATGTGCCAGGATTGAGCGTCAACGATGGCATTGAGCGCGGCACTGGAGCGAGGGTCCACCGCCAGCGCCCGGCGCGCCAGTGCGATGGCCTCCTCGCGCGCTGCGTGGCTTGACCTGGCCAGGCCATCGCGCGCACGCGCCCACGCGCGCTGCGCAATTCCATAGGCCGTGAGGTTCCCCGGCCGCACGCCGCGAATCCGCCCGATCTCCGATGTTTCGATGTGCGGTGCTATCGCTGACACGATGGCGTGGGCCAGCTCATCCTGGAGCGAGAAAACGTCTTCCTCAAGGCGATCGTAGCGCTCCGCCCAGATATGGACGCCGGTTACCGCATCGATCAGCTCGGCGCTTATGCGTAAACGTGAGCCGGCCCGACGCACGCTGCCCTCAAGTACATAGCGCACACCCAGCTCGCGCGCTACCGTGCGCACATCCACGGCCCGGCCCTGGTAGCTGAACACGCTGTTGCGCGAGATGACGAACAGGGAGTGAAATCGCGACAGGCCGGTGATCAGTTCGTCGGTCATGCCGTTAATGAAATCCTCGTGCGCCGCGTCACCGCCCGGACAGGCAAAGGGCAGCACGGCAATGGACGGTCTGTCGGGAAGCGGCAGCGCCCCGTCGCCAGGCGTCGCAGAGGACGGATGTGCCCCGCCGGGGTCAGGGGAATTGGTCAAAAGCGGCATCGTGAAGCGGTATCCGCGCCCTGAAACCGTGGACACCGCATCAGCGCCCAATACCTTGCGCAGGGTCGACATGTGGACGGTCAGGTTGTTTTCTTCCACCACCACCCGGGCCAGACCAGTTGCAGTAACTCGTCCTTGGAGACGACTCGGTCGTTGTTCTCCACCAGGGCGACCAGCAGGTCGAAGGCGCGGCTGCCAAGTGATACCGGAACCCCGCCATCAAGCAGGCGGCGTTCCGCGGGCAGAAGCTCGAACCGGCCAAAGAGCAGGGGTTGGACCAAGGAGCGCCTTCCAGAGTTGATTGATAAATATACGCCTGCCGGACAAATTTAGGAATATTTAGCAACCATTTGAGAGCACTTAAGGACAAAGATGCGGCTGGACGGGGATAGTGGGCACTGTGCGTTCCCTTGGATGCCGGCAAACCCAGCAAAGCTGCCGCCTTGCGCCGAGAGCCAGGGGTACATCCCCGGAAACTCAAAACCGTCGCAGATGCGACCCAGGCGCCGCTGCTTCGGCGAAAGGAGAATCACGATGATTGCATTTGTTCGCGTGGCCGGCGTTAAACCAGGCAAGACCGGAGCTGCGATGGCTTTTGCCAGGGAAGTGACGAAATACATCAAGGCCAATCACAACATTGACCTTGAAATACTGCGCCCGGTTGGGGGCAACCCGCAGCGCGTGGCCTGGTCTACCCGCTATGCGGACATGGCTGCGATGGAGGCCTTCACCAACAAGTTGCTGGCCGATGCCCAGTACTGGGAACTGGTCAATGGCGCGGCGGACTGTTTCATCGCCGGATCAATGCACGACGGCATCTGGCAGACACTCTGAGGCAGCAGCAAGTGGCCGCCCGCGTCAGACGGTGGCCCCGTCCGTCCCTGAACAGGAGAATCAGCATGAATGCACAAGCTTTTGTCGTCACGCCGAAAGACTATCCCAGGCCCTTGAATATCGTCGGAGAACAGGTGACGGTGCTGGCCTCGGGCGCCGCAACGGGAGGGTATGAAATCTTCCTGCAGCAGGGACCCGAGGGCAGCGGCCCGCCGCCGCACAGCCACCCGTGGGACGAATCGTTCTTCGTGACAGGGGGCAAGGTCGATTTCAGCATTGCCGGTGTTGAACAGACCGCTGTCGCGGGAACGCTGGTGCACTTGCCGGGTGGAACGGTGCATGCGTTCCGGTTTGGCCAGGGTGGGGCCAGCATGGTCTCCATCACCTCTCGGGCCGGGGCATCGAGCCTGTTCGAGCAGCTTGACCGCGAGATCGCGCCGGCCCAGCCCGATGTCGCCAAACTGACGGCGATCGCCGAGCAGCATGGCTTGACCGTGGGCGACGGCACCTGAGTATTGTTGGCTTCCGGAAACCGGCGATCTTGCTGACAGCGCCGCTGCCCCGCCGCTATTGCTCTTGGGGCCGGCGACGGGTACGCTCACACAATAGGCGCCCGGACCTTCAATGCGAAGGATGGACCCTTCCGTCAAATGGTGCGAACCCGCCCTGCGACCCCGCTCGAATTATTCAGTCTTACCTGGCTCAAACAAGCGATGCACAGCACGCCATCCATCATGGGCAACCACCTTGCGCGTAGCATTCGTGGGCGCCCGGGCGCGCCTCCGGCCATTTCAACACTCCCGTTTACGTTTTGATTTCAATTTTTCCCCGGAGTATTGTTATGGCTGATTTGTTTGAAAACCCGATGGGCCTCATGGGCTTTGAGTTTGTGGAGTTTGCTTCCCCCACACCGAACACCATTGAGCCTGTGCTTGAACTGCTCGGATTCACGCTGGTGGCCACGCACCGCTCCAAGGAAGTGGTGCTGTACCGGCAGGGCGATATCAACTTCGTCGTCAACCGCGAGCCCCGCAGCCCGGCTGGCTATTTTGCCGCCGAGCACGGCCCGTCCGCCTGCGGCCTGGCGTTTCGCGTGAAGGATGCGCACAAGGCCTATGCACGGGCACTTGAGCTGGGTGCCCAGCCGATCGAAATCGCCACCGGGCCCATGGAGTTGCGGCTGCCGGCCATCAAGGGCATTGGCGGCGCGCCGCTCTACCTGATTGACCGTTTCGAGGAAGGCAAGTCGATCTACGACATCGACTTCAAGTGGGTCGAAGGTGTTGACCGGCACCCCAGGGGGCACGGATTCAAGCTCATAGACCACCTGACGCACAACGTCTACCGGGGCCGCATGGCCTTCTGGGCCGCTTTTTACGAGAAGTTTTTCAACTTCCGCGAGATCCGCTACTTCGACATCCAGGGTGAATACACCGGCCTGACCTCCAAGGCCATGACGGCGCCTGACGGACTGATCCGCATCCCGCTCAACGAGGAGTCGTCCAGGGGCGCCGGCCAGATAGAAGAGTACCTGATGGCCTTCAATGGCGAGGGCATACAGCACATCGCGCTGTTTTCCGACGACCTGCTGGCCAGCGTCGACAGCCTTGCGCTGGCGGGCGTGCCGCTGATGACGGCGCCCAACGACGTCTATTACGAGATGCTGGAAACCCGGCTGCCGGGCCACGGCCAGCCCGTCGGTGAGCTGCAGACGCGCGGCATCCTGCTCGATGGCAGCACCGAGGGCGGCCAGCCGCGTTTGCTGCTGCAGATCTTCTCGCAGACGCTGATGGGTCCGGTTTTCTTCGAGTTCATCCAGCGCAAAGGCGATGAAGGCTTTGGCGAAGGCAATTTCAAGGCGCTTTTCGAGTCGCTGGAGCGCGACCAGATCCGGCGCGGCGTGCTTGAGGCCAGGCCGGCCGTGAAAGCCTAGGGCAATTTTCCGACTCTGCCCTTGCAGGCGCGGGCAGGGCAACCCTCTGGAGGTGTCCCATGCAGAATCAATTGAACCCGCCGAAAAGCGCCAAGCATGGCGCTGCCGCCGGCAATGCCGTGCGCCCTGAGCGCGCCGACTGGACCATAGACCAGGGCTGGCAGAACTACACGCCAGCGGAACATGCCGTGTGGAAGACGCTGTTCGAGCGCCAGACCCGGCTGCTTCCGGGCCGCGCCTGTGACGAGTTTGTCCAGGGCATGAACAGCCTGCCCATTGGTGCGGAGCAGATTCCTGATTTTGACCACCTGAGCGAGGTGCTGTTGAAGCGCACCGGCTGGCAGGTGGTGGCCGTGCCGGGGCTGGTGCCTGACGACGTGTTTTTCAGCCACCTGGCGATGCGGCGCTTTCCGGCCGGCCAGTTCATCCGCAAGCCGCATGAGCTGGACTACCTTGAGGAACCCGACGTGTTCCACGACGTGTTTGGCCATGTACCCATGCTGATGAACCCCTACATCGCCGACTTTATTCAGGCCTATGGGGAAGGCGGCCTGCGCGCGGCAAAGCTGGGCATGCTCAAGCACCTGGCGCGCGTGTACTGGTACACGGTGGAGTTCGGCCTGGTCAAACAGGCCGATGGCTTGCGCATCTACGGCGCCGGCATTGCCTCGTCGCGCACCGAGAGCGTTTTCGCGCTGGATGACCCGTCGCCCAACCGGCTCGGTTTTGACCTGGAACGTGTGATGCGCACCGACTATCGCATCGACGATTTCCAGGAAAGCTATTTTGTGATTGATGGCCTGCAAACCTTGCTGGAGCTGGCGCGCATTGATTTCGCTTCCCTGTACCGGCGCCTGGCGGACCAGCCCTATCAATACCTGCCCGGCACCGTGCTGGACAGTGACGTGGTGCTTTCCCGCGGCACAGGCCACTACCACCATGGTGGCAAGCGCGAAAAGCTGGCATCTTGAAATTGCCGGCTGTCTTGCCTGACGCCTTTTCAGAAGCGATGATCACGCCATGACCACAGCCATCTCCGACCTCCACCTCGTGCGTGAAGACCTGCTGCCCACGCCCCGTTTGCTGCGCGACGAGCTGCCCTGCGGCGACGCCGAGGCTGAATTCATTGCCGGCGCGCGCCAGACGGTGCGCCGCATTCTGCGCGGCGAGGATGACCGCCTGCTGGTCATCGTCGGCCCATGCTCGATTCACGACCCGGCGTCCGCGCTCGACTACGCCGGCAGGCTGCGCGAACTGGCGGCGCGGCTGGGCGGTGAGCTGTTTCCGGTGATGCGGGTGTATTTCGAGAAACCCCGCACCCGCATGGGCTGGAAGGGCCTGATCTATGACCCCGGCCTGGACGACAGCGGCGACATCCGGGAGGGGCTGCGCACGGCGCGCCGCCTGCTGCTGGCCTGCGCGCGGCTGGGCGTGCCGGCCGCGTCCGAAATTCTTGACCTGGTCACGCCGCAGTATTACGCCGAGTTGCTGAGCTGGGGCGCCATCGGCGCGCGAACGGTCGAAAGCCCGCTGCACCGCCAGATGGCGTCGGCGCTGTCCGCGCCGCTGGGCTTCAAGAACGCCACCAGCGGCAGCGTCGACGTGGCCATCGATGCGATTCACGTCGCGGCCCAGGCGCACTGTTTTCCCAGTATCTCGCTCGACGGCCAGGCGACCGTGGTGACCACCAGCGGCAACCCGGACGCCCATCTGGTCTTGCGTGGCGCGCATGACGGACCGAACCATGACGCTGCCAGCGTGGCGCGCGCCGCAGCGGCCTTGAGCCAGGCCGGCCTGCAGCCCCGCTTGCTGGTTGACTGCAGCCATGGCAACAGCGCGAAAGACTACCGGCGCCAGCCCGAGGTCGCCGCCAGCATCGCGCGGCAGATCGCCGGGGGCTCATTTCTTGTCAGTGGAGTGCTCCTTGAAAGCCACCTGGTCGAGGGCCGCCAGGACATCCGCAGCGGCCGGGACGGCCTGATGTACGGGCAGAGCGTGACCGACGGATGCATAGGCTGGGACAGCACCGAGGCCGTGATGGAGCAGCTCGCCGCGGCGGTACGGAGCCGAAGAAGCCATGTTACGCTATAAAATTAATAGCTATATAAAGCCGTGGTACAAGGGCTAGTGGCTGATTTAGTCACTTATTCGTCCATAAAATTTCAGTCAGCACTTGTTTGTAAGGATTGGCCAGTGGCGGCTCTTTTACCATGCCAGTCGGCTACGATGGATGGCGCCGGCGCACCCGGCGAATCCAGGAATAACAATAGCAACAGCAGGAGGCTTTCATGCCGCAACTCATCGCGTCCGTCGAAGGCGTCAAGGTCAAGCATATCTTCCTGGAAAATGACAGGACAACGCTGGGGCGCAAGCACCACAACGACATTGTTCTGGACAGCCTGGTGGTCAGCGGCAATCACTGCGTGTTCGAAATGCAGGGGCTGGCCGATGTGACCGTCGAGGATCTGGGCAGCACCAACGGCACCTACATCAATGGCCAGATGATCAAGTCGCGGCAGCTGCTGCGCGACAAGGACATGATCACCATCGGCAACTTCAGCCTGCAGTTTCTCACCCGGTCCGAGCATCCGCCCGCCGCCAATCCCCAGGCCACCATGGCGATGTCGCTGGCATCGCTCGGCCTTCCGGGCACCAGCGCGGTGTTGCATGCCAGTCTCAAGTTGCTCTCGGGCGCGTCGGCGGGGCTGGAAGTCCCGTTGGTCAAGGCGGTGACGGTCTTCGGCCAGCCCGGCATCTCGGTCGTGGCCATCTCGCACCGGCGTGAGGGCTATTTTGTGGCCCATATGGGCGGCAAGACCTGGCCCACGCTCAACGGAATCAAGATCGGGCAGGATGCCATCGCGCTGGCCCACCACGACATCGTGAACCTGGCCGGCGACGAGATGGAGTTTCTGCTCAAGGAACTGTGAGAAAAGCGACGCGCCAGGGCGCGGCCGCTTCGTCTATAAAGCACGATGAAAAAAAATTCCTCAATGGGCGGCCTGGTCTATTCGACCGATGCCGGCAGAATGTGCCCCGTGTGCCGAATGCCTGCGGCAGACTGCATTTGCAGGCAACAGGCCAGGTTGCTGCCAAAAACCGACGGCGTGGTGCGTGTTTCCAGAAGCACCAAGGGGCGTGGCGGCAAGACCGTCACCCTGGTCAAAGGGCTGGCGCTTGATGAAGCGGCGCTGGCGCAGCTGGGCAAGCAGCTGCGGGCAGCCTGCGGCTCGGGCGGCACGGTGAAAGACGGCGTCATCGAAGTGCAGGGCGATCACGTCGCGCCCGTCATGCTGGCGCTGCAAAAGCTCGGCCACACCGTGAAGCAGGCCGGGGGCTGAGCCTGCCCTTGATTTGGAAACGCCATGAATCCTGAAGACCTGCCGCTGCTGCTCAGCCGAAAAATGCCCTTTGGCAAATACCAGGGGCGGGCCATCGCCGACCTGCCGGGCAATTACCTGAACTGGTTTGCCCGCGAAGGCTTTCCCAAGGGCGAAACCGGTCGCCTGCTGGCGCTGATGCACGAGATAGACCACAACGGCCTGACATCATTGCTGGAGCCCTTGCGCCGGGCCCGGTAGCGCCGCCAGAGGGCAGGCTGCCCGGCCTGCAGGATGCTATTTAACTAATAGCTAACTATGGCCGTATTAATTGGACTTAAAGCGGTTTTCATCAATATTTGATGCAGAAACGGGTTCCAAGGAGCCCGTTTCTGAAAAACGGCAAGGCCGCGCGCTTATTTCTTCATCTCCTCCTTGGACATGGCGTCCTTTCCCATGGCGTCTTTGCCCATGGCATCTTTTTTCATGCCGTCCTTGGCCATGTGATCCTTTGCCATGGTGTCCTTTTTCATGGCGCCTTTTTTCATGCTGTCCTTGGCCATAGGTGCTTTCTTCATGCCGTCCTTGGCCATGGAGTCTTTCTTCATGCCGTCCTTGGTCATGGCATCTTTGCTCATGCCATCTTTGGCCATGGCATCCTTGCCCATGGTGTCCTGTGCCATGGCCGAGGCGCCGGCCAAAAGCATGCCGGCGAAAAGCAGGGTGGGGAAGAGTTTTTTCATGGAAGTCTCCTTGCGTAGTGATGAAGTGCTCAGTGAATGAAATGAAACGGCATGGCGCCGCTGTTGCGGGGCAGTCGAGGCCAGGGCCTCAGCTGCCACCGAACCAGTTGTAACCCTGGTCTTCCCAGTAGCCGCCAGGGTAGGTGTTGGTGACGAAAATCGCCTGAATGTGTTTGGGGTTTTTGTAGCCCAGCTTGGTGGGCATGCGCAGCTTCATCGGAAAGCCATATTTGGGCGGCAGCACCTGGCCGTCATAGCTCAGCGTCAGCAGGGTCTGCGGGTGCAGTGCGGTGGGCATGTCAATGCTGGTGAAGTAGTCATCGGCACACTTGAAGCCCACGTATTTAGCGCTGGTGTCGGCGCCCACCCGGCGCAAGAAGTCTGCAAACGTCACGCCACCCCACTTGCCGATCGCGCTCCAGCCTTCGACGCAGATGTGGCGTGTCACCTGGTCTGTCTGCGGCATGGCGCGCAACTCGGGCAAGGTCCATTTGCGCTTGTCGGCCACCAGGCCGGTGACCTCAAGCTGGTAGCCCTCTTCGTCGACTTCGGGGACTTCGTCTTCGCCATAAAAGGCGTTGAAGGGAAAGGGCCGCGTGATCATAGCCTCCGGGTAGGTCGGTGCCAGGCGTTTGGGGTCGAACAAAAAGGCCTGCACCTCGTCGTTGAAGCGCGATATTTTGGTCAATGCGTTCGTCACGCTGTCCATGTCGTCGAGCACGCAGCCGGTCAGCATAGCCACACCGCCCAGCGTCAGCGAGCCGCGCAGGAATTTGCGCCGGTTTTGCGTCAGTTTGTTGGCGATGGAAATCCGGTCAACTGCTTCCCTGAGCACGGCGTCGCCGTCAAGAGCCAGGCGTTTGGGTGGTTTGATGGTCATTTTCTTGGCTCCCATATTGAATGAGTTACTGGCTCAGCGGCCGCGCACCATGTACACCAGCGTGCGCGGCACCAAAGCCACCATCACCAGGTGGACGACCACAAACGCAGCCAGCGCTGCCATGGCAAAGAAGTGGACCACGCGCGCGCCTTCGTAGCCGCCCAGCAGCTCCCTCAGCAGCGGAAACTGCACGGACTTCCAGAGCACCAGGCCGGACAGCACCAGCAGTACGCTGTCAAGCATCACGAAAAGGTAGGCCACGCGCTGCACGGTGTTGTAGTGGCTGGGGTCGGCATGGGCCAGCTGGCCCTTCAGGGCTGCCCGGAAGTCAGCCACCAGCGCCCTTGGCGAGAGCGGAAAGAACTTGCGAAACAGCCGTCCGGTGAACAGGTTGCAGGCCAGATAGAGCAGGCCATTGATGGCCAGCACCCACATGGCCGCGAAATGCCACTGGATGGCGCCGCCCAGCCAGCCGCCCAGCGTGAGGCTCGCGGGAATCTCAAAGCCCATGAAGGCGGTGGCGTCGTAGATGCGCCAGCCGCTCATCATCAGCACCACCACGGCCAGCGCGTTGAGCCAGTGCATGGCTCGCAGCCAGCCGGGGTGAATCAGCTTTCTAGAGGTCGGTGTCGGTGTGTCCATGGTTTCAGCCCTCGTTTTGCGCCGTGTTGCCGATTGGTCGGGCGGCAACACGCGTTTCTTACAAGCTGAAATTTTTTGGCCCTGAAGAATCGGGGCTGCGCCGGTTTTTAAATGCTACTCCGAAGCGTGTCTGCCTGCACAAGGCGCCTGCGATCCATCTGCCGCGCAGGCTTCCCCCTACAGCACCTTGCTCAGAAACCTGCGCGTGCGCTCTTCCCGGGGGGCGTCAAAGATGCTGGACGGTGGGCCTTCCTCGACCACCAGACCTTCGTCGATGAAGATCACCCGGTCGGCCACCTGGCGGGCAAAGCCCATTTCATGCGTGACCACGACCATGGTCATGCCTTCCTCGGCCAGGTCCTGCATGACGGCCAGCACCTCGCCAACCATCTCCGGGTCCAGCGCCGACGTGGGTTCGTCAAACAGCATGATCAGCGGCTGCATCGCCAGCGCGCGGGCAATCGCCACGCGCTGCTGCTGCCCGCCCGAGAGCTGGTTGGGATAGGCATCGATCTTGTCGAGCAGGCCCACCTTTTCCAGCAGCTCGCTGGCGCGCAGGCGCGCCTGGGCGGCTGTCAGGCCGCGCACCTTGGTGGGTGCCAGCGTGATGTTTTCCAGCACCGTCTTGTGCGGAAACAGGTTGAAGCGCTGGAACACCATGCCGATTTCCGAGCGCAGCGCGTCCACATTGGTCTTGGGCTCATGCACCGACACGCCGTGCACCAGCACCTCGCCGCCCGATGCGTCCTCAAGGCCGTTCAGGCACCTCAAAAACGTGCTTTTGCCCGAACCCGAGGGACCGATGACGCACACGACCTCAGAGGCCTTGATGGTGCAGTCAATGCCGCGCAACACCTGGAGATGGCCAAACTGCTTGGTCAGCCCGTTAACGCGAATCACCTCGTCCATAACGATCCTCCAGTTTTTTCACGCCATAGGCCAGCGCCAGCGTCAGCACCCAGTACATGAGCGAAATCGTGAGATAGGGTTCCCAGTAGCGGGAATAGGCGCCGGCGACGGTGCGCGCGGCATAGGCCAGTTCGGCCAGGCCGATGGCCGAGATCAGCGACGAGTCCTTGAGCAGCGAAATGGCGTTGTTGCCCAGCGGCGGCAGCATGCGCCTGAAGGCCTGCGGCAGCACGATGTGGTACATGGTGCGCGGAAACGTCATGCCCAGCGAGCGCGAGGCTTCCACCTGGCCCTTGTCAATCGACTGGATGCCGGCGCGGAAAATCTCGGAAATATAGGCGCCCGAATTGAGCGTCAGCGCCACCACGCCCGACAGGAAGGCGCCATAGTTCTGCTTCAGATCGCGCGCCGCCTCGCCTGAAATCAGCAGGCCGTCGGTCGGGTTGACAAACAGCGGCAGCACGGCAAAGTGGATCAGCAAGATCTGCACAAACAGCGGCGTGCCGCGAAAAAAGCTGACGTAGACCGTCGAAGGCCAGCGCAAAAGGTATTTGCACAGTTGCCTGGCGGGCGCGTGGCGCGCTTCCGCCACGCGCGCCAGGCCAATCGCCAGACCGAGCGCCGTGCCTTGCACGATGCAGATCAGCGTGACGGCAATCGTCATCTGCAGACCGCGCCAGAACAGAACGCCGTATTCCGAGATGATGTCGGCGCGGAACCAGCCGAACCAGAGAACTTGCTCCATGAGGTAAAGGCCGCTCAGTGCTTACTGGGCAGGCAGCGCGGGTGCTTCAGCCTGGAACCACTTCTTGTAGATCCGCGCGTAGCTGCCATCAGCCTTGACGGCGGCCAGGCCGGTGTTCAGCTTGTCGAGCAGCGCCTTGTTGCCCTGCTTGACGACGATGCCGAAGAACTCCTTGTTGAAGCCCGGGTCGCTCACGGTTTTCAGCTCCTTGTGCTCCTGCACGCGAAAGGCAATCACGCCGTTGTCGCCGATGGCCGCGTCCAGGCCGTTGTTCACCAGCTCGGAAATCACCACCGGGGTGCTTTCAAAGCGGCGGATATCGGGGCTGGTCTTGCCGAACTCGCGCGAGGCAATGTCGTCGCCGGTGCTGCCGTTGACAACGCCGATCTTCTTGCCGGCCAGATCTTTCAGGCTTTTGACGTTGCTTTCCTTGGGCACGGCCAGCAGCTGGCGCGCCTCGAAGTAGGGCGCCGTGAAGTCATAGGACTGCTTGCGCTTGTCGTTGATGGTGACGCCGGAGATCACCAG
>JBKJKI010000297.1:0-7451 GCA_046597475.1 Polaromonas sp. | reverse complement strand
AAGCATCAAAGCGCTCTGCCGTCAAAAAGTAGCGGTGCGCCGCGCGCGCGCCCATGGCGCGTATCACGTAAGGGCTGATGGTCGCCGGAATCAGCCCCAGCTTGACTTCGCTCAGGCAGAAGTGGGCCGTATCGACGCTGACGGCCATGTCGCAGGCCGCGACCAGCCCCATGCCGCCGGCGTACACATCGCCCTGGATGCGGGCGATGGTGGGCTTGGGGCATTCGTACATCACGCGCAGCATCTCGGCCAGTTGCGCCGCGTCAGCCAGGTTTTCGGCGCGGCTGTAGTCGGCCATGCGGCGCATCCAGTTCAGGTCGGCGCCGGCGCAAAAGGCCGGGCCCTCGGCGGCCAGTACCACGGCGCGCACCTCGGCGCGGCTGGCGGCATCCTGGAAGGCGGCGGTGATCTCGGCGATGACCTCATCGTTAAAGGCATTGCGCACGTCGGGGCGGCTGAGCGTGAGCGTCAGTACCGCGCCTTGTTGGGTGGTGGTGAGTGCGGCCATGGCTTTACATCCTGAACAGGCCGAACCTGGTCTCGGCGATGGGCGCGTTCTGCGCGGCGCTCAGGCCCAGCGCCAGCACGCGGCGCGTGTCGGCCGGGTCGATCACGCCGTCATCCCACAGGCGGGCGCTGGCGTAATACGGATGGCCCTGGTGCTCGTACTGGCTGCGTATCGGCGCCTTGAAATGCTCCTCTTCTTCGGCGCTCCAGGCGCCGCCCCTGGCCTCGATGCCATCGCGCTTGACGGTGGCGAGCACGCCTGCCGCCTGGTCGCCGCCCATCACGCTGATGCGCGCATTCGGCCACATCCAGAGGAAGCGCGGCGAAAACGCCCGGCCGCACATGCCATAGTTGCCGGCGCCAAAGCTGCCGCCGATGATGATGGTGAACTTCGGCACCGCTGCCGTGGCGACTGCCGTCACCATCTTGGCGCCATTGCGGGCAATGCCTTCGTTCTCGTATTTGCGGCCGACCATGAAGCCGGTGATGTTCTGCAAGAACACCAGCGGAATCTTGCGCTGGCAGCACAGCTCGATGAAGTGCGTGGCCTTGAGCGCCGACTCGCTGAACAGGATGCCGTTGTTGGCGATGATGCCGACCGGCATGCCTTCGATGTGGGCAAAGCCGCAGACCAGCGTGGTGCCGTAGCGCGCCTTGAACTCGTCGAACTCGCTGCCGTCGACGATGCGGGCGATGATTTCACGCACGTCAAACGGCTTGCGCACATCGACCGGAATCACGCCGTAGAGCTCTTCCGCTACAAATTCAGGAGCTACCGGCGCCCGTCCTGCCTGGGCTACCGCCTTGTTTTTATTCAAATTCCTGACCGAGGCACGGGCCAGCGCCAGCGCGTGCATATCGTTTTGCGCCAGGTGGTCGGCCACGCCCGAAAGCCGGGTATGCACATCGCCGCCGCCCAGGTCTTCGGCCGTCACCACTTCGCCGGTGGCGGCTTTGACCAGCGGCGGGCCGCCCAGGAAGATGGTGCCCTGGTTCTTGACGATGATGGACTCATCGCTCATGGCCGGCACATAGGCGCCGCCCGCCGTGCAGCTGCCCATCACCACGGCGATCTGCGCGATGCCCAGCGCGCTCATGTTGGCCTGGTTGAAGAAGATGCGGCCGAAGTGGTCGCGGTCCGGAAAGACCTCGTCCTGGTTCGGCAGGTTGGCGCCGCCCGAGTCCACCAGGTAGATGCAGGTCAGCTTGTTTTGCTGGGCGATTTCCTGCGCGCGCAAATGCTTTTTGACCGTGAGCGGGTAGTAGGTTCCGCCCTTCACCGTGGCATCGTTGCAGACGATCATGCAATCGACGCCGCTGACCCGGCCAATACCGGCGATCAGGCCGGCGCAGGGCGCGTCGCCGTGGTACATGCCGAGGGCGGCCAGCGGCGCGACTTCGAGAAACGGCGTGCCAGGGTCAAGCAGCATCTGCACCCGGTCGCGCGGCAGCAGCTTGCCGCGCGCCACATGCTTGGCGCGGGCCGCTTCGCCCCCGCCGGCCGCGGCCTTGGCGAGTTGCACGTGAAGGTCGTCCACCAGCGCGCGCATGGCGGCGGCGTTGGCCTGGAAGTCGGCGGAGCGGGCGTTGAGTTGGGTGGCAAGCGTGGTCATGGGTCCGTTTTCTTTCAGGCTGTTTTGTCTTCTTCCAGCCCGAGCTGGTTTTTCATTTCGTCGCGGATCTTGAACTTCTGGATCTTGCCGGTCACCGTCATGGGGAAGCCGGACACGAAACGAATGTAGCGTGGCACCTTGTAGTGCGCAATCTGGCCCTTGCAGAACTCGCGGATCTCGTCTTCGCTCAGCGTCTGGCCGGGCTTGGTGACTATCCAGGCGCACAGCTCCTCGCCGTAGCGCTTGTCGGGCAGGCCGACCACCTGCACGTCCTGCACCTTGGGGTGGCGGTATAAAAATTCCTCGATCTCGCGCGGGTAGATGTTCTCGCCGCCGCGTATCACCATGTCCTTGATGCGACCGACGATGTTGACGTAGCCTTCCGCGTCCATGGTGGCCAGGTCGCCGGTGTGCATCCAGCCCTCGGCATCGATGGCTTCCTGCGTGCGGGGCGCGTCGTCCCAGTAGCCGTGCATCACGGAGTAGCCGCGCGTGCACAGTTCGCCCGACACGCCGGGCACCACGATCCGGCCGTTCTCGGGGTCGATGATCTTGATCTCCAGGTGCGGCTGCACCTGGCCGACGGTGGAGACGCGCTTGTCCAAAGGCGTGTCGGTCGAACTCTGGCAGCTGACCGGGCTGGTCTCGGTCATGCCGTAGGCAATCGTGATCTGGTCCAGGTGCATGTCGCTGACCACGCGCTTCATCACCTCGGTCGGGCAGGGCGAGCCGGCCATGATGCCGGTGCGCAGGCTGGACAGGTCGAACTCTGCGAAGCGCGGATGGTCAAGTTCGGCGATGAACATGGTCGGCACGCCGTGCAGGCCGGTGCATTGCTCGTCCTGCACCGTCTGCAGCACGCTCAGGGGCTCGAAGCCGTCGTTCGGATAAACGATGGTGGCGCCGTGCGTCAGGCAGGCCAGGTTGCCCAGCACCATGCCGAAGCAGTGATACAGCGGCACCGGAATGCACAGCCGGTCGGCCGGCGTGAGCTTCATGGCCTCGCCGATGAAAAAGCCGTTGTTCAGGATGTTGCGGTGCGTCAGCGTCGCGCCCTTGGGAAAGCCCGTCGTGCCGCTGGTGAACTGGATGTTTATCGGGTCGCTCGCCTTGAGCGTGACGGCGATCGCGTCCAGCCGCCCGTCGTCGGCCTTGCCGCCGGCCAGCAGTTCGCTGAAGCGCAGCATGCCGGGCTGATCGCTACCCTGCCCGGCTTCGTCGATCCAGATGACGGTTTTCAGATGCGGGAGCGTGACGGATTCGAGCTGGCCGGGCTGGCTGTGCGCCCACTCGGGCGCCAGTTCGCGCAGCATGCCCAGGTAGTCGCTGGTCTTGAAGCTGGCCATGGTCACCAGCGCCCGGCAAGCCACCTTGTTCAGCGCGTACTCGACCTCGGCCGTGCGGTAGGCCGGGTTGATGTTGACCAGGATCAGGCCGACCCGCGCCGTGGCCAGCTGCATCAGCACCCACTCGACATTGTTGTGCGACCAGATGCCGACGCGGTCGCCCGGCGCCAGACCCAGGCCCAGCAGCGCGCTGGCCAGCCGCCGGGTCTCGCGCTGCAACTCGCGGTAGCTGCAGCGGCGGCGCTGGTGGCGGCTGACGAGTGCCTCGTGGTCGGGCTTCCAGTGGGCGATGTCGTCAAAGAAAGCCGCAATCGGCTGCTCGATCAGCGGAATATCGGTGGCGCCGCGCGCGTAGCTCTGGCTCAGGGGCGCTGCTGCGGAAGCGGACGGAGAAATTGACGGGGAAGTCGCTGCGGGAAGCTCTGCACTCATGATGGTCTCCTTGCCGCCGGCTCATGCGGTACACCACAGTATGGCCCAGACGCCAGCGCCAGGCCAGCGGGGCACAGGCCATAAAGGTTGCAAATCGCGCCATCTGACGGCAAACTTGCCGCCATGACAACCGGCCTGAACATCTCCCCCGCCCGCACCCCCATGGCCTTTGTACGCGCTATCTCTCTGACCTATGAGCGGCGCGGCCTGAACCCGGCGCGGGCGCTGGCCCAGGCACAAATCGCGCCATCTTCCATGGCGGACGCCACGGCATGCATCACCGCCTGGCAGATGGAGCAGATCTCGGGCGCCGCCATGCAGGAACTGGACGACGAGGCCCTGGGCTGGTTCGGCCGCCGCCTGCCCTGGGGCAGCTACGGCATGCTGGCACGCGCCTCGCTGAGCGCGCCCAGCCTGGGCGTGGCGCTCAAGCGCTGGTGCCGCCACCACGGGCTGATTGCCGACGACATCAGCCTGGCGCTTTCGGTCGCCGGCGACACGGCCACGCTGTCGATTGCCGAAAACCGCGACCTGGGCGAGTTGCGCGAGTTCTGCCTGGTTTCGGTGCTGCGCAATGTGCTGGGTGTGGCCTGCTGGCTGATCGACTCGCGCATTCCCTTGCTGGGCGCGCAATTTCCCTTTGCCGCGCCGCCGCACCAGGACGCCTACGCCGTGCTGTTTTCCGGCCCGACCCGCTTTGAGGGGGCGCCGGCGGGCATCCGCTTTGACGCCAGATACCTGGCGCTGGCGCTGCGGCGCGACGAGCGCGCCCTGCAGCAGATGCTGCAGCGCGCCCTGCCGCTCACCGTGCTGCCCTACCGGCGCGACCGGCTGCTGGTACAGCGCGTGCGCCAGGCGCTGGCCGCGCAGCCGGCGCAGACGCACAGCGCCGATGCGCTGGCCACCCTACTGCATGTCTCGCCGCGCACCCTGCACCGCCAGCTGAAGGAAGAAGGCGCGTCGCTGCAGGCGCTGAAGGACGAGGTGCGGCACGAACGCGCAACGGAGCTGCTGCTGCGCACCCACCGCCCCGTCAAGCAGGTGGCCGAAGCGGCGGGCTTCCAGAACGAAAAGAGCTTTATCCGCGCCTTTCGGGGCTGGACCGGCCAGTCGCCGGCGGAATTCAGGCGCGGCAAGCCGTCCCTAGCCTGATTTGCCTCTTTCATGGCGCAACATTCATTCACAAGTTCTGTGGATAAGTTTGTGTACCATTATAGGGAAAACCCTTGAAACCGTGATCTGGCGGGGGTTTCAACAGGATGCCTGCCAAACAGGCAGCGTGCATAACTTGACCCACGCCGGGCCGCCCATCAGGCCGCCGCCAGCAGCCCCGGCAAGTCAGCCATGTGGGAAAACAGGCGACTGGCCCCGGCCTGCCGCAGCGCCGCCCCGTGCTCGGGCAGCGGGCAATAAGCCCAGACCGTGGCGCCCGCCGCCACGCCAGCACTGACGCCGGTCGTCGTGTCCTCTATCACCAGACAACGCCCGCCGGCTGCGCCCAGGTGCGCGGCGGCAGCCAGGTAGACATCGGGCGCGGGCTTGGAGCGCGGCATTTCCTGGCCGCTGAAAATCCGCCCCGCAAACCAGTCCGTCAGACCGACCTGCGCCAGCTGCATTTCCACCTTGAAACGGTCCGCGCCCGAAGCACAGGCAATGCCCTGCGCCCCATGCGCATGCGCGGCGGCCACCGCCTCATGCGCCCCCGCGATGGCCTGCAGCCGGGCCTGCAGCTCGCGGTTGCGCCGCGCGTAAAACTCGGCCATCCAGTCTTCGGTCAGCGGCTGGCCGGTGTTGGCTTCGATCAGCGCGCGCTCATCACGCACCGCCTTGCCAACGAAAATGCGCATGCATTCATCGGGCGCGAGCGCCCAGCCGCTTTCGGCCAGCAGCTCGCGCAGCACGCCATTGGTGATGGGCTCGCTGTCAACCAGCACGCCATCGCAGTCAAACAGAACGGCTTCAAATTTCATGGTTACTCACTTATTAATAGCTGACTGCATCCGTTCTTATTGGGCTACAGCCACTTTTTACTTAAAACTGTTCGCCATCGACGTAACACCAGCGGCCCGACTCGCGCACGAAGCGGCTGCGCTCGTGCAGGCGCACGGCGCGGCCGCCTTCGCGGTAGCGGGCGACGAATTCGACTTCGGCATGGTCGGCGTCCAGCACCTTATGCGAACACACTTCCAGCCCCAGCCATTTGGCGGACGGGTCGAGCGCGAGGTCCGTGGGTCGGGTGCTGGCATGCCAGGTCGCCAATAAATAATCGCGACGGCTCAGCACGAAAGCGCTGTAGCGCGAGCGCATCAGGCTTTCGGCGTCGGGTGCGGGCTGACCGCCAAAATCGTCAAGATAGCGACCGCAGCAGGCCGGGAAAGGCAGGGGCTGGGTTTTGCCTGCCTTGGTTGCGCTTGCCAAGGTGCGACCGCAGGGGCAAGGCGCCGTCAAAGGGTTGTGCATGGCGCCGATTGTTGCAGACCGGCGCGCGGCAAACGCTGGCGCTGGCGTCGAAAGCACGTTCTGGCCGGTCAAGCCATCCGGCTTTGTCCGAATCGACAGGCAGCATCGTCGCTGTCACAATCCAGCCCCGTCCTATCGACTTCGTCATTTTCAGGAGTTTTCATGCATTGCTTTCAATGGTGCGCCGCCGGCGCTGCAGTTCTTGCGCTGGCCGGTTGCGCCACGCCCCACCCCGCCCCGGCCCCGGCCCCGGCAAGCGCGCAGAACACCCGCGTCGAGCAATGCAAGCCCACATCGACGCAAGAAATCGCGGCCCTGTTCGAGCACTGGAATGAGGCGCTGCAAACCGGCGAGCCGAGCAAGGTGGCCGCCACCTACGCCGAACGCTCCATCCTGCTGCCCACCCTGTCGAACAAGCCGCGCCTGACGGCGGGCGAAAAAGAAGACTACTTCCGCTACTTTCTGAAGGACGGCCCGTCAGGACAGGTTGACATGCGCCAGATTGAGCTGGGCTGCAACTCGGCGGTCGATTCGGGGCTCTACACCTTCCGCTTTGCCAAGACCGGCGCCACCGTGCAGGCGCGCTACACCTACACCTATCGCTGGGACGGAACGCAATGGCTCATCACCAGCCACCACTCGTCGGCCATGCCCGAGAAAAATTGAAGTCTTGAGCGGGTAAGGCTGGCGCGATCGCATCAGGCTTTCGGCATCAGGGCCCGGCGTGGCTGCGCGCTCGTTCAGGTAGGAGCCGTAGTAGGCCGAGAACGGCAGGTGGCAGGGTGCCGCCTACCTTGGCCGCATTCGACCAGGTGCAGCCGCAGGGACAAGGGGTGTCACGCGCATGACACCTCGGGGCAGTTGCGCACCCACCGGACGAGTCAATCTATCGTTCATGCACTGATTTTTACAGACTTTAAGTTATGTAAGCCTTGCATTCAGAAACCCCGCAGGGACTTGTCAGGCAGCGCACGCGGTCTTTGGGCAGCGTCCCTCAAATGGGGGATTTTTAAACCAGGACGTTTGATCTAAATTACCTAGTGTCGCGTCACGCGCTGATTGACGTTGACAATGGGGGATGGAACATTACAAA
>JBKJKI010000288.1:0-9206 GCA_046597475.1 Polaromonas sp. | reverse complement strand
CTGCATCGTGGCGATCGAGCTCGACAACTTGGCGTCGATCGCGGTCATCGCGGAATGCACACGCCCGCGCGCCTCGCGCTCGAACGTATCGCGCTCATGCTGCACCAGGAATATGCCGACTATCACCAATACGGCGAGCAGCGGCATAACCGCACCCAGCACCAGCCAGTCAAGATGCGCACGAATTTTCAAGCGGGCATTCTATTGGTAGCGTCGGCGCGGGGACGCGGCCGGCAATTCATAAAGTGTCATAAGTGCGGAAGGGAAAATGCGTTGTTCACCGCCGGACTCTCCGCGCAGCCGAGCCATTAGTGCACGCTATCTTACACTGCCACCGTCCCCATCGCTGAAAATGGGCGGGCGCGCATGGGTTAAAATAGCGCACGGCTGGCACCTGCCCAGGCACCTGCCCAGCCCGCAACGCCTCTTTCCGGTCGCCCGCCTTCATGTCCGCAATCATTTCCATCGCCAACGTCGCCAAAACATACGCCACGGGTTTCCAGGCTTTAAAGCACGTCAACCTCGAAATTCGTAGCGGCGAGATTTTCGCCTTGCTCGGCCCGAACGGGGCGGGAAAAACAACCCTGATCAATATCGTGTGCGGCATCGTCAATGCGAGCGCCGGCACCGTCGCAGTCGCCGGTCACGACAACATCACGGCATGGCGCGCGGCGCGGTCGCTGATCGGGCTCGTCCCGCAGGAATTGACGACCGACGCATTCGAAACGGTATGGGCGACTGTGTCGTTCAGCCGCGGCCTGTTCGGCTATAGTCCCAACCCGCGCCATATCGAAAAGACGCTCAGGGATTTGTCGCTGTGGGACAAGAAGGACAGCAAGATCATGACGCTCTCCGGCGGCATGAAGCGCCGCGTGCTGATCGCGAAGGCGCTGTCGCACGAGCCGCGCATTTTGTTCCTCGACGAGCCGACCGCGGGCGTCGACGTCGAATTGCGGCGCGATATGTGGCAACTGGTGCGCGACCTGAGGGCCACCGGCGTCACCATCATACTCACTACGCACTACATCGAAGAGGCCGAGGAAATGGCCGACCGCATCGGCGTCATCAACAAGGGCGAGCTGATCGTGGTGGAAGACAAGGCGGTGCTGATGCGCAAACTCGGCAAGAAGCAGCTCACGCTGCAACTGCGTTCGCCCCTGCCATCCATTCCCGCGGCGCTGGCCGGGCTGCCGCTGGAGTTGACCGAAGGCGGCCACACGCTGGTCTACACCTTCGACACGCAGCAGGAGGAAACCGGCATCGGCGACCTGCTCAAGCGGCTCGCCGGCCTGGGCATCGACTTCAAGGACCTGCATTCGAGCGAGAGTTCGCTGGAGGATATTTTTGTCAGCCTGGTCCACGCGGGCAAGCCGGCCCAGCCGCTGGTCGACAACAGCAAAAACAACAAGGAGCCCGCATGAACTGGCACGGCATACGCGCGATCTACCGGTTTGAAATGGCACGCACCTTCCGCACGCTGACGCAGTCCATCGCCGCGCCGGTCATCTCGACCGCGCTGTATTTTGTCGTTTTCGGCGCCGCCATCGGCTCGCGCATGGGCGACATCGACGGCATCAGCTACGGCGCCTTCATCATCCCCGGCCTCATCATGCTGTCGCTGCTCAACGAGAGCATTTCCAACGCGGCCTTCGGCATCTACATGCCCAAATGGCCGGGAACGATTTACGAGCTGCTGTCGGCGCCGGTGTCGTCCATGGAGGTGGTGATGGGTTATGTGGGCGCGGCGGCAAGCAAGTCGGTGCTGCTGGGCCTGCTGATCCTGGCGACGGCGCGCCTGTTCGTGCCCTACAGCATTGCGCACCCGTTCTGGATGCTGTGCTTTTTGCTGCTGACCGCGCTGACCTTCAGTCTGTTCGGTTTCATCATCGGGCTGTGGGCCGACAATTTTCAGAAGCTGCAGGTGGTCCCCTTGATGGTCGTGACGCCGCTGACTTTTCTGGGCGGCGCGTTTTACTCGATCAACATGCTGCCGCCGCTGTGGCAACAAATCGCCCTGTTCAATCCCGTGGTTTACCTGATCAGCGGATTTCGCTGGAGTTTTTATGGCGGTGCCGATGTCAATGTGGGCATCAGCGTGCTTGCCATCCTGGGCTTCCTGGCGCTCTGCCTGGCTGCGGTGTGGTGGATTTTCCGGTCGGGATGGAAGTTGAAGGCCTGAGGCTGCGGGCAGTCACACCCTCGCGCAGGTCGCGAAGGTCAAGGTGGCCGCTCCAGCAAGTGAGCGCCAGCGCCACCAGCACCACCAGCGCGCCAATCCACGGCGTGTGCATCAGGCCCAGATGGGTCACGACCAGGCCGCCGGCCCAGGCCGCGAAGGCAATGCCCAGGTTGAAGGCCGCGATGTTCAGGCCCGAGGCCACGTCCACCGCATGGGGCGTGTGGCGTTCGGCCTGCTGCACCACATAGACCTGCAGGCCGGGCACATTGCCGAAGGCCACGGCACCGCAGAGCAAGACGGTGGCCACCGCCAGCCAGGGGTGCGGCGCGGTGAAGTTGAAGACCAGCAGCACGGCGGCCAGCAGCGCGAAGATGATCTTCAGCGCGGCAATCGGCCCCTTGCGGTCGGCCAGTTTTCCGCCCCAGATATTGCCGGCCGCCACCGACACGCCGTACACCAGCATCACCCAGCCGATGGCGCCGGCGCCAAAGCCGGCCTGCTGCAGGATGGGCGCCAGAAAGGTGAAGGGAATGAAGGAGCCGCCATAACCCACGGCCGTAGTCGCATAGACTAGCAGCAGGCGCGGCTGGGCCAGCACCTTGAACTGCTGCGCCAGCGAGGCCGGCGGCGTGTGCCTGAGGCCGCGCGGAATGAACAGCAGGCTGCAGGCAAGGGCGATGGCGCCCAGCGCCGACACGGCCAGAAAAGTCTCGCGCCAGCCGAAGTGCTGGCCAATGAAGGTGCCCAGCGGTACGCCGGTGACCAGCGCCACCGTCAGGCCGGTGAACATCAGGGCAATGGCGCTGGCGGCTTTTTCCCTGGGCACCAGGCCGGTGGCAATCGTCGAGCCGATGGAGAAGAACACGCCATGCGCCAGGCCCGTCAAAATGCGCGCCGCCACCAGCGATTCATAAGCCGGCGCCTGCCAGGCCAGCAGGTTGCCCAGCGTGAACAGCGCCATCAAACCCAGCAGCAGCGTCTTGCGCGCCAGCTTGCCGGTCAGGGCGGTCAGCACCGGCGCGCCAATGGCCACGCCAAGCGCATACAGGCTGACCAGCAGGCCGGCCGACGGCAGGCTGACCTGCAGGTCGGCGGCCACGGTGGGCAGCAGGCCGACGATGACGAACTCGGTCGTTCCGATGGCGAAGGCGCTGATCGTCAGCGCGAGAAGGGCAATGGGCATGAGGGGCTCCGCAGGTTTCACGAAGCCTGTAGTGTGGGATTTTTACCTTTGCAGAATAAGCCCTGTTCAAGCAGAATATTATTGATTCAAAGTCAACAATAAAGCGGCCATGAAAACCACCATCGAAGAACTGCTGGCCTTTCGTGCGGTGGTCGACACCGGCTCCATCACGGCTGCTGCGGACCAGCTGGGCCAGACCGTCTCGGGCATCAGCCGCGCGCTGGGCCGGCTGGAGAAAAAACTCGGTACCACGCTGCTGCGCCGCACCACACGGCGCCTGGAGCTGACCGAAGAGGGCCAGACCTTTTTGACGCGCACCCGCGCCATCCTCAATGCCATGGACGAGGCCGAAGACGAAGTGGCGGCGCGGCGGCAGACCCCCGCTGGGCTGCTGCGCGTGAACGCCGCAGCACCCTTCATGCTGCATGCGGTGGTGCCGCTGGTGCCGGAGTTCACGGCGTTTTTCCCGAAGATCACGCTGGAGCTCAATACCGACGACCTAAATGTCGACCTGCTGGCGCAACGCACCGACATTGCCATCCGTATCGGTGCGCTGCGCGACTCCACGCTGCACGCACGACTGCTCTGCACCAGCCGCCTGCGCGTGCTCGCCAGCCCGGCCTATCTGGCGGCAAACGGCCGCCCGAAACAGGTGGCCGAGCTGGCAGGCCACCGGCTGATCGGCAACAGCCAGCTGCCCTCGCTCAATGACTGGCCGCTGCGCGGCCCGCAGGGCGACAGCTACCCCGCCGCGCCCGCCATCAGCGCCTCCAGCGGCGAAACCATGCGCCAGCTGGCACTGGCCGGTGTGGGCATCGTCTGCCTGGCCGACTTCATGACCGGCACCGACCGCGCGCGCGGCGACCTGGTCCAGGTACTGGCGCGCGACACGCTGGACCTGCGCCAGCCCGTCAACGCCGTTTATTACCGCAACACGGCGCTGTCATCGCGCATCACGGCCTTTCTCGACTTCATTGCCGCGCGGCTGCAGGCAAGGTAAGAGCACGTAACTTTCACGCCAATGCGCAAACCCGGCCAGGACAAGGCGTGGCCTGCGACGCGCCCTGCACTACAGTGCTTTGATGCACGCCACCACGCTGTCTTCACACCGCCGGTTTTGCCGGCTCACCCTGTTCGCGCTTGGCCTTGCATTCAGTGCAAGCGCAATCGCGCAGCTGGCGCCGCCCGCCATCAAGCCAGACAGCGGCCCGTGGGACAGCGGCTCCGGTTTTCACTTTGACCTGGACAAGAAAAAGCTGCAGAAAACCCGCCAGTCCGTCAGCGGCATGGCCTGCAACCAGGGCGCCGACGGGCAGCGCATCTGCCTGCTGGCTTTTGACGAGGGCGCCGAGGCGCGCCACGCCCGCCCGGGCGACAAGGTATTGAGCGTCGAAGCCGAGCCCGTCGTGTTGCGTGACACAAGCGACGAGCTCGATGCCGAAGCTGCAGCCACTGACGGGCGCTATTTTTACGTCACCGGCTCGCATTCAGCCAAGCGCGGGGACTGCGCCAGCAATCCCGGCAGCCGCCATGTGATCCGCTTCCGGCTGGACCCGGCCACCGGCCGCGCCCTGCGCTCACCGGCCGGCGGCGCGCTGGTGGACTATGCCGACACCGGCAGGCTTTGGTCCGTGATGCAGGCGCAGCCTTCGCTGGCAGCCCATGTGGGCGAGCGCAAATGCCTGGGCTCCGAGCCGCCGCCCAAGGCGCCCACCCTGGCCGGGCAGCAAGGCGTGAACATCGAGGGCCTGGCGGTGCGCGACGGCCAGCTGTATTTTGGCTTTCGCGGCCCGGTGCTGGACGGTGTGGCCAGCGTGCTGGCGGTTGATGCCGACGCCCTGTTCAGCATTGATGCGGGCCACCAGCCCAAGGCAACGATGACCCGCCTGGCGCTGGGCCAGCGGCGCGGCATTCGCGACATGGTGGCCGTCAAGACGGGGTTTTTACTGCTGGCGGGGCCGGACGACAGCCCTGCCAGCCAGAGCGCAGGCTGGGTACTGGCCTGGTGGGACGGCATGGCGCCCAACAGCACCGGCGTGGTTCAGCCCCGGCTGCTGGCGGCGCTGGACCTGAAGGACGTCAAGCTGCGCAAGTGCGACAAGGAACTCAAGCCCGAGGCCATGACGGTGCTGGAGGAAACGCCCGAGGCCTACAAGCTGCTGGTGCTGTCGGACGACATGTGCGACGGCGGGCCGCTGACGTTTACCGTGCCGCGCTGACAAGCCCCGGCTCAAGCCGTCAGCCCGGCGCTGACCAGCGCTTCATCAGCCACGGCAAACACCATGTTGTGCCGGTCGGTCAAGGGGCCGCCGCCGGGAATGACCTGGCCGCTGGCGTCCTGGCCGATGGCCTTGAACTTCCAAGCGCCGCCAATCAGCTTGAGATTGCCGACATGCTCGCCCTGGCTGGAGAGCACACGAAATACTTGGTCGTTGACGCGTTGCAGGCTCAGTGGCTTCATGGTGTTTGTTCGGGTTTTCAGGGGTACAGCGCAGGGCAAGATTTTAACGATTTGTCGCATCCTGAATGCGCATCAGGACGCTTGTGGAACAGATAGAAATGGCAAGCGTAGCACTCCATTACGGTCTGATTGGGCGTTGCGCTTTTCCGGGGGCGCCAACCAGGCCTGTCCAGTCAAAGCCAGTTACCCTCGGACCTTGATGAACCCTTATCGCAAAGGCGAAGATGCTTGATTTACTCGTCAAAAACGCCACGCTGCCCGATGGCCGGGCCGACATGTCAGTGGCCGTGCGCGGCGGCCTGATTGTTGAAGTCACACCAGGCCTGGATACCCCGGCGCACGAGGTCATCGACGCCATGGGTTTCTTGCTGAGCCCGCCCTTCGTCGATGCCCATTTCCACATGGACGCCTGCTTGAGCTACGGCCTGCCGCGCGTCAACGAAAGCGGTACGCTGCTCGAAGGCATTGCGGTGTGGGGCGAACTCAAACCGCTCTTGAGCCAGGAAGCGCTGATTGAACGCGCGCTGAGCTACTGCGACTGGGCCGTTGCCAAGGGCCTGCTGGCCATCCGCAGCCATGTCGATACCAGCGACGCCAGCCTGCTGCCGGTCGAAGCGCTGCTGGAGGTCAAGCGCCGCGTCGCACCCTACATCGACCTGCAACTGGTCGCCTTTCCGCAGGACGGCGTGCTGCGCAGCCCGGGCGGTGTGGAAAACCTCAAGCGCGCGCTCGACATGGGCGTGGATGTGGTCGGCGGCATTCCGCACTTCGAGCGAACCATGGCCGAGGGCGCCGCCAGCGTCAGGCTGCTCTGCGAGATTGCGGCCGGGCGCGGCTTGTCAGTGGACATGCATTGCGACGAAAGCGACGACCCGCTGTCGCGCCACATCGAAACCCTCGCCTTCGAGACGCAGCGCCTGGGCCTGCAGGGCCGCGTGACCGGCTCGCACTGCACCTCCATGCACAGCATGGACAACTACTACGCGTCAAAGCTGCTGCCGCTGATCGCCGAGAGCGGCGTCAGCGTGATTGCCAACCCGCTGATCAACATCACGCTGCAGGGCCGGCATGACAGCTACCCCAAGCGCCGCGGCATGACCCGCGTGCCCGAGCTGATGGCCGCCGGCGTCAACGTCGCCTTCGGCCACGACTGCGTGATGGACCCCTGGTACGGCATGGGCTCAGGCGACATGCTGGAGGTGGCGCACATGGGCCTGCATGTGGCGCAGATGACCAGCCAGAAAGGCATTCGGGACTGCTTTGACGCGGTGACGGTCAACGCGGCGAAGGTGATGCACCTGAAGGGCTACGGCCTGGCGCCGGGCTGCGATGCGAGCTTTGTGCTGCTGCAGGCGCGGGACCCGGTTGAAGCGATCCGGCTTCGAGCGAACCGGTTAAAAGTTTGGCGGAAGGGGACGCTGGGGGCTGAGACGGCAGAGGTGGTGGCGAGCCTGCAATTGCCACAGCGACCCGCGACCACCCGCTTTATGCCTCAGCGATAAGCTTCTTGCTGCTCTGTGCGTCCTTGCCGAGGTAAGGTGGACACGGCCGAAATCAGCTTCTGGAATTCGTGGTAAATCCAGGGATAGTCACTTTTACCTTGAAGAAAACTGGCCGCCGGCGCCTGTTTCAAACGGATTCGAACGGGTTGAAAAGCTCGACACCAAAGTCGGAACAGTTCGCCACGTTGCGCGTCACCATCTTCCTTACCCGAGCGCCACAACCTGCCGCCGCCGAACAGAACCACGCGGCGCCACCAGAAATTCTGTGCGGGCAGCGTCAGAGAGAAGCAGCGCCTGCAGTGACGGCCGGGTGGCAGACTGCAATCGCTTCCACTCAGCCGCAGCCACCAGCACAGCCGCCTCGGCACCCTGGCGCGTGACCATCTGCGGCCCTTCTGCCAGGCAGGCATCAAGGAATTCACTGAAACGCGCTTTTGCGTCTTGAACGGACCATACATTCATGGGAACACTCCTGGTTTAACTGGTCATTTGTCTGGTCATTTGTCTGGTCATTTGTCTGGTCATTTTTATGCAAACCGGAATGGGTTGCAGCGGGTTGCAGAAAGTGGCGCAGATGACGAGCCACACAGGCATGCGCCAATTCTTCGAAGCGGTGACGACCAACGCATGGAAGGTCATGCACCTGCAGGGTTACGGGCTAGAAGTGGGCTTCGATGCGCTGCTTTGTGCTGTTGTCATTCCAATTGCTCAGTAGGTGATGCGGATTCTCACTTCCGTGCGCAAAAAACTGATCGTCTTCTCCTTGAATGACGGTTTCCCCACCCATTCCTTGAAGTCCATGTACTTGCCAAAGCGGTGGTGCAGATCTCGCAGTGACGTATCAAAGAAAGCATGCACAACCACACTCTTCTTCTGAGCGATATTCCATTCTGAATTCTCGGGCCGGTACGCATCAATGTCCTTATCAGCAAGGTCCTTGTTTGTCACTTGGGTGTTGATCTCCTTCATGAAAGCACCGACCTCGGGACCGAACAAAAAGTACGCCTTGGGAATTGCATTCAGGAATGGCTTCTTTAGCATTCGTTCCGCGGGATAACGTATGTTGTGGCATTCCTTGAGGTATTCAAAGATTGCCTCATACACCTCGTATCGCTCTTTGAAAAGATCAAGGTTAAATTTTCCTGCTGCAACCTTGTACTGGCGGAATGCGATCCCAGCAACGACAAGACCGATGAGCAGTGCAATCAATGCAGTTGGTATGCCCTTGGCCAACTCAAGGATCAACGCTTCCCTGCACGCGGTTCCTACGGCGCAAATCTGCTCCATTTATCCCCCCGAATATTGCTTTGACGCTGAACAATAGCCGAATTTTCCTCCGCATCACCCGCGAAAGAAACCACCACCAATAAACCTAGATTCGGCAATTGACGGGGTGAAGCTCGCCAAAGCATTGCTGCAATTGAAAATTTCCGGGAAGACCACCATTTTGGAACTGCGGCGCAGCACCTGGAATCGGCTGGGAAGCCCTGTCAATACTGGATTGCCGATGTTGTCAACTTCTGCCAACTGAGGAAAATTGTATAAATCTAGGCCGACTGCATGCTCTCTAAATACAGCCCACCGGTATCACTGATTGGAGAGAAGTACGGGTGGAAGTAGAAGCAGTGAGCCAGCGCCCGCAGAAATCGTAGCTCAGGAAAACGCAGCACAGGTCCGTGCAGAAGCTGAGATCAATCGGATCAACGCAGAGCTTCGCAAGCGAAAATAGCGTTTGGGGCGAAACTTAGGAGCCAAATTGGCCTCTGGCCCCCTGTGTCAGACTAGATGTCGCCTCCAAATTTATCGCGGATGATCCGCGCCGGAGCGACCCAACATGCAAAGAAATCGGTATTCCACGGAATTCAAAGAACAGGCCCTGAG
>JBKJKI010000110.1:0-2620 GCA_046597475.1 Polaromonas sp. | reverse complement strand
CGCAGTGCCACACAGGTCGCCAGGATGTCGATGATCAGCAGATGCATCAGGCGCGACACCATCGGGCTGTACTTGTCATAGCCTTCTGGATGATCAGCGGACAGGTGAATCGTGCCGGCGGCAGCCAGAGGCGAGCCGCTGGTGGTGATGACGATGGTGGTCGCGCCGTTCTTGCGCGCGATGTCGCACGCATCCATCAAGTCCCGGGTGCGGCCCGAGTTGGAGATCACCACCACGCAGTCGCCGGGGCCGAGCAGCGAGGCGCTCATGACCTGCATGTGGCCGTCGCTGTAGGCAATGCTGTTGATGCCCAGCCTGAAGAACTTGTGCTGCGCGTCCTGCGCCACGATGCCGGAGTTGCCCACGCCAAAAAACTCGATGCGTTTGCCCGTGTTGTAGGCGGCCAGCAGCGCCATGACCGCTTTCTCGATGGCGACAGGGCTGGCGTCGTTGCGGTACTTCAAAAACGCCGCCACGGTGTTGTCGATCACCTTGACCATCACGTCGCCGGTCTTGTCGTCGGCGTCCACGCTGCGGTGGATGAAGGGCACGCCCTCGCTCACGCTGCCGGCCAGCTTGAGCTTGAAGTCCGACAGGCCGTCATAGCCGACGCTGCGGCAAAAGCGCACCACGGTCGGCTTGCTGACATGCGAGCGGTCGGCCAGTTCGGTGATCGGCAGGCTGGCGAAGGCGCGCGGGTCGGCCAGCACCAGCCGGGCCACCCGCTGCTCGGCTGGCGCCAGCGAGGGCAAGGAAGCTTTAATTCGGTCAAGCATGGAACTGGCCCCCACGTTCGCTCACTGCGTGTAGCTCGCTGCCCCCCGAGGGGGCTGCCCCGCCTGCGGCCCGGCAAAGCCTGTTCCGCGGCTCGGACTGGTGTTTAGAGGACCGGCGACGTACTACGGGTAGAGCACCACACACCACATGCCATTGCAGGGATTGACGTTGCAAGCCGGGGCCGCGGGACTGGCTTTGCCAGACCGCAGGCGCAGCGGCCCCCCCGGGGGGCAGCGCATTACACGAAGTGAAAAGCGTGGGGGTCAAGACTCCTCGCTCCAGCAATAGCCGTCTTTGGCAATCATGGCGCTGGCAGCGCTGGGCCCCCAGGTGCCTGCCGCATAGGGCCGGGGTCCGGTCGTATCGTGGCTCCAGCGGTCGATGATGGGCTCGACCCAGCGCCAGGCTTCCTCCTGTTCGTCACTGCGCACAAACAGGTTGAGCCGACCGTCAATCACGTCAAGCAGCAGCCGCTCATAGGCGCCCACGCGCTCGACGCCAAAGCGCTTGTCGAAATCAAGGTCGAGCTGCACCGGCTCAAGTGTCGGCGTGCCGCGGCGATGACGCTTGTCGGCGCCCTGCGCCAGCAGGTGCAGCTCCAGCCCGTCCCTGGGCTGCAGGTTGATGACCAGCCGGTTGCCCTCGCTGCAGTTTTGCGGCGTATTGAAAATCGCGTGCGGCGCGGGGCGAAAGTTCACCTCGATGTGCGCGTCGCGATCCGCCAGCCGCTTGCCGGTGCGGATGTAGAAGGGCACGCCGGCCCAGCGCCAGTTGGCAATCTCGGTGCGCAGGGCAACAAAGGTCTCGGTGTGGCTCTCTGGGTTCACGCCGGGCTCGTTGCGGTAGCCGGGCACCGCCTCGCCGTCAATCGTGCCGGCCGCGTACTGGCCGCGGATGACATGCTGGCCGAGGGTCTCGGGCGTCCAGGGCTTGAGTGAGCGCAGGACCTTGGGCTTTTCGTCGCGGATGGCGTCGGCGTGCGCATTGATGGGTGGCTCCATGGCCACCGCGCAGAGCAGCTGAAGCGCATGGTTTTGCACCATGTCGCGCAGCGCACCTGTGCCATCGTAGAAGGCGCCGCGCTTTTCCACGCCCAGCTCCTCGGCAATGGTGATCTGGATATTGGCGATGTGCTCGCGGCGCCACAGAGGCTCAAACAGCGAATTGCCAAAACGCAGCGCAAACAGGTTTTGCACCGAAGGTTTGCCGAGGTAGTGGTCGATGCGGAAGATCTGGTTTTCGGGGAGCACGCTGCGCACTGAGGCGTTGATGGCGCGGTTCGACGCCAGATCGTGGCCCAGCGGCTTTTCCAGCACCACCCGGGTTTGCGGCCCGTTCAGCCCGGCCGCGGCCATCTGCTCGCAGACGGTGGTGAACAGGCCGGGCGCCGTCGCCAGGTACATCACCACCACATCGGCCGGGCGCTGTCCCAGCCTGGCGGCCAGCGCCGGGTAGTCGGCCGGATTGGCCAGATCCATGCGCAGATAGCCCAGCAGCGCCGCAAAGCGCGCAAACTCTTCCTCGCTGGGGCGCTTGGCCAGCTCGACCTGGTCGAAGCGGCCCTTGATCAGCGTGCGGTACTGGTCGTCCGACAAGTCGTCGCGCCCGACGCCGACAATGCGGCCGTCAGCCGGCAGCGAGCCGTGGCGAAAGGCCTGAAACAGGGCGGGCATGATTTTTCGCCAGGCCAGGTCGCCGGTGCCGCCAAACAGGATCAAATCAAAACTCATGCTTAAAAGCCTTCATTGTTGTGCGCAATTCAGATTCCTGGCGCCGGGCTTGCTCTTCAAGCCAGCAGGGGCCGCGGAACCGGCTTTGCCGGGCCGCAGGCGCAGCGGCCCCC
>JBKJKI010000245.1:0-8182 GCA_046597475.1 Polaromonas sp. | reverse complement strand
GGACTCGATCACGACATTACGCCTGCACCTGAGCGTCGCACTCGCAAGAAGTCTGGGCCATTGCCCTCACTGCAACTGGATCGGTGAGAGGCTTAATTTGTGACACAGTAAGACTAGCAGGCATTCATAGTAAAGGCAAGGTGATAAACCCTGTGAATCAGCACCCGGTGGCGCCAGCCTTTAATTTCACTCTCTCGGAGTGGCTGGTCCGCCAGGGGTTCCTGGTCCGGTTGAACTGTTGAATAACTTTGAAGGAAATAACCATGAACACGACAAAATTTTTGACCTCTTCCCTGGTGGTTCTGGCCTCTTTGGCGGCCAGCAGCGCTTTTGCCGACTCGTATGACCGGGAACATCCGCTGGTCAGCAACACCCCCAGCACCGGGACCCGTGCCCAGGTCAAGGCTGAGTTGTTGGCGGCGCAAAAAGACGGCACGATGGCTGCGGTCAACGACGATAACTACCCCCTCATCAAGGCCGTCGGTACCCCAAAAACCCGCGCCGAAGTGCGGGCCGAACTGGCCAATGCGATAAAAGAAGGCAGTATTCCCAAGTACCACGACTAAACCAGCGGCGGGCCGCAAACACGCCGCCCGTCGCTGGCTGTTCTGGTGCGGGAATGAGGCTGGTTTTATCTACAAGCCGCGCGCCAGCACCGGAAACAGCTTGCCCAGGCCGTCCGCCATCACCTCGACCGAGAGCGCGGCCAAAATCAGTCCCATCAGCCGCGTCATGACATTGATGCCGGTCTTGCCCAGCACGCGGGCAATCGGCTGCGCCAGCGAAAAGCACAGTGCCGTGGCCAGGCCAATCACCACGCCGTAGGCCACCAGCGTGCCGAGCTGGAAAAAGGTCTTGGCCTTTTCGGCGTAAATCACCACCGTTGACATGGTGGCCGGGCCGGTCAGCAGCGGAATGGTCAGCGGCACCACGGCAATGCTCGCGCCCTTGGCGGCTTTTTCCGCGCCGTCTTCCAGCTCGTTGGTCATCGGCTTGGCTTCGGCCGGCTGGGCATTGAGCATGTTCATCGAACTGATGAGCAGCAGCATGCCGCCGCCGACCTGGAAGCTGGCCAGCGAAATGTTGAAAAACTCAAGAATCCGCAGGCCCGCCAGCGCACTGGTGGCAATCACGACAAAGGCGCTGAACGACGCCACGGCCACCGTGCGCTGGCGCTGCGACCTTGAAAAGCCCTGGGTGTAGTGAATGAAGAAAGGCACGATGGCCAGCGGATTGACGATGGCCAGCAGCGTGATCAGAGGCTTGAAGTCCATCAGCGGCCTCCCGCCACATCCAGCAGCGCGCCCGTGGTGTAAGAGGCCTCGTCAGATAGCAGCCAGACGATGGACTGCGCGACTTCATCGGCGCTGCCGGGCCGCTGCATGGGCACCTGCGGCGCCAGGTCGCGCGCGCGGTCGGGCAGTCCGCCCGAGGCGTGAATTTCGGTCTCAATGAGGCCGGGGCGCACGGCATTGACGCGGATGCCTTCGCCGGCCACTTCCTTGGCCAGTCCCACCGTGAAGGTGTCGATCGCGCCCTTGGCGGACGCGTAGTCCACGTACTGGCCGGGCGCGCCCAGCCGCGCCGCCGCGCTGGAGACGTTGACGATCGCGCCACCCGTGCCGCCATGCCGCGTGCTCATGCGCCTGACCGCCTCACGCGCGCACAAAACCGAGCCGAACACATTGATCTCGAAGATGCGCTGCAGCCGCGGCAAGGTGATGGCATCGACGCGCGTGGTCATGCCGACCACACCGGCGTTGTTGACCAGCGCGCTCAGGCGGCCGAATTTGGCGTCGATCTTTTCAAACATGGCCAGCACCTGCGCCTCTTGGGCCACGTCGGCCTGCACGGCCATGGCCTGACCGCCGGACTGGCGGATCTGGCGCACCACCTCATCGGCGGCCAGCGCATTGCTGGCGTAATTGACGGCAACCGCATAGCCCTGGCGGGCCGCCAGCAGGGCCGTCGCCGCGCCAATGCCGCGCGAACCCCCAGTGATCAAAACAAGCTTGGACAAACCGGACTCCTGCAAAAAATGGCAATCCCGGGTACAAAGGGAAATTGCACTGAATCAGTGACTGTAATGAATTCCTGACACCGGAGACAAATTTGAGCACCACCGTGGACTACTATTTCACGCCGCAAAGCCCCTGGACCTATCTGGGCCACGAGCGTTTTGCGCGCATTGCCAGCGCCGCCGGCGCCACCATTCGCGTCCTGCCGATCGACCTGGGCGGCAAGGTGTTTCCGATCTCAGGCGGCCTGCCGCTGGGCCAGCGCGCCCCGCAGCGGCAGGCTTACCGCCTGCTGGAGCTTAAGCGCTATTCCGGGCACCATGGGCTGCCGCTGAACATCAAACCCAAATATTTCCCGGTGTCCGGAGACGACGCTTCGCGCCTGATCATCGCCGTGGACCTGCATGACGGCAGCGCGGCCGCCATGAAAATCGGCGGCGCGATCTTCCGCGCGGTGTGGGTGCAGGAGCGCCATATTGCCGACGAAAAGCAGCTCGCCGAGCTGCTCGTGGAGTGCGGCCTGAGCCCTGAACGCCTTGAACAGTCCTTCAGCCAGGCGGTGCAGGAGCGTTATGAGAGCAACACCGCGCAGGCGATTGCCGCCGGGGTGTTCGGCGCGCCCAGCTACATGATCGACGGCGAGCTGTTCTGGGGCCAGGACAGGCTCGATTTTGTCGAACGCAAGCTCAAGGCGCTGAACGCGCGGCCCTGAGCCGCAGGCCGGCCGGTTCCCGGCATTCCTTCAACACCACGACTTCACAGGAGTATTTTCATCATGGGTCAATTCACCAATCTCAGCGCCGCCGATGGCTTCAGCGTTCCCGCCTATGTGGCGCAACCCGCGGGCAAGCCGCGCGGCGCGGTCGTGGTCGTGCAGGAAATCTTCGGCGTCAATTCGCACATCCGCGCCGTGGCCGACCGCTTTGCCGAGCAGGGTTATCTGGCCGTGGCGCCCGCCACCTTCGAGCGCGTCAAGCCCGGCGTGGAACTGGGCTATCTTGACGCCGACATGAACGCCGGCTTCGCGCTGAAAACCGCTGTCGATGCCTTGCCCGGTGCCGGCGTGCTGCAGGACATCCAGGCCGCCATAGCCCATGCGGCTGCGGCCAGCGGCGGCAAGGTCGGCATCGTGGGCTTTTGCTGGGGCGGCCTGCTGACCTGGAGGGCGGCCTGCACGCTCAAGGGCCTGTCGGCCGCCGTGCCTTATTACGGCGGCGGCATCACGAGCGAGCAGGAAATCGCCCGCCAGCCCCGGTGCCCGGTGATGGCGCACTTTGGCGACCAGGACCACTGGATTCCGATGGAAGGTATTCAAGCATTCAGCAAGGCACACCCCGAAGTCGAGGTGCATGTCTATCCGGCCAACCACGGCTTCAACTGCGACCAGCGCGGCTCCTACAACGAAGCGGCCGCCACGCTGGCGCGTGAGCGCACGCTGGCCTTTTTCGCCGCCCATCTGGGCTGATGCTCGCCGCGGCAACCGGGGGTGGATGTCATGTATGCTATTAAATAAATAGCAAACTATGGACGTTACGTCTGGATGTGAGTGCTATTTGACCGGTTTTTTGGCGTTCCAGCGCGCAATCTCTTCATGGCCGGCGACGTAGCGGAACAAAAAGTCCATGATGTTGCTTGCCGCAGGGCGTGGCGAGCGCGCCCTGCGGGTGAAGACAAAAAAGCAGCGCCTGCGCCAGCTCCCGTATCAGACCGCTGAGCGCCGACTGCGTGACAAACCGGCTTTCGGCGGCCAGCGTGAAGCTGCCGGTGCGGGCCAACGCCACGAAGGCGCGCAATTGCCTGAGGGTGACATGCATAAGCTGAGAGCATAAATCGATCGGAATTTGTCGTTTGTGTGATGAGTCCATCTGCGTCTTAATAGAGTCACCACGCGCCGCCATGCAACCCTGAACCGGAGATTCACCATGCATATCAAGAGAATTCACCACGTTGCCTACCGCTGCAAGAACGCCAAGGAAACCGTCGAGTGGTATGGCAAATACCTCAACATGAAGTTTGTCCTGGCCATCGCCGAAAACGAAGTGCCATCGACCAAGGAGCCCGACCCGTATATGCACGTCTTTCTCGATGCGGGCAACGGCAACGTGCTGGCCTTTTTCGAGTTGCCGACCAAGCCGCCGATGGGGCGCGATGCCAACACACCGGTCTGGACGCAGCACCTGGCCTTTGAAATCGACTCCATGGCGTCGCTGCTGGAAACCAAAGCGAGGCTCGAAGCCGACGGCATCGAGGTGCTCGGGCCCGTCGATCACACGATCTTCAAGTCAATCTACTTCTTCGACCCCAGCGGCCACCGCATGGAACTGGTCGTCAACACCGCCACGCCGGCCATGAACCAACAGCTCGACGAGGTGAAGTGGGACATGCTCAAGGAATGGGACCAGACCAAGAAAGCGCCCAAGCACGCCGCCTGGATGCACGACGGCAGCCATGCCCTGCCCGACACGTCTGCCCATCAAGCCTGAAAAGGATTCAAATCATGAAACTTGCCACCCTCAAACGCGGCGGCCGCGACGGCAGCCTGGTTGTCGTGAACCGCGCCCTGACGCATTGCCGCCCCGTGCCGGCCATTGCCCGCACGCTGCAGGCCGCGCTCGATGACTGGGCCGCCGCCGAAGCGCCGCTGCGCCAGGTGTATGAGGCCCTCAACAGTGGCGCGCTGGCCGAGGCCGAGCCCTTTGACGCAGCCGCCTGCCATTCCCCCTTGCCCCGGGCCTACCAGTGGGCCGACGGCTCGGCCTATGTCAACCATGTTGAGCTGGTGCGCCGGGCGCGCGGCGTCGAGCTGCCGCCGGAATTCTGGACCGACCCGCTGATGTACCAGGGCGGTTCGGACTCGTTCGTCGGCCCGCGCGACCCGGTGCTTGCCTTGTCGGAGGACTGGGGCATCGACCTGGAGGCCGAGGTCGCCGTCATCACCGGCGACGTGAAGATGGGCGCTACAGCTGAGCAATGCGCGCCGGCCATCCGCCTGCTGATGCTGGTCAATGATGTCTCGCTGCGCAACCTGATCCCGGCCGAGCTGGCCAAGGGCTTTGGCTTCCTGCAGTCCAAGGCGGCCAGCGCCTTCAGCCCGGTCGCCATCACGCCCGACGAGCTGGGGGGCGACTGGCGTGACGGCCGCGTGCACCGGCCCCTGCTGGTGCACCTGAATGACAAGCTGTTTGGCCGGCCCGATGCCGGCACCGACATGGTGTTCAATTTCCCCCAGCTGGTCGCGCATCTGGCCAGGACGCGCGAGGTGGCGGCCGGCTCCATCATCGGCTCGGGCACCGTGTCGAACAAGCAGGGCGGGCTCAATGGTTCGAGCATCGACAAGGGCGGCGTGGGCTATGCCTGTCTGGCGGAAGTGCGCATGTACGAGACCCTAGAAACCGGCAAGCCGCAGACCGGCTACATGAAGTTTGGCGACAGCGTGCGCATCGACATGCACGACCGCGAAGGCAACAGCATCTTTGGCGCCATCGAGCAGCGCGTCGAAAGATATCCGGGGTGATGCCGTCGCGGGCGTGATGGCACACGGCAAGCCCCGATCGGCACAATGGCGGCATGATGCAGCTTCATTTCGCGCCCGTCATCACCTCGGGCCTTAGCTGCAGCGCGTGCTGGCCCGCACGGCGGTCATCAAGGCTTTTCTTGCCGCCTTGCCGCGCTACGGCTTCGTGAGAAACCACCGCTAGCGGCCGGATTGGGCCAGGTAGCGCTTGCGCCAGAACACCGAACCCACCACAACCACCAGCAGCAGCATCAGGCCAAAAGTCCACCAGAAACCCGAGGGGCTGTGGATGATGGGCAGGAACTCGAAGTTCATGCCAAAAAAACCGGTGATCAGGTTGAGCGGCAGGAACACGGCGGTGAGCGCCGTCAGCGTGCGCATGATGTCGTTGGTGCGGTGGCTCTGCGCTGAAAAGTGCATCTGCACCGTGGTTTCGGCGCTTTGCTCGAGCCGCCGAACATGGTGGACGACGCGCTCGATATGCTCCAGCACGTCGCGCGAGCGCACCTTGAGCAGTTCGCGTTCGCGCTGGATTTGCGGCGTGCCGCTGTCGGGCCAGGTTTCAATCGACTCGATCCAGTCCTGCAAGGCGGAGCGCTGGTCCTCGCAGATTTCGTCCAGCTGGTGCATGGCCAGCCGTGCGTCCAGCACCGAGTTCCAGTTGTTGAAGCGGGTGTCCGGCCTGAGGAGCTCGGACTGCCAGTGGTCAAACTGGCGCGTCAGTTCGCGCCGCAACTCCAGGTAGCCATCCACCATGTGGTTGACGATGCGCAGCATCAGGTCGGCCGGGCTGGCGGGCAGCTTCACGCCGTTGGTGCGCGCTTCGGTGGTGGCGGAATTGAGCAGCTTGAAGGCGTAGCTGTCGCGCGCGGCGCAGTCGGTCGGGTGCACGGTGAGCAGCAGATTGTCAAACACGGCAAAGCCGACCGGGCTGGTGTCGATGCGGCGCAGCACCGGCGGGCCGCTGCGCTTGACGGGCTGCTGCTTGGGTTCGCCCGGCCTCGCCAGGTCGGTTTCAGTGGGGCTGGTGCCGAGGCGGCGAAACACCAGGATGTCGTATTGTGAGGTGTAGTCGTAATGCGAGGGCAGCTGCTTGCTCAGCAGGTCGGAAACGTGCAGGTCCACCAGCTGGGTGCCGCAAAGGTTTTGCAGCGTCGCCTGGATTTGCGCCTGCATGAGCTCGAACTCGCGCCGGGCGCAGGCAATCCAGACCAGGCCCTGCGCGGGAAGCGCGGCCGGCAGTTCGCTGGTCTCGACAATGCCCAGGTTGGCGTGGGTGATGGTGAAGACGCGCATGAAAAGCCCTGTTTTCTGATTTTTTCGGTCAAATCGGCCTTAGGTCCAGGCGTTTCGGTCATTGTTCGCTATATTTTTTATAGCGTGACAGGCGCCCTTCAGGCCTGGCGCAGCTTTCGGGCCGCGTCGAGGGCGAAGTAGGTCAGCACGCCGTCGGCGCCGGCGCGCTTGAAGGCCAGCAGGCTTTCCATCATGACCGCGTCGTGGTCGAGCCAGCCGTTCAGCGCGGCGGCCTTGAGCATGGCGTATTCGCCGCTGACCTGGTAGGCAAACGTCGGCACCCGGAACTCGTCCTTCACGCGGCGCACCACATCAAGATAGGGCATGCCGGGCTTTACCATCACCATGTCGGCGCCCTCGGCAATATCCATGGCCACTTCGCGCAGCGCTTCGTCGCTGTTGCCCGGGTCCATCTGGTAGGTCTTCTTGTCGGCCTTGCCCAGGTTGCCGCTTGATCCGACCGCGTCGCGGAAGGGGCCGTAAAACGCTGACGCGTACTTGGCGCTGTAGGCCATGATGCGGGTGTGGATCAGGTTCTGGCTTTCCAGTGCCGAGCGAATCGCGCCGATGCGCCCGTCCATCATGTCGCTGGGCGCGACGATGTCGACGCCGGCCTCGGCCTGCGTCAGCGCCTGTTGCACCAGAATTTCCAGCGTCTCGTCGTTCAGGATGTAGCCGCTGGCATCGAGCACGCCGTCCTGCCCGTGGCTGGTGAAGGGGTCAAGTGCCACGTCGGTCATCACGCCCAGCTCGGGAAAGCGCCTTTTGAGTTCGCGCACCACATGCGGCACCAGGCCTTCGGGGTTGAGCGCCTCCTGGCCGTCCTCGGTCTTGAGCGAAGCGTCAATCACCGGGAACAGCGCCATCACCGGAATGCCCAGCCTGACGCATTCCTCGGCCACCGGCAGCAGCAGATCCAGGCTGAGCCGCTCCACGCCGGGCATCGAGGCCACCGGCTCGCGGCGCTGCTGGCCGGCCAGCACAAACACCGGGTAGATCAGGTCGTTGGCGGTGAGTGCGTGTTCACGCACCAGCTTGCGCGTGAAGCTGTCACGGCGCAGGCGACGGGGGCGACCCATCGGGAAGGGGGCGAAGTTGGAGGCGTGGATAGTCATGGGCAAATTGTGCCAAAGCTTTGACGAACCCAAGATGTATGGCGCGCATGCCCTCATCGCCAGGCATCCTCTCCACACCAGCAGGGGCCGCGGAACCGGCTTCGCCGGGCCGCAGGCGCAGCGCCCCCCGGGGGGTAGCGCATTACACGAAGTGAAAAGCGTGGGGGCGTTTTTTCCCCACCAGCAGGGGCCGCGGAACCGGCTTCGCCGGGCCGCAGGCGCAGCGCCCCCCGGGGGGC
>JBKJKI010000274.1:0-15449 GCA_046597475.1 Polaromonas sp. | reverse complement strand
TGACCATAGCAAGTTGGTACCACTCCTTCCCATCCCGAACAGGACAGTGAAACGACTTCGCGCCGATGATAGTGCGGATTCCCGTGTGAAAGTAGGTCATCGTCAGGCTCTTACAGCCCTGAACAAGCCCAGTTGATCCAATCGATCAGCTGGGCTTTTTCTTTGGGAAATCCGCTTTCGCCTCGGAGCGATTCCATTGACACTCAGGCATTCATAAAATAACCGCCTTCCCGTTTGGCCGCACCCGCCAGAACCAGTTCTGCACACAGTTGCTCTAGCCAGGTGTCCATGGCAAGCTCCGGGAAGAATTTCTCCCTGATCTGGTCGAGATAGGGCGTTGAGATCACCCACTGATGGAATTCCGGGACACTTTGTTTTTGCACTTCAAGTAATTTGAACTTGAGCAATACTTTCGCTGCATGCCTGGCGTGTCTGACCGGGTCTTTGACAAATGAATCAAGTCGTTGCCTCGCCTTGTTCAACACTTCGGTGGAGTAGGCAAAGACACGACCGTGGCCGGGAATGACTGTTTTGGGGCCGAGACTTTCAATCAGGTCAAAGTTTGCTGACACCTGCTCGAAGGCGTCGATCCCTTCCAGTTCGGGAAAGACTACGCCAAAGCCGTTTTCCCACAGGGCATCTGCGGAGATGAGTACCTTGTTGTCAGGTTCAAAAAAGATCAGGGAGTTCGGGTCATGGCCTGCGGCCGCATGTATTTGCCAGTTACTGACACCAAACTGCATCACGCTTCCCGGCTGGATTACCGAGGTGAATTTGAATTGAGGACAGAGCTGACCGGTAGGCAGATAAGTGAGCGCTATGGGGTCCCATTGCTCAACCTGCAGCGCCTGGCCTGGCGGAATCCATGTGTCGATGGCGGGATACCGCGCCTGCAAGGCTGCGTTGCCTCCGCAATGGTCGCTGTGCAAATGGGTGTTGACGAGCACATCAAGAGGCCGCCCCTCCAGAACACCCTCAACCAGTAGCAGTGTCTGCTTGGCATGGACGCAATATCCGCTGTCAACCATCAGCGTCTGATCGCCATTGGCAAACAGGATGTTGTTCGACGATAACCAGCCGCGCTCGAACACATGCAGCCCTGCAGGAAGGACGGGCGCCTCCATCATGGAGCGCGCAGCCAGACGACATCAATCGGCTGCGTGCAGTTCTCGGTTGACCGTATTTTCGGCACCGGTTTTTGATCAGTCATCTCTCATTTTCTTTCTGCCAAATTACCAGCGTGTTGCGGTTGCTGGTGAACACCATAACGGAGAAGTCATTGCCCGATCGTCCGCTCCGCGCCATTCGCCGCCAGCAGGTGGCGCAATTTGGTTTCGCAGGTGGTCGCGTCGTCGTCAAAAAGCGCCCGGATCCAGCCTGACTCCCGCTCCATGATGACAGCCAGAAACTTATCCGCACCGCGCATTTCGGCAAAGGCATCAAAGCCGGTTTCAAGAAAATGCTGAAGAGAACTCAAGCCGGCGACCGCGGCAGGACGGCGCATCATTTTGAGCAGGGTCCGCAGTCCGCGCGCTCGGGTCAGGCGATCGAGTTCGTGCCCGAGGTGAATCACCACTTCGAGTTGCCGCTGCCGGGCCGCGACGTCTCCAAGGCGCCGCCAGCAGCGGATATAGCGCGCGCAGTCGCCATCCGTCGCTATCGTGCTCCGATCCGCAAGCCATTCACGGGCCATTTGGTCGTCAAGCGTTTCTGTTAGTGCATGGACTTCGGCCAGTGCTGCAGCCGTGTCAACGACAGCCTGAGGAAACAGTCGCGCGATGGTGTTGGCGATGCGGGCGAACTGGTTGTCGCGCTCGGCATAATCCTGGGCGCTGTAAAGCTCCTCAAGAAAGAATCCGGTCGCCGTCTTGTATCTGGGGCTTCTCAAGAGATCGGCGTAGGTGGCATGAAAACGCCGGGCCTGAAGGCTCTTGAGCTCCCGGCTTGCCAGCGCCAGAGGGGGGGCATCCTCGCGCTGCTGGCGGAGCCTGGCAACGGTTTGCAGGGCCTCATGAATCTTTTGTGAGGAGTTGTCCATATAGGTTGAAAGTGTAGCCAGCCCGGTCTAGAGATCACGCTCTATTGGAATTCCGGACTGCATGAGAAACTGCCGCATGCAAAGAAGAACCCTTCTGAAACTTGGCCTGGGCTCGACGGCTTTGCTGCTGCTTGCGGGTGGTGCGGCGGTCTTGCTGCAACCTGCTTGGCAAGGGGGGACCCTGAGCCGCGTCGGCCGCGAGGTGTTTGCCGCCGTCGGCCAGGCGGTTCTTGACAAGAGCCTGCCCGCAGCGGATGCCCCCAGGCAGGCTGCCATCGAGGGCCTGCTCGGGCGAGTTGAGGTGCTGGTGCGCGCCCTGCCACCGCATGCGCAGGAGGAGTTGTCGCAGCTGCTGTCGCTGCTCGGGAGCACGGCGGGGCGCCGCACCCTCGCAGGGCTTGACCCCGCGTGGAAGGACGCATCCGTCGCTGAAGTGCAGCAGGCGCTTCAGGGTATGCGGCTGTCGTCGCTTGCCATGCGCCAGCAGGCCTATGCGGCGCTGCACGACATTGCCACCGGCGCCTACTTTGCCGATGCGGCCACCTGGCCCATGCTGGGCTACCCCGGCCCCGTGAAAATTTGAGAACTGTCCCGAGGATTAACAGAAAGCAGCATGAGCGACGTCAAGGACCCCATCAGGATCGGCCTACAGCGTGGCTGGAAAGTCTCGGGCGGTGCGCTGGGTCGGCCGGCAGCGCAAATCATTTGCGATGTCGCCATCGTCGGCAGCGGCGCCGGCGCCGGCATTACCGCCGAACTGCTGGCGAGGGCCGGCCTGCAGGTCGTGATCGTCGAGGAAGGTCCCCTGAAGAGCAGTTCAGACTTCAACCAAAAGGAGTCGGAGGCCTACCCTTCGCTCTACCAGGAGAGCGCCGCGCGCAAGACCGCAGACAAGGCCATCAATATTCTCCAGGGTCGCTGCGTGGGCGGCTCAACCACCGTCAACTGGACGTCCTCGTTTCGCACGCCGGCTTCCACGCTCAAGTTCTGGCAGGAGAAGTTTGGGCTGGCGGACTACAGCACGGAGGCGCTGGCACCGTATTTTGCCCAGGCCGAACAACGGCTGAACATCTCGCCCTGGCTGATGGCGCCGAACGAGAACAACGAGCTGCTGCGCCGTGGTGCGGTCAAACTCGGAATTCCGGCGTCGGCTATTTCGCGTAACGTCAAGGCCTGCTGGAACCTGGGTTCCTGCGGTCTGGGCTGCCCGACCAATGCCAAGCAGTCCATGCTGGTCACGACGATTCCCGCCGCGCTGGAGCTGGGCGCGCAGCTGCTGACCGAAACCCGGGCCGAGAGCTTCGAGCTCGCCAACGGCAAGGTGACGGCGCTGATTTGCCGAAATATTGAGCCAAATGGTGCTCTAGCCCAGGCAGAATCATCGTCTTTAGCTATTAAAATAATAGCAAATCACTACGTGCTGGCTGGCGGCGCCATCAACTCCCCGGCGGTGTTGTTGCGCTCAGGCGCACCGGATCCGCATGGCCGCCTGGGCGGCAGAACATTTTTGCACCCGGTCGTCATGTCCTCCAGCATCTTTGAGCAGAAGGTGCAGGCCTGGAGCGGTGCGCCGCAGTCGATCTACACCGATCATTTTCTGGAAACCCAGGCGATTGACGGGCCCATGGGCTACAAGCTGGAGGCGCCGCCGCTGCATCCGCTGATTTTTGCGTCCACGGTGCCGGGTTTTGGCGAAAGCCAGCATGCCTTGCTGAGTTCATTTCCACACAACCACACCTTGCTGGCGCTGTTGCGCGACGGCTTTCACGACGAGGCGCCTGGCGGCCAAGTCAAGCTGCGCGGTGACGACTCGGCCGTGCTCGACTACCCGCTCACCGACTATGTGATGGAGGGCGGCCGGCGGGCGCTGCTGTCCATGATGGAAATCCAGTTTGCCGCCGGCGCGAAACAGGTTCTGCCGCTTCACGAGATGGCCGCGAACTACACGTCCTGGGCACAGGCCCGCGCGGCGGTGCTGGCGCTGCCCATGAAGCCGCGGCTGGTCAAGGTGGTTAGCGCCCATGTGATGGGCGGCTGCGGCCTTGCCGCGACGGAAAAACAGGGCGTGACGCGACCCGATGGCGTGCACTGGCAGCTGGAGAACCTTTCCATTCATGACGGCTCCATTTTCCCGACCAGCATTGGCGCCAATCCCCAGCTATCGGTCTATGGCGTGGTGAACAGGCTGGCGCAAGGCCTTGCCAAGAGAATGACGGGACGCAGCGTCGCGCTGGCTGAGTCGGCCGCCTGATGCTGGCATCGCTGCAACGATTCCTGACGCTTGCCCTGCTGGCAGCCGCCTTGGGCTGGCTGGCCTACTTCGGCCGCGCATCTCCGCTGCTGGCTGCCGGGGGTTTTGTCGCGATACTGCTGGGCTACTCGGCATTGTTCGCCCTTGAATTCATGCTTCTCAGGCAACTGAACAAGGCGGATGCTACGCCTCCGGCCAGTGGCCGTGAATTGCTGCGTGCCTGGTGGGGCGAAACGCTGACCTCACCCAGGGTCTTTTGCTGGCGTCAACCCTTTCGTTCGAACCTTGTTGCAGACCAGCTGGGGCCGCCAGAGCAGGTCCTGGGGCGTCGGGGCGTCGTGTTTGTGCACGGGTTTTTCTGCAATCGCGGCCTCTGGACCCCCTGGCTCAAACGCCTGCAGGGCAGCGGACATGCCTTTGTCGCCGTCAACCTGGAGCCCCCGTTTGGCTCCATCGACGACTATGCGGCGCAGCTTGATGCCGCGGTGCGGCAGGTCACCCAGGCCACCGGCTTGCCGCCGCTGCTGGTCTGCCACAGCATGGGCGGGCTCGCGGCGCGGGCCTGGCTCAAGCACATGAAGGCCGAGTCACGCGTCCACCATGTGGTGACCATTGGCACGCCGCACCGGGGGACGTGGCTGGCGCGCTTTGGCCACGGCCACAATGGCCGGCAGATGCGGCTGCGGTCCGATTGGCAGGCCCAGCTTGACCTGGACATGCCGGCGGGCCGCCATGCGCTTTTCACCTGCTGGTATTCCAGTTGCGACAACATCGTGTTTCCCGCCTCCACCGCGACACTGCCGGGCGCCGACAATCACCTGGTCCGCGGTGCCGCCCATGTGCAGCTGGCCTTTATGCCAGAAGTCATGGAGGCGACGCTGGCCTTGCTGAACGACGCGGCGCACTGAGCGTCTACTGGCCTTTCTGTCAAAAAAACCGCCAGGCCGGTGCGAAATGGCGCCGTCCTGTGGGGACAATAGGCAGATTCCGCCCGTTCAGATAGCGGGCCCTTCCTTCAGAAACCGAGAACGTTTGTTATGCCCTTGATTGTGGTAATCGATGATGACGCTGGCACACGCCTGCTCGTGGGCCAGGTGCTCAAAAAAGAGGGCTATCAGGTGATGGCCGCCGAGGATGGCGCCAAGGGCCTGGCGCTGGTTCGTGAATTCAAGCCGGACCTGGTCGTCAGCGACGTCCAAATGCCTTTGCTCGACGGTTTCGAAGTGCTTGACCAGGTCCGCAATGACTCCGCGCTGTCCGGCACCGCCGTCATCCTGCTGACCTCGCTGCAAGACCGCAGCTATATGCGCCAGGGCATGACGACGGGCGCGGACGATTACCTGACCAAGCCTTTTGCGCCCCAGGAGTTGCGCGAGGCGGTCAGCGCGCAACTCAACAAGCGCGAGCGTGCCGTCGCCATGCGCGCGCAGGTGGTGGACCAGGCCGTCCTGCTCGCGCTGGAAGAGCAGCGCCACAAAATCGGCGAGCTCTATGAAAAGCGCATGGTCCAGGCGCTCAGCGAACAGTGGCCTGACAGCGGATCAGCCCAGGACCGCGAAAAGTTTGACAGCGCCACGGTGTTGTTCGCCGACATGCGCAACTATGGCCTGTGGACGCAGTCCCTGAGCAGTGCCGAGCTCAGTGACATCGTGCAGCAGCTCTACAGCAGCGTGGGCGACACGGTCTACCTGTTTGGCGCGCACACCATGCAGTTCGTGGGTGACGGCATGCTCTGTGTTTTTGTCGACGCGGCCGATACCGAGTCCGTGAACCACGGGCTGCGCGCGGCGCGTGCCGCTCTGGGCCTGGCTGGCGCGAGCAAGCGGCTGGATGCCTATGTGCGCCAGCATTTCGGCGGGCGCGAGCTGCCCGTGTTTTCACTCGGCGTGGCGCTGCACAGCGGCCCCGTGGCCTTTGCCGGCCTTGACGGCCTGATCGGCAGCACCGGCCAGGTCACGCCGGTGGGGGACACCGTCGCGCTGGCGCTCAAGCTGTTCAAGGGCGAGCCGCAACTCGACTGGACGATTGCCGCGACCGTTCAGGCGGCACGCCTAGTGACCGGTGCGGTGCGAACCGGTCAGCGCGCCCTCATTCAGGTCCTGGGGCGGAGCAAGCCCGTCGATACCGTTGAAATTCTGGGTCTGGCATGAGCGCCGCGCCGGGCCGCCCCAAGCAAGCTCGCACCGCAGTGCGAAGCACGAAGGTACTCCAGTGAGTGCCGCGCCGGGCCGCCCCCAAGCAAGCTCGCACCGCAGTGCGCAGCACGAAGGTACTCCACTGAATGCCGGGGGGACATTGACCGGGGTGGGTGATGCGCAAGGGCGCAGCTGGTCGCTGCGCTCGGTTCTGGTGACCGGTCTGCTGCTGTTGTCCGTCGTTCCGGCGCTCACGGTGGGCTGGTTTTTGTACCGCAGCAATCTGCAGAGCGTGCATACGCTGTCGGAAAAAATCGTCGAGGATGTGGCGCAGCGCCTGATCGCAGACACGGAAACGCATCTGTCGCAGGCGCATGTGGTCCTCAATGGCCTGATTCATGAGCAGCCCGGTGAATTGGCCGTCCTGCGGGCCCGCCAGCTCGTTCAGAAGCCCGAACTCTTCGAGCAGACCGCCTTTGCCATGACCCGCATGACGCCTGAGGTGCCGTCCATGTCGCTGGGCACTTACCGGGGAGAGTTCCTCGGGGTGGAGACGCTGTTGCAAAATGCCGGCGCGATGGTGCGGGTGGGGGTGCGCAGGCAGGGCGACACGGGAAGGAGCTACTTCTCCGCCGACTACCCTGGCGACCGAGGCCTGAAACTGCCCATGGAAACCATAAATTTTGAGCCGCGCAGCCGCCCGTGGTACCAGGCGGCCATGGAAAGCAAGGGGCGAGCCTTTACCGCCGTCTACCCCTCGGCGGAGCACAAGCAGTTGCTCATCGCGCTGGCCCAGCCGGTGTACGGGGGCGACGGCGGCGCCCTGGGCGTATTTGCCATCAATCTGCATCTCAAGCCGCTCAACGACATGCTGCAAGCCATGCGGCTCAGCGCCCACGGCACGGCCTTCGTGGTGGACGAGAAGGGCTTCCTGGTGGCCAGCTCTACCGGAGATCCTCTTTTTACCGACGCCGGCGGGCTGCTGCAACGCCGCAAGCCACAGGAAAGCCGCAACGCTATCGTTCGCAGCGCCTACGCGCAGGCTGCCCCCAGTTTCGGCAAGATGCTCGAATCCAGCGTCCAGCGCGAATCTTTCCTGCGCCGCATTGCCCTGGGTGACGACACGCTCATGGTCGTGCTCAAGCCTTTTGGTGAAAGTCAGGGCCTGCGCTGGAGTCTCGTGGTGGCCGCGCCCGAGAGCGACTTTACCGCCGGCGCCCAGGCCGCTCTTGAAAAGACCATGGCGGTGACCGCGCTGACCCTTTTGCTCGGTGCCTTGCTGGCCGTCGCGCTGGCCTATCGGCTGAGTCGCCGCTTCAGGCGACTTGGCGTCGCTGCGGCGCAACTCGCGCGCGCCGAGATCCCGCCCGTTCAAGAGCAGACCCGCATCACCGAGGTGCGCCAGCTCTCAAGGGCGCTGCACGACAGTGCACTGGAGCTGCAGCGGCACCGGGCGGCCATAGAGGCCCAGACCCTAGCGCTGCGGGATGCCAACGAAACGCTCGAAGCGCGCGTCGCCAGTCGCACTGCCGAGCTGGTTGCCTCCCGCGAGGAAGCGCTGGGCGCGGCGCGCGCCAAGGCGGCGTTTCTGGCCACCATGAGCCACGAGATCCGCACGCCGCTCAACGGCGTGGTCGGCATGACCACCTTGCTGGCCGATACCCCGCTGGATCCGGAACAACTGGACTATGTGCACACCATGCGCGTTTCCAGCGACCAGCTGCTCGGGGTCATCAATGACATCCTTGATTTTTCCAAGATCGAATCGGGCAAGCTGGAACTCGAAAACGAGCCCCTCAATCTTTTGGGCACGATCGAGGAGGCCTGTGACATTGGCGCGCCGCGCGCCCGCGAGAAAGGCCTGGAGCTGCTCGTCGACATGGGCGACGAGCTGCCCGCATGGGTACGCGGCGACGTGACCCGTTTGCGCCAGGTCTTGCTCAATCTGGTGAATAACGCGGTCAAGTTCACCGAGCGGGGCCAGGTCATCGTCTCCGCCCATGTGCTGGAAGACTTCAGGCCGGAGCAGGGCGCCCTGGTCGAGTTTCGCATCAAGGACACCGGCATCGGCATCCCCGGGGATCGTCAGTCTGCCCTGTTCGAGTCCTTCGCACAGGTCGACGCCAGCACCACGCGCAAGTATGGCGGTACCGGACTCGGGCTGGCCATCTGCAAGCGCCTGGTCAAGCTCATGGGCGGCAGCGTGGGGCTGGTGTCAGAGCCGGGAGAGGGCTCGACCTTCTGGTTTACCGCAAGGCTCGGTTTTGCGGATGCGCCAGAGGTTTCCATGCTGTCCTCGCTGCATCTGGTGAGTCTGGCCGGAAAACACGCGGCGGTGGTGGACGATACCGTCGTCAACCTGCGCATCCTGGACAAGCAGCTCAAGCGCTGGGGCATGCAGGCAACCCTGTTTGACCGGGCCGCCGATGCGCTGGTCTGGCTCAGGGATCATCCGGTCGATGTGGTGGTGAGCGACATGCACATGCCCGAGATGGATGGGCAGACCTTTGCACAGGCCCTGCGTGAGAGTCGCCCGGCCACGCCCATCGTGCTGCTCACCTCCGGGACCATGCCCACCGGCGAGCAGGCCAGGGTATTTGACGCGCGGCTGCTCAAACCCTACCGCCAGTCGCAGCTTTTCGAGGCCATTGCCCGCGTCACCTCGGGGCAGCAGGCCGTCAAAAATGTCGCAAAGGCCGCGCCAGTGGCGTCGAGAAACCAGTTCATCCTGGTGGCCGATGACAACGCGGTGAACCTGAAAGTCGCGCTCGCCATGCTGACCAAGCTGGGCTACGAGGCGGCCACCGCCCTGAATGGCCGCGAGGCGGTGGACCGCGTGGCAGCGTCTTTGCGCACCGGCACGGGAGAAACGCCGCGTCAGTATGCGGCGATCCTGATGGACGCCAACATGCCCGTGATGGACGGTTTCGAAGCCTCGCGCATCATCATCAACACCCATGGCGCGGCGGCCCCGCCCATCATCGCCCTGACCGCCTCGGTGCTTGAGGAGGACCGCCAGCGTTGCCTGCAGGCGGGCATGATCGGCTTCCTGCCCAAGCCGCTTCGCATTGATGAGCTGTCGGAGGCGCTGGCGCAGTATGGCCGGAGCGCTGACCCTGAGGCCGCGGCAAGGGGGGTGGGGGACGGTGCCGGCGACCTCGCGCCGGACGATCACGATGGCGCCGACGGCGCGCAAGTGCTGGTGGACTCGAGCCGGCTGGAGCAGTTCAAGGAGTTTGACGACGACGAGCGGACCATGACGCGCGAGGTGCTGGCCCTGTTCGCCCGCGAGACGCCGCAGCGCATGGACGACATTCGGGACGCGCTGGCCGCCTCGGACAGCGCGGCGCTGTCGCGCACCGCGCACGCCGTCAAGGGCGCGGCCTCCAATGTGGGCGCCCAGGCCCTGAGTGAAGCCTGCAGCGCGCTTGAGCAATCCTGCCTGCAGGGGCAATGGCCCGCAGACGCCAGCGCACAGGTGCTTCGCATTACCGGCCTGGCCGATAAAACCCGCCACGCGCTTAACGACTGGGCGGCGCGGGGCAGCGGCTAACCAGTGAATTGGCGATCAGTTGCGTCATTTTTTGCTGCAGTGCACAAAAAATAGTGGTGAGCGAATGTTGCTTTTATGCAAACTTTCGTTCCTGAAACGCATGCTTTGCTACATTTTTTATAGCAATGAATGACCGTGTTATATAGGCTTAGCTTGGTATTTGTCGATATTTTTTCTTCCTGACCATGGCGTGGCGTGAAAAACCCCCTGGAGTTGCCTTTCTAGGGATAACCCGTATATTGAACACATGGTCAATCCCGGCACCCTACTCAAAGCCTCCATCGACGCGAGCAAGGAGTTTTTCCGCCCGTCTTCGAAGGATCCCGCACCGCCCCCGGTTGCGGCAGCGCGCACGTCTTCCCTCATGGTTCCCATCCGCTCGATCGGAGCCAGTCATGGCGAGCGCATCGCCGCGCACCTGCTCGCGCTCAATGCGAACGACCGTTATCTGCGCTTTGGCTACGCGGCCAATGACGAACAGATCGCGCGTTACGTTGACAGCCTCAATTTCGAACGCGACGAAATCTTCGGCATCTACAACCGCAGGCTCGAATTGATTGCCATGGCGCATCTGGCGTTCTCGACCGATCCGGCCCTCAAGAGTTGTGCCGAGTTTGGCGTTTCGGTTCTGGCGCATGCGCGTGGCCGCGGCTATGGCGCGCGCCTGTTTGACCGCGCCGTGATGCACGCGCGCAATGAGGGCGTCGAGATCCTTTTCATCCATGCCCTGAGCGAGAACACCGCCATGCTCAATATCGCGCGCAAGGCAGGTGCCCGCATCGAGCGCGATGGCTCCGAAAGCGAAGCCTACCTCACGCTGGTGCCGGCTGACCTGGATTCGCGCGTGAGCGAAATGGTCGAGGAGCAGATTGCCCAGACCGACTACCGCCTGAAAGTGCAGGCCAAGCAGTTCCGCGGTTTGCTGGCACTGCTGCAGGAAGTGCGGCGTGGCGTGCGCGAAAGCCGTGACCGCATGCCGATGTAGCGAAATCGCCTGCAAGGCCGAGATGGGCCGCCAGGCACCCGGTTTCCCGCCGCGCCGCCGACGCCGAGTGACTTGGCAGGAATTTAGGCTATCCTAGCTGCTTCAAAACTACCGACCGCATCTACGTGTCCGACGTCCCCCCCAGTCGGTCTTCCAGAACGGAAGACAAGCGCGGCTTTTTGCAAAAGCTCGCGGAAATGCTTCACCCCGGCCCTGATTCCAAAGACGAGCTGATCGAAACCCTGGTCGAGGCCCAGGACAATGATGTCATTGGCGAACAGAGCCGGGAAATGCTCGAAGGCGTGATCCGCATGGCCGACATGACGGCCGGCGATGTCATGGTGGCCGCCCCGCGCATGGATCTTGTCAACATCGACGCGCCGTTTGATGAGTTGCTGCACCTCATCATCGACACCGCCCACTCGCGCTTTCCGGTCTACGAAGGCGAGAAGGAAAACATCCTTGGCATCCTGATGGCCAAGGACCTGCTCAAGCTGCAACGCGCCCCCGAACTCAATATCCGCGCCCTGCTGCGGCCGGCGGTGTTCGTGCCCGAAAGCAAGGGCCTGAATGATCTGCTGCGGGAGTTTCGCGACAACCGCAACCATCTGGCGATCATCATCGACGAGTTTGGCCGCGTCGCCGGCCTCATCACGATTGAAGACGTGCTTGAGCAGATCGTCGGCGAGATTGAAGATGAGTTTGACATTGCCGAGGATGACGGCGACATTTTCAGCCTCACCGACCACACCTACCGCGTCAGCGGTGACACCTCGATCGAGCGTGTCAACGAAGCCTTTGGCGTGCTGTTGCCGGAAACCGACTTCGAAACCGTGGGCGGCCTGGTCGCGCATGAAATGGGCCATGTCCCCAAGCGCGGCGAGCATTACGCGCTGGCCGGCCTGCAGTTCAGCGTGCTGCATACCAAGGGTGGCGCGGTACGCTGGTTCAAGGTTTCGCCGGTCTCGGCGCCCATGGCGTCTGACCCGTCGTGAGAGCGGGGCTGACGTGGCGTGATTCGGTCCACAGCCTGATGTCCCTGGCGACCTTTCCAGCCTTGCTGGAGGATATCGTTCCGCCGCCATCCTATCGCCTGTCCCTGTTCCAGATCGCCATTGCCCTGGCCGCCGGCTGCGCTCATGCCCTGAGCATGGCCTGGCCGTTTTCCTTTGGCCCCACCCAGGGTGCGCCGCTGGGCTGGCTGCAGGTGCTGGCGCTGGCGCTGTTGGCGGCGCAGCTTGACGGCTGCCGCTCGTGGCGCCAGGCCGCTTGGCTGGGCGGGCTGTTTGCCACCGCCATGCTGTGCGCCACCTTCTGGTGGCTCTATATTTCCCTGCATGTCTACGGTGGCCTGGCGGCGCCGCTGACGGTGCTGGCGGTCGTGTTGCTGGCAGCATTTTTGGGTCTTTATTACGCCGCCGCTGCGGCAGTTTTTGTGATGCTGGCGCCCGCGCGCCGCGTTATGCGTATGCTGGTTTTTGCCGCGCTATGGCTGCTCGCCGAACTGGCGAGGGTCAGGTTTTTTACCGGCTTCCCCTGGGGTGAGGGCGGTTACGCCCATGCCGATGGCTGGGCCCGCCCGCTGGCAAGCTGGGTCGGCGTGCATGGCCTGACCTTCCTGGCGGCCTTTGTCGCCGCCGCGCTGGCCTTTTGCGTGCGCGCGGGCCGCCGGGGCTGGCTGGCTGGCCTGGCGCTGGTGGTTCTTGGCACGGCGCTGGCGCGGGCGCCGGCGCCGGTTCAGGGTGTGCCGGCTTTCCTGTCCCCTGAAACGCAGCAGCCTGGCAGCCTGGCGGTGACTTTGCTGCAGGGCAACATCCCGCAGGACGAAAAATTCCAGAGCGGCACCGGCGTGGTCGACGCCCTGCGCTGGTACGGCAAGGAGCTGCGCGAGGCCAAAGGCGCGCTGGTGGTGGCCCCCGAGACGGCGCTTCCCCTGCTGCCCGAGCAGCTGCCCGAGGGCTACTGGGATGCGCTGCAATCGCGTTTCGCCAGCGGGCAGCAGGCGGCGCTGATCGGCGTGCCGCTGGGCAGCTTCGAAGCCGGTTATTCCAATTCGGTGATGGGCCTGAAGCCTGCCCCGGACGGCACGGCTGCCGCGCCCCAACCCTACCGCTACGACAAACACCATCTCGTGCCCTTTGGCGAGTTCGTGCCGCCGGGCTTCAGGTGGTTTATAGACCTCATGCATATTCCGCTGGGCGACTTCAATCGCGGCGCGGTGGGCCAGGATTCATTTGACTGGCAAGGCCAGCGGCTGGCACCCAATATCTGCTACGAAGACCTGTTTGGCGAAGAGCTGGGGGCGCGTTTTGCCGACCCGGCCCTGGCGCCCACGATTTTTGTCAATGTCAGCAACATCGGCTGGTTTGGCAATACCGTGGCCATTGACCAGCATCTGCAGATTTCGCGCATGCGGGCGCTTGAATTTTCCCGGCCCATGATTCGCGCCACCAACACCGGCGCCACCGTCATCATCGACCACCTTGGCGAGGTGACGCATTCGCTGCCGCGCCACACGCGCGGCACGCTGGACGGCGACGTTCAGGGGCGCAATGGCATCACGCCCTACGCCTGGTGGGTGGCGCGCTACGGCCTGTGGCCACTGTGGGGTGTGGCGGGGCTTGTCATGACTCTGGCGCTGGCCGCCCGGCGGCGGCGCGCGTAACCGCCTGGCCGGCCTTGGGCTGCAAGGCTGCACCGTGGAAGCATGGGCGCCGGTTACAAGGCCAGCAGCGCGCAGAAGCGGTCCATGTCCACATTGCCGCCGCTCACAATGACGCCAACGCGTTGGCCCGCAAGAGCTTGCTTGCGCTGCCGGGCGGCAGCGAAGCCCAGGCAACCGGTCGGTTCGACCACCATCTTCATTCGCGCGGCGAAAAAGCGCATGCAGTCGATCAGTTCGCCGTCGCTGACCGTAAAAATGTCGTCAACATCGCGCTTGATGATCTCGAAGGTGCAGGTCCCCAAGTGCTGCGTCTGCGCACCGTCCGCGATGGTCTTGGGCGTGTCGATATGCACGATGGCGCCCGAGCGAAACGACTGCTGGCCATCGTTTCCGGCCTCCGGCTCGACACCGTACAGCCTGGTCGCGGGCGACAGCGCCCGCGTGGCCAAGGCCGAGCCGGCGAGCAGGCCGCCGCCACCCAGGCACACAAACAAGGCGTCGAGCGGACCCACTTCGTCAAACAGCTCCTTGGCCGCGGTTCCCTGGCCGGCGATGACGTGCGGGTGGTCGTAAGGCGGTATCAAGGTCATCCCCTTCTCTTCGGCCAGGCGCCTGGCAATGGCTTCTCGGTCTTCCTTGTAGCGGTCATAAATGACAACATTGCCACCGTAGTCCCTGGTCGCGGCAAGCTTCGCAGCCGGCGCATCATGCGGCATGACGATGGTGTTTGGCACGCCAAGCAGGCGCGCCGACAGCGCGACCGCCTGGGCATGGTTGCCCGACGAGAAGGCCACGACGCCCGCCTTGCGCTGCCTCTCGGCTAAGCACGACAGCGCATTGAATGCGCCGCGAAATTTGAAAGCGCCCATGCGCTGGAAGTTTTCACACTTGAAAAAGACCCTGGCTCCCAATGCTTCATCGACGGTGCGCGAGGTCAGGACGGGCGTCCGGTTGGCATGGCCTTCAATGCGCCTGGCAGCGGCGGCGACGTCTTCATAGCCAGGGGTGGATAGCATGGAGCGGCTCCTCTCGAAAGAACTTGTGGTCCGATTTTAAGCTTCCGGTCTGGTTTGTGGCGTGCGTGCTTCGCGCCCGGTTCGCCCCCAGGGTGTCGCCGCGTAAAATGAATGGTTTGGCCTTGTCCGCGTGAGGCGCTGGCTGTTCCCCCGGCGCTTGACCAGCAGCGCCGCGCTTTTGACCCAACCCATTCTTATGCTCACTTTCCAGCAAATCATCCTGAAGCTGCAGTCCTACTGGGCTGACCAGGGTTGCGCACTTTTGCAGCCCTATGACATGGAAGTCGGCGCCGGTACGTCGCATACTGCTACATTTTTAAGAGCGCTTGGCCCCGAGCCCTGGAAGGCCGCCTATGTGCAGCCGAGCCGCCGCCCGAAAGACGGCCGCTATGGCGAGAACCCCAACCGCCTTCAGCACTACTACCAGTACCAAGTGGTGCTCAAGCCGGCCCCTGGCAACATCCTGGAGCTGTATCTGGGCTCGCTAGCAGCGCTGGGCTTTGACCTGAAGAAAAACGACATCCGTTTTGTCGAGGACGACTGGGAAAACCCGACGCTGGGCGCCTGGGGCCTGGGCTGGGAAGTCTGGCTCAACGGCATGGAGGTGACGCAGTTCACCTACTTCCAACAGGTCGGCGGCATTGATTGCAAGCCGATCACCGGTGAAATCACCTACGGTTTGGAGCGTTTGGCGATGTATTTGCAGGGTGTGGACAGCGTTTATGACCTCAAATATACCGACACCATGAGCTATGGCGATGTGTTTTTGCAAAACGAAAAAGAGCAATCCGCCTACAATTTTGAGC
>JBKJKI010000181.1:0-4926 GCA_046597475.1 Polaromonas sp. | reverse complement strand
ATGGCGTTGCCGCCGTACTTGATGACCAGCGTCTTGCCGTGGAACTTGCGGATATAGGGCAGCGCCTGGGCCAGGATTTCGGCCTGGTCGCGCGGGCCGATGTGGGACAGGTCGGGGTCGGAGGAGGAAAGTGAGGTCATATGGGCTCGAGGACTTGAGTCAGGAATGAGGAATGAGGAATCTGCAAATTGTGCCGCATTGGCGCGGGTGCCATCATGAATTGCCGGGGCCTCAATTGGCTTGCGCCGCGACCACGGCAGAGGCATCATCCTGCGGACCATAGCCATGCACTAGTTGCTTCAGAATGGTCTTCATCACCGCCTCATTGTTCTGTATGGCGGCGTGCCGCATTTCCACCAGAATGGGCGCCAGTTCGGACCATGCCACAAAATCCTCATGCGCCTTCATGATGCGCTCATGCGCAGTGCGCTCTGGGTTGTCGCCAATCAACAGTTCTTCGTAAAGTTTTTCCCCGGGGCGCAGGCCGGTGATCCGGATTTCTATATCGCCCTCGGGGTTGCGCTCGTCCCGCACGGACAGGCCGGAGAGCTGCGCCATGCGCCGTGCCAGGTCAACAATCTTCACGGGGCTGCCCATGTCCAGCACGAACACGTCGCCGCCATGAGCCATGGCGCCGGCCTGCAGTACCAGCTGGGCGGCCTCGGGAATGGTCATGAAATAGCGCGTAACCTCCTCATGCGTGACCGTCAGCGGCCCGCCTGCCAGCAGCTGCTTGCGAAACAGCGGCACCACGCTGCCACTGCTGCCCAGCACGTTGCCAAATCGCACCATCGCAAACACGGTGTTGTTGGCGACTTCATGGCTCTGCATGCCATCGGGCAGTAAAAAGCGGACCGAAGCGCTGGCCGCCAGCGCCTGCAGCACCAACTCCGCCATGCGCTTGGTGGCGCCCATCACGTTGGTGGGGCGAACCGCCTTGTCGGTAGACACCAGCACGAAATGCGCAGCGCCGCTTTCCATGGCCGCGCGGGCCATGTTGAGGGTGCCAAAGACGTTGTTCAGCACACCTTCGGAAGGGTTGCTTTCGACCAGCGGCACATGCTTGTAGGCAGCCGCGTGGTAGACGGTGGCGGGCAGGTAAAGCTGGCAAACTTCCCTCAGGCGGCCAAAATTGCCCACGCTTGCGAGCAGGGGAATCACCTCTACCGGCAAGTCATGCTCGGCGCACAGCCCATCCAACTCGCGGTGAATGGTGTACAGGCCAAACTCGTTGTGCTCGACCAGCACCAGTTGACGAGGCTTTTCCAGGATGATCTGGCGGCACAGCTCGCTGCCGATGCTGCCGCCCGCCCCGGTGACCAGCACCGTCTTACCGGCCAGATTCTTTGCCAGCAGGCGTGAATCTGGCGGCACGGGCGCGCGCCCCAGCAGGTCCTCGACATCCAGCTCCTGAAAGTCCTGAATGGTGACGCGTCCAGACGCCAGATCGCCCATTCCAGGCAGGGTGCGAACATGTACCGGCAACGCCCGCAGGCTGGAAATGATTTCATTGCGACGCACCCGGTCCAGGGAGGGCATGGCCAGCAAAATATCGGTCACGCCCATGCGCTCCACAGCACCGGCCACCTCGCCAGGCGCCATGATGTCAACGCCGTTGATGCTTTTTCCGGCCTTGGCCCTGTCGTCATCAATAAAGCCCAGCAACGCAAACTGGCGCGCGATACCCAAGGCCGAGGCCGTCTCCACGCCCGCCTCGCCCGCGCCGTAGATCAGCAGGCGGCCTGCGGCATGGCGCGCCTTGCTCGACCAGCCTGCCAGCCAGAACCGCGCCAAGGCCCGGCTGGTTGCCACCAGCAATAAAAACAGCAAGGGCTGGATCAGGCCGACGGTACGCGGCACGCCCTCCCACCTGAACCACAGCAGGGCGACGAAAAACAGCACTGCATAAGCGCCGACCGCCTTGGCGATGGTGGCCAGCGCCGCCAGGCCGGTATAGCGAAAAATGGCACGGTACAACCCAAAGCGGACAAACAGGGGAATCGCCAGCAGGGGAGCGAGCAGGTAGACATACCTTTGCTGCAGCTGCGGCAGACCCGTCTGGTCGATGCGCAGGTAAAAAGCGGCCCAGACCGAGGCCATCACCAGCACCAGATCAAGCACAAGGACCACCAGGCGCTTGACGGGGCGCGGCAGCGCCAGCAAAGGGGCTACCGAGCGATTAAGTGGCATGTGGACTGTTTTTCATTGTTTTAATTTCAAACTCGGCGCCGTGCCTGGTGGCAGCACCGCGCCGTCCTCTACCCTGACGCCATAGCCCAGGGCGCAACCGGCCTGCATCCAGGCACCACGCCCCAGGACGGCGCCCCCGGCCATGGCGGCATTGACGCCCAGGTGGCCAAAATCTTCCACCCGGCAATGATGATCCCCCACCGCGCCGGCATTGCCAATGACGCCTGCGCCCAACTGCGCTTCGGTGCCGACGATGGCGCCGGCCATGACGGCAGTTCCAGCGCCGATCACAGCCCGGGGTGACACCATGGCCTGTGGGTGAATGACGGTTGCGAGCTCGAAGCCTGCCACGGCCAAGCTATTGTGCAAGGCCTCACGCAGGCAGTTGTTGCCAATGGCAACGATGGCGACATCGGCATGCTGGCGGCAATCAATCAACCCGGCCGTGGCGCCGAATACCGGCCAATCCCAGAGCTGACGCAAATCCGGGAACGCGTCGTCCACAAACCCCGCCAGCTGATAAATTCCGCCAGCCAACACAGCCTCGGCCACAGAACGACCATGCCCGCCGGCACCCACGATTAATAAACGCTTCATCAAACACCGCCCATCAATGGGTAATTCCGTCGCGCCGAATGACCTTCACAAACGTCAGCCACAGGATGCGAATGTCAAACCACAGCGACTGGCGCTGCAGGTATTCCACATCCAGCTTGACCTTGTCAGGAATCGGCAACTCGTCGCGGCCGTTGATCTGCGCCCAGCCCGTCAGGCCTGGCACGAGCGCATCGACACCTTGGCTGGTACGCAATTGGATCAGATCATGCTGATTGAAGAGCGCCGGCCGGGGGCCGACAAAACTCATGTCGCCCACCAAAATGCTCCAGAGCTGGGGCAACTCATCCAGGCTGCTCTTGCGCAGAAAGCTGCCAATCGGCGTGAGATGCGAGTTGGCGTCGGCCAGCAAATGCGTGGCCACGGCGGGCGTGCCCACCCGCATGCTGCGGAACTTGGGCATTTTGAAAATCCTGTTGCGGCGGCCGACGCGGTCTGACCAGTACAGGGCGGGGCCAAAAGAAGTCAGGCGGACCGCCACAGCCACCAGCAATACCGGCACGGCCAGAACCACAGCGGCTGCAAGAGCCAGCAATAAATCAAACAGCCGTTTCACGCGCAAATCCTTCAGCCGCCTTCTTCAAACCCTGGTCAAGTGTGAGAGGCGGAGTCCACCCCAGTAGCCGACGCGTCCTTTCAATATCCACCTGCAAAGAGCCGCACAAGCGCTGCGCTACATCCCGCTTGCCGACCACCGTTGCGGCCAACTGCAGCCAGCTGGCCGGCACCGGCAGCAAGCGCGCCGGTTTTCCCATCGCGTGGCCCATGCAGCGCAACAGCTCCGAAGTGGACACATCCTCGCCATCAGACACCAAAAAGGTTTGGTTGGCTGCAGCGGGGTGATCGATGCAAGTCACGATCAAATCGACCAGATTATCGAGCGCCACCAGGCTGCGCTGGTTGTGAATAGCGCCCAGCGGCAAGGGTAGGCCGCGCTGCAGCCAGCGCATCATGGTTGCGAAGTTGGCTTTGACACCAGGACCATAGACCAGCGGAGGCCGAACAATGACGACCTCCATCCCCGTCTGTGCGGACAACTCGCGCAAACCCTGCTCAGCCTCCATCTTGGAAACCCCATAGGCATCCAGTGGCGCGGGCGCATCGTCAGCAGTGAACCGAGACCCCAGCTTCGTGGACTCGCCATTGACCTTGATGGAACTGACGAACACAAAACGCCGCACGCCAGATGCAGCTGCTTGGCGGGCCAGGTTCAAGGTACCTTGTACGTTGACACGGCGAAATTCAGTCAGCGGGTCGGCGGTAGCCTCTTGCATGACATGCACGCGCGCCGCCGTGTGAACGACTGCCTGTACATCATCCAAGGCCGCAAACCAGTCAGTTTGAGCTGACAGCTCGCCCACCGTCACAAGCGGTGCACCAGCATCTGCAACCATCACAGCGCGGCGCACACTGCCTCTGGCTGTCACACCGCTCATTCCATGAAGACGCAACCATACCGCATGACCGACAAAACCATTCGCGCCCGTTACCAGTGCCTTCATCATTTACCGACCAGTTCTTGATAAATTTGCAAATGGGCGGCCACAACCTGCCGCATATCAAAAGCCTTCTCGGCCAACACCCGCCCGGCATCGCCCATTACCTGGCAGCGCGCGGGGTCGTTGATTAAAACCTCCATGGCATTGGCCAAAGCTACTGCATCGCGCACTGGCACCAAGACACCGGTAACGCCAGAGGCAATGGCATCGCGGCAACCGGGCACGTCGGTTGTAACCACTGCACGCCCACAGGCTGCAGCCTCGACCAACACCTTGGGCAGACCCTCGCGGTATGAAGGTAGTACCACCAAATGCGCGGACGCCAACACTTGTGGCATATCTGCACGATGTCCCCAGTGCTCCACCACACCCTCATCCACCCAAGCTGATACTTCAGCCTCAGTAAAGCTCGTAGGGTTGGCAGTGTCCACCGTACCCACCAAGACGAACCGGGCTTCGCAGCCTCGCTGCTTCAACTGGCGAGCAGCCCGCACAAACTCCAGCACGCCCTTATCCGCAAGCAAGCGCGCGGCCAGCACCACCACAGGCACGCCATCCGGCAGCGGCGCACGGGCATAGCGCGCCGCTGCCGGATGGCGTGCCTGTGGTGGTGCTGGCCGCG
>JBKJKI010000161.1:0-7646 GCA_046597475.1 Polaromonas sp. | reverse complement strand
ATCACCGACCTGCAAGCGGTGCGCGCGCTGTGCGAGCGCCACGGCGTCAGCCTGGTCGAGGACTGCGCCCACACCATGGGCGCCAGCTGGGATGGCCGCCCCACCGGCACCTGGGGCCGCATCGGCTGCTTCAGCACGCAAACCTACAAGCACATCAACTCGGGCGAAGGCGGCCTGCTGGTCACCAACGACGACGACATCGCCGCGCAGGCGATCCTGATGTCGGGCTGCTACATGATGTACGGACAGCACATCGTGCGGCCGCCCGAGGCGGTGTTCGAGCGCTGGAAATACCTCACGCCCAACTTCAGCCTGCGCATGTCCAGCCTGGCAGCCGCCCTGCTGCGGCCGCAGCTTGAACTGCTGGCGCAGCGCGCCGATACCTGGAACAAGGTCTACGCCCAGCTGGAGGCGCAACTGCGCAAGGCACCCGGCGTGAGCATTCCGCAGCGTGACCCCAAGGAAGAATTCGTTGCCAGCTCCATCCAGTTCTCGCTGGCGCTGGCGCCACCTCAGATCGAGTGTTTTGTGCGCGAATGCGCCCTGCGCGGCCTGTACATCAAGTGGTTTGGCGTGCCAGAGCCGATCGCGTTCACCAGCAACTACGCGCACTGGCACTACATCACCGAAAAGCCGGTTCTGCCACAGTCGATGGCTGTCATGAACCAGCTACTGGACCTGCGCACCCCGATGTCCCTGACCGAGCAGGACTGTGAACTGATCGGCCAGATCGTAGCGGCGGCAGCGCAAATTGCAGCCCGGACCCCCTTGTGAGGCGCACCCATGACCCGGCTTTCAAGGCTGGTCGCGCCATCGCAACTCAAAAAGGCAAAGATGATGACCAAGCAACCAAGTCCATCAAACAGGCCAGAACAGTCCCTCGATCCTGCCGACTGGAACGAGTTTCGGGCGCTTGCCCACAAGATGCTGGATGCCGCCATTGTCAAGATGGAGACGGCTCGCGACGGCCGGGTCTGGAACGAAGTCCCGATCGAGATGAAAACCTCCCTTGAAGTTGAACTGCCGATACAAGGTGTTGGGCCAGCACAGACGCAGCAGCGGATAGAAGCTCTTTTGCCCTATGGCGTTGGCAACACGCACCCCCGGTTTTTCGGCTGGGTTCACGGCTCCGGTACACCGGGAAATCTGATCGCTGATATCGCGGCATCAGCCATGAACGCCAACCTGGGCGGCCGGGACCACGGCGCAATGTATGTTGAAAAACAGGTGGTGCGCTGGTGCAGGGACCTGTTTGATTTCCCGAAAACCGCCAGCGGCCTGATCGTGTCTGGCACGTCGATGGCCACCGTCATCGCATTGAAAGCGGCCAGGGACCAGCATTTCGGTTTTTCCAGCCGACGGCAAGGCATTCAGGGCTCTAAATTGGTCGGCTACACCTCTACCCAGACCCATTCCTGCGTCGGACGTGCCTTTGATATTCTGGGTCTTGGCTCTGACGCCTTGCGCAAAATTCCGGTCAATGACCGGTTTGAGATGGACATGCATGCGCTGAAAGACGCCATTGCAAAAGACAAGGCTGACGGCTTCATCCCCTTTGCGATCATCGGCACCGCCGGCGCGGTGAATGTCGGCGCGATTGATGACCTGGAAGCGATAGCGGACATCGCCGCTACAGAAAAAGCATGGTTCCACGTTGATGGCGCCTTTGGCGCGTGTGGCGTTATGAGTCCGCAGCTTCGCCCTAGATTAAAGGGCTTGAAGCGAGCCGACTCGCTGGCTTTCGATTTTCACAAATGGCTGCACGTGAATTACGACGCCGGCTTCGTATTGATGCGCTCGGAAGAGCTGCACCGTCGCACCTTTTCAGAACGCCCGGATTACCTCAAAGGCTCGGAAAGAGGGCTTGCGGCTGGTAACCCCTGGCCAGTCGAGTATGGGCCGGAACTTTCGCGCGGGTTCCGCGCCTTGAAAATCTGGGCGCAGCTGACAGAACATGGTACGGAAAAGCTTGGCCAGCTGATTACCCAGAATTGCGAACAGGCCGCCTATCTGGCGCAATTGGTCGAGGCGCAACCCAATATGGAAGTGTTGGCGCCTGTCGCCATGAATATTTGCTGCTTTCGATATGTAGACCCCGTGCTGCCCCCCAAGGCCCTGGATATCTTGAATGACGAAATTGTCATTCAATTGCAAATCCAGGGCATCGCCGCCCCATCAACCACGATCATCCACGGCAAAAAAGCAATCCGGGTCAACATTACGAACCATAGGACAGCCTATGCCGATCTTGATCTTTTGGTGCGTGAAATCAACAGGATTGGCGCTTCAGAAGCCACTCGGCTCGCCGTCGGAAAGTAGCCGGCATGATTGGCATTCTGGGCGGCATGGGGCCACTGGCCACGGTCGATTTCTTTTCCAAGCTGATCGCCGCGACGCCCGCGTCGTGCGACGCGGACCATGTGCCGCTGCTGATCCAGTCCGACCCCCGCATTCCACCCCGGCCGCCCGCCATTTTGTCGGGTGGGCTCTCGCCACTGCCCGCGCTGCTGGCCGGACGCGACCGCCTGATCGCTGCCGGTGCGCTGGCGCTGGCCATGCCGTGCAACACGGCGCATTTCTGGCATGCCGAGCTGGCACGCGACTGCCCCGTTCCCTTTCTGAGCATCGTGCAGGCTTGCTGCGACGAGCTGGTCACACTGGCCGCGCCGGGTGAGCGGGTCGGCATCATCGCCACCCGCGCCACACTGGCTGCCCGCATCTTTGACGCTCCGCTGCTCACGCGGGGCTACGCGCTTGTGCTGCCCGAAGATGGCGAACTCGACACCTTGATTCTTCCGGGCATCGAGCATGTCAAGGCCGGCCGTGCGGCGCAAGGCGGCCAGCTGATCGAGCAGGCCGTGAGCCGCCTGATGGCGCGCGGAGCGACGGCCGTCATCCTGGCCTGCACCGAAACCCCGGTGGCGCTCGATGCGATTGCATCGAATGTGCGCGCCCGCTGCATCGACTCCACCGGCGCGCTGGCGCGAAGCTGCGTCGCCTGGTGGTCGCTGCACGGAACACGCGAGCCTGCAGGCTGAGCCACCGATTTACACCAGCGCCTGCCGCATACGCGCCGCATCGCGCCAGACCAACCATGGAGAAGTCATGAAACCCCAATTGCATTTCCGGCGCACAGGCCGCGGCGAGACGCTGGTGCTGGTCCACGGCTATCTCGGCGCGTCGGCGCAGTGGGCGTACGAGATGCGCTACCTGAGCCGGCACTTTGACGTGATCGCCGTCGATCTTCCCGGCTACGGGGACAGCCACGCGCTGGCGGCGCCGCACACGATAGAAGGCTTTGCCCGGGCCGTGCTGGATCAGCTCGATGCGCTGGGCGTCAAGAGCTTTCGCCTGCTGGGCCATTCGATGGGCGGCATGATCGTGCAGGAAATGGCCCGCGCGGCGCCGCAACGCATCACCCAGCTTTTCCTCTACGGCACCGGCCCGCTGGGCAGCCTGCCGGGCCGCTTCGAAACCATGGCGCAGTCGCGCGAACGTCTGCAGGCCGACGGCGTGGCCGCCACCGCGCGTCGCATCAGCGCTCGCTGGTTCGTGCGCGGCGCCGAGGATCCGGCGCACGCCCTGTGCGCGCAACTGGGCTGCCAGGCCAGCGAAGACGCCGCGCTGGCGGGCCTGAACGCCATGCAGGCCTGGGACGGACGCGCCAGCCTGGGCAGCCTGCAACTGCCCACCCAGCTGATTTGGGGCGAGCATGACCAGTCCTACAACTTTGACCAGATCCAGGCGCTGCGGCGCGGGATTGCAAACTGCTCGCTGGCGGTGATTCCCGGCGCTTCACATGCCGCGCACCTGGAGCAGCCCGCCATCTTCCGCGAAATCATGCTCGCCTGCCTACAGGTGAAGTAGCACGACAGCATGGCCTGGCCAGAGCTCACGCCTGTATGTATTCATCCGGCTCCTGTGCATCGGTGAACACCGACGCCACGGCAAAACCGGTCGGGCTTCATGGGTTTTTCATTGCCCCTGAGGTCTTGTTTGTTGAATCCGGCACGGAAAAGCTTGCGCGGCGCGGTTGACGGTATTGCTGTACAAACAGCGCCACGCCGCCGGCCACCACGCCCCAGAATGCCGAGCCGACGCCAGCGATGACCACGCCCGAGAGCGTAACGAGAAATGTGATGATCGCGGCCTCGCGGTGCGACTCGTCCCGCACGGCCGCCGCCAGCCCGCTGCCAATCGTGCCCAGCAGCGCCAGCCCGGCAATCGCCACCACCAGCTCCCTGGGAAAGGCGGTCAGCAGCCCGGTGACGGCGGCGCCGAAAATCCCGATCACGGCATAAATGACGCCGCAGGACACGGCGGCGGTGTAACGCTTGTCCGGGTCTTCATGCGCCTCGCGGCCCATGCAGATGGCCGCCGTGATGGCGCTGAAGTTCAGCGCAAAAGCGCCAAACGGCGCCAGCAGCAGCGTGGCCACGCCGGTCAGGGTAATGATCCTGGACACCGGAATGCCGCCGTCAGCGCTTTCCGGGCCGTAGCCGGTCGCACGAATGACGGCGACGCCGGGCAGGTTTTGCGACGCCATGGTCACGACGAACAGCGGAATGGCCAGGCTGACGGCGGCGCTCCAGCTGAACCGGGGCGCCACGAAAACCGGCATGGCCAGCGAAAATGTAACCTCAGCCCACGCCATCTGGCCGCGAACAGCTACATAAACGATAGCACCAAGCAGGGTCAGAACGACCGCGTAGCGCGGCATCAGGCGCTTGCCCAGCAGGTAGATCGCCAGCATCAGCAGCACCAGCGGCAGCGCCGTTTTGGCCGCCGCGAAGGCATCCATGCCAAAGCGCGCCAGCACGCCGGCCAGCAGCGCCGAGGCGATGGCGACCGGGATGCGGTTCATGACTTTTTCAAACCAGCCGGTCACGCCGAACAGCGTGATCAAGGCCGCGCTGACCATGAAGGCGCCCACCGCCTCGGCCATCGAAAACCCGCCCGCCAGCCCGGCCGTTGCCAGCACCGCGGCGCCCGGCGTGGACCAGGCCACCATCACGGGCTTTTTAAGCCACAGCGAAGGAATGACGGTGCACAGCCCCATGCCCAGTCCCAGCGCCCACATCCACGAGCTGATCTCCGCCGGCGTGGCATGAAAGGCCTGCGCGGCCTGGAAGACGATGGCGACCGAACTGGTAAAGCCCACGAGCACCGCGACAAAGCCCGCGGTGAAGGCGGACAGGTTGAGGTCTTTGAAAAATTGCATCGGGGGATTTTGGCAGGAACGGGGTTTGAGGCATGGGCGTTCAGGCTGGAGGCGCACGCCTGGCGCGCCGGGCTCTCCCGGGCAAGCCGCACCACGAAAGCCAACAACACTACTAATTTAATAGCAAACTATGACCGTACTCATTGGACAAGAGACCAAAATCAATCAAAAAATCCAGAATTTGCCAGAATCCACACCCAGGCGGCCGTCACAGCGCCATATCCACCCAACCAGAGCCCCGCCCACACCTGAGACAATCAGGCCATGTTTGCACCCCTTCAAAACGACACCTTTTTGCGCGCCTGCCTGCGTCAGGCCACCGACCACACCCCCGTCTGGCTGATGCGCCAGGCCGGCCGCTATTTGCCCGAATACCGCGCCACGCGCGCGCAGGCCGGCAGCTTCATGGGCCTGGCCACCAACACCGATTACGCCACCGAGGTGACCTTGCAGCCGCTGGAGCGCTTTCCGCTCGATGCCGCCATTTTGTTCAGCGACATCCTCACCGTGCCCGACGCCATGGGCCTGGGCCTGTCGTTTGCGCTGGGCGAAGGCCCGAAGTTCGCCGCGCCGGTGCGTGATGAGGCGGCCGTGGCCAGGCTGGCAGTGCCCGACATGAACAAGCTGCGCTATGTGTTTGACGCCGTCACATCCATCCGCAAGGCCCTCAATGGCCGGGTGCCGCTGATCGGCTTCTCGGGCAGCCCCTGGACGCTGGCCTGCTACATGGTCGAGGGCGCGGGTTCCAGCGATTACCGCCTGGTCAAGACCATGATGTACCAGCGCCCCGACCTGATGCACAAGATCCTGGCCGTCAACGCCGACGCGGTGGCGCTCTACCTGAACGCGCAGATCGAGGCCGGCGCCCAGGCCGTGATGATTTTCGACAGCTGGGGCGGCGTGCTGGCCGATGCGGCCTTCCATACCTTCAGCCTGGCCTACACCGCCCGCGTGCTCAGCCAGCTCAAGCGCGAGCACAATGGCGTGAAGATTCCCCGTCTGGTCTTCACCAAGGGCGGCGGCCAGTGGTTAGAGGCCATGAAGCAGCTCGACTGCGAGGTGCTGGGCCTGGACTGGACCGTCAACCTGGCGCAGGCGCGCGCCCGCGTCGGCGAGAACAGCCATGGCGACCAAGCCAAGGCGCTGCAGGGCAACCTCGACCCCAACGTGCTGTTTGCCAGCCCGGCGCAGATCGAAGCCGAGGTGGCCGCCGTGCTCGACAGCTTTGGCGCGCCGCATACCGACCGCAGCCAGACCGGACCGACGCAGATTTTCAACCTCGGCCACGGCATCAGCCAGCACACACCGCCGGAAAGCGTCGAGGTGCTGGTGCGCGCAGTACACGCTCACTCTCGCTCCATGCGCGAAGCCCGGGCCTGAGACTGCAAAAAAAGCGAAAAAGCCGCTGATTTGTGCGCTGCAGCAAGCATGACTAACACAAAACCCGGCCGACCCGTCCGGACTTATGCACAAAATCCTTGCTGCGGTGCCGCATTGCAAAAAATGCGATGCGCGCCCCGCTATCAAAGCCATAGCTTATGTAAGTCGTTGATTCATAAGGATTCTTTAAATTGCTTTTTTTCCGGGCATTTTAAGGAAAGCCTTGATTTACAAGGCCTGGCGACGCCAGCGGACAAGCTATCAACAAAGTTATCCACAGAAATACAGAACAACTTCAAAGCGGTTTCAAATCAAGCACTTAGCGCCCAAAGTGGATGTATTTTTGAAGAACAAGCCTTAACTGGCTGCCCTGAATGAGCCACTGGCTCCAGGTTGTGGTGGCCACGCCAGCGCATAGCGCTATCGCCGGACCGCTGACCTACAGAAGTGAGTTGCCACTCAGCCCCGGTACGCTGGTGCGCGTGCCACTGGGCAGGCGCGAGGTGATGGGCGTCATTTGGGAGGTGTTGCCTGGCAGCGGCGAGCTGCCCGAAGAAAACATCAAAAGCATCGCCAGCGTGCTCGAAGGCCTCGCCCCGCTGCCTGCCACCTGGCGCAAGCTAGTGGCTTTCACGGCGGCCTATTATCAGCGCTCGCTGGGCGAGGTGGCGCTGGCCGCCCTGCCGCCGCAGTTGCGCGACCTCAGCACCCTGCAGCTGGCGCGCCGGCTCAAGCGCCCGGTGCTGGACACCAGCGGCCCGCAAGATACTACAAATTCAATAGCACTTAGTGACCAGCAGACAAGGGCTTTGGCCGAATTTGATGCCGAAACCCGGCCGGCGCTGCTGTTTGGCGCCACCGGCAGCGGCAAAACCGAGGTCTACCTGCATGCGGCGGCCAAAGTGCTGGCGCAAGACCCAACGGCGCAGGTGCTGGTCATGGTGCCCGAGATCAACCTGACGCCGCAGCTTCAGGCGCGCTTCGAGGCCCGCTTTGCCCACCTCGGCAAGGAGCGCGTCGTTCCCATGCACAGCGGCCTCACGCC
>JBKJKI010000139.1:0-5211 GCA_046597475.1 Polaromonas sp. | reverse complement strand
TGAAGCCAGGTTTGGCAAGGGACTCCCGGAAATGCTCGATATTGCCGCCGCCTGCCTGGTCGTCACAGCGCTGCTGGCCTACCTGAACCAGCGTTTCGTCAAGTTGCCGACCACGATTGGCGTGATGGTCATTGCGCTGTTTTTGTCGCTTGCCATCGTGACGCTCGACTCGCTCGGTCTCGACCACGGCCTGCGCGGGTACGAGGAATCCTTTTTGCACAGCATCGATTTTTCCGGTGTGCTGATGCAGGGCATGCTGTCCTTCCTGCTCTTTGCCGGGGCGCTGCACGTTGATATGGCAGCGCTGAAGAAATACCGCTGGCAGGTGGCCACGCTGGCCCTGGTTGGCACGGTGCTCTCGACGCTGCTGGTGTGCCTGGGTTTGTGGCTGGTGCTGCCGTGGCTGGGGGTTGGCCTGCCGCTGATGCATTGCCTGCTGTTTGGTGCGCTGATCTCGCCAACCGACCCGATCGCGGTCATGGGCATCCTCAAGTCGGCGGGCGCGCCCAAGAAGCTCGAACTGGTGATCGCCGGTGAATCGCTGTTCAACGACGGCGTGGGCGTGGTGATCTTCTCGCTCCTGGCCGGCATGCTCGCCAGCGGCAGCGCGCCCGGTACGTCGGTCGCGCTTGAGCTGCTGCTGCGCGAGGCTGGCGGCGGCATGGCCTTTGGCCTGGTGCTGGGCTGGCTATTGTTCTACATGCTCAAGAGCATTGACAGCTACCAGGTCGAGGTGCTGCTGACGCTGGCCGCCGTCATGGGCGGCTACGCGCTGGCCAGCCACCTGCATGTCTCGGGCCCGCTGGCCATGGTGGTGGCCGGACTGATGACAGGCAACGGCGGCAGGGCGCTTGCGATGTCGGACAGCACGCGGCGCCATGTCGACATGTTCTGGGAATTGCTGGACGAAATGCTGAATGCGGTGCTGTTCGTGCTCATCGGCATGGAAGTGTTGCTGATCAGCTTCTCCGCGCCGCTGCTGCTGGGCGGCGCGGCGGCCATCGTGGTGACGCTGCTGGCCAGGTCGCTGACGGTCGGAATGCCAGTGGCCCTGCTGCCCGGCCTCTTCAGGCTGCCGCCAGGCTCAGCGCGCGTGCTGACCTGGGGAGGGCTGCGCGGCGGCATCTCGGTCGCCCTGGCGCTGTCGCTGCCCTTGGGGCCGGGGCGCAGCACCGTTCTGGCGCTGACCTATATCGTCGTGGTGTTTTCCATCCTGGTGCAGGGACTGAGCATCGGACGTGTCATACGCGGCGCCATGGGGCGCCAGCCCTGAAGCCGGCAGCGCTTATTCAACGCGGAATATGCCCGTGGGCTTGAAACCCAGGTCGGCCGCCTTGCCCTTGCGCGCCCTGGCGCCGCGGGCATTGTTCAGGCTGCGGATTTCCAGTGTTTCCTCGCGCGCCTTGCCGCCACGCCCAATGCCTTCGATCTTCACGCTGCGCGTGTAGGCGGCGGCTCCGGCCAGCGTGTCCTTGGCTTCGAGGTCAATCAGCATCAGGCCGCGCCCGCCCTTGTCCATCTGCTTGAGTTCGCTGATCTCGAACGTGAGGATGCGTCCGCCAGTGGAGGCGCAGGCCACATGCGTGGCCGGCGGCAAGGGCTGCGCGGCGGTGCTGCCCTGGGCATGCGATGGACGGCACACGGTTTCGCCCTCGCCCAGGCTGATGAAGGCCTTGCCGCCCTTGTTGCGCGAAACCAATCCTTCGACCGTCGCCAGGAAGCCGTAGCCGCCCGAACTTGACAGCAGCAGCATGGCCGCGGCCGGGCCGGAAAAGTAGTGCAGCAGTTGCGTGCCCGACTCCAGCTCGATCAGCGTCGTGATGGGCTGGCCATCGCCGCGCGCGCCGGGCAGCAGCGCCACGGGCACGGAATACACGCGGCCGTTGCTGCCAAAGGCCAGCAGGGTATCGACCGTGCGGCATTCGAAGGTGTTGTACAGACCGTCGCCGGCCTTGAAGGCAAAACTCACCGGTTCATGGCCATGGCCGTTGCGGGCGCGTACCCAACCCTTGCTGCTGACGACCACGGTGACAGGCTCGTCCAGCACCTTGACTTCGAGCACGACCTTTTTGTCGGCCTGGATCAGCGTGCGGCGCGGGTCGGCAAACAGTTTGGCGTCAGCCTCGATTTCGCGGATCATCAGCCGGCGCAGCGCCGCCGGGCTGGCCAGAATCTCTTCGAGCCTGCCCTGCTCTTCGCGCAGCGATGTCAGTTCCTGCTCGATCTTGATGGCTTCGAGCCTGGCGAGCTGGCGCAGGCGGATCTCCAGAATGTCCTCGGCCTGCCGGTCACTGAGCCTGAAACGCTCCATCAGCGCCGATTTCGGCTCATCGGACTGGCGAATCAGGGCAATTACTTCGTCGATGTTGAGCAGCACCAGCTGCCGCCCTTCCAGAATGTGGATGCGCGCCAGCACCTTGTCGAGCCTATGCTGCGAGCGCTTTTCAATCGTGGTCTGGCGAAACGCAATCCACTCCGTCAGCATCTGGCGCAGGGATTTTTGCGTCGGCCGGCCGTCCAGCCCGACCATGGTCAGGTTGATGGAGGACGAGCTTTCAAGGCTGGTGTGCGCCAGCAGGGTGTTGATGAGTTCCTGCTGCGCTATCCTGCTGGTCTTGGGCTCGAACACCAGGCGCACGGCGGCGTCCTTGCTGGACTCGTCGCGCACCACGTCGAGCACGGCGAGCACGGATTGCTTGAGCTGCACCTGGTCCAGGCTGAGGGCTTTTTTGCCGGTCTTGATTTTCGGATTGGTGATTTCCTCGATCTCTTCGAGCACGCGCTGCGTGCTGACGCCGGGCGGCAGCTCCTGCACCACCAGCTGCCACTGGCCGCGCGCCAGGTCTTCGATCTTCCAGCGCGCCCGCACCTTGAGCGAGCCCCGGCCGCTGCCGTAGGCCGCCGCGATCTCGGCAGCGCTGGAGATGATCTGTCCGCCACCCGGGTAGTCGGGCCCGGTGATCAGCGTGTACAACTCCTCGTCGCCAAGCTTGGGGGTCTTGATGAGCGCCACGCAGGCATCGGCCACTTCGCGCAGGTTGTGGCTGGGAATTTCGGTCGCCAGGCCGACGGCAATGCCGCTGGCGCCGTTGAGCAGCGTAAAGGGCAGGCGCGCCGGCAGCTGGCGCGGCTCCTCGGTCGAGCCGTCGTAGTTGGGAATGAACTCGACCGTGCCTTCGTCGATTTCGTCCATCAACAGGCTGGTGATGCGGGCGAGCCGCGCCTCGGTGTAGCGCATGGCGGCGGCGCCGTCGCCGTCACGGCTGCCAAAGTTGCCCTGGCCGTCGATCAGCGGATAGCGCTGGGAAAAGTCCTGCGCCATGCGCACCAAAGCGTCATAGGCGGCCTGGTCGCCATGCGGGTGAAAACGGCCCAGCACGTCGCCGACCACGCGGGCGCTTTTGACCGGCCGGGCGCCGGTGGCGCCATTGGCGCCGCCAAAGCCCAGGCCCATGCGGGACATGCTGTACAAGATGCGGCGCTGCACGGGTTTTTGGCCATCGCAGACATCGGGCAGCGCCCGGCCCTTGACCACGCTCAGCGCGTATTCAAGGTAGGCGCGCTGCGCGTAGGCGGCAAGGCAATCATCGTCGGCGGGTTCAGGAACCTGGGCTGTCTCAACCGGGGTGAAAAGATCCATCGTGACTCTATTGAAGGGTTAAAACGTGAAGCACATGAAGCAGGCGGCGCGCAAAGCGGGCGTGCGCGCGAGAGGCGCGTTATTCGAGGCTGACACCAGGCGCCAGCCCTGAAGGGTTGCCGCCCATCAACTCCATGCGCACCCGGCCTGACGACGCTACACCACCACTCATGCCGCCAATGACAGGCAGCTTGAGCCGGTTGTAGAGTTGCATCACGTTTTTGACGTAATTCTGGGTTTCGGGGTAGTTGGGTATCTTGTTGCCGGCGCGCTGCACCGCGCCTTCACCGGCGTTGTAAGCGGCCACAGCCAGTTCAAGCTGGCCCGGAAACAGTTTGATGAGGTCGCGCAGGTAGCGCGAACCGGCGCCAATATTGGTCCGCGGATCGGTCAGCTTTTTCTGGATCGGCAGGTCTTTTTCAGCCTTGACACCATAACGCTCGGCCGTTGGCGGAATCAGCTGCATCAGGCCGACCGCGCCTTTCGGGGAAACCGCCTGCGTATTGAAGCCGGATTCGGTGGCAATCACGGCCTGCAGCAGTTCGTAGTCAATGCCATGGGTTTCCGAGGCTTCGCGCAGCAAATGCTTGACGGCCATGTAGCTGGGCGACACGTCAAAGTAAGTCAGCCGCCTGGGCGACGCAGCGGGAACCGCGCTGGCCCGGACAGTTTCGCTGCCGCCCGTAGCCTTGCCCGCGCCTGCGCTGAAACTCTCGGCACCGCGAAACAACAGCTGGTAGCGCTTGTCGAGCTGGGTTCCCGAGAAATGCGACACACCCTGGGCATCGACAAAACGCCACATGTCAGCGCGGGCCGGCGTGGCCTGCGACGCTGCAAGCACCAGCGCGAGCAAGGGCAGGCCCAGAGCCTTCAAGAACTTCGCGTGAGAATCCATCAAATATCTATTTCCACGGCATCGCCGTGCAATTCCATCAATTCTCGGCGGGCGGCGGCCTCGCCTTTGCCCATCAGCTTGGTGATCAGGCTCTCGGTCTGCAGAAAATCCTGGTTGCCCAGCTGGACGGGCAAGAGGCGGCGGGTGTCGGGGTTCAGCGTGGTGTCCCACAATTGCTCGGCACTCATTTCGCCCAGGCCCTTGAAACGGCTGATGCTCCAGGCCCCCTCACGCACGCCGTCCTTGCGCAGTTTATCCAGGATGGCGGTCAACTCTCCCTCATCCAGGGCATAGACCTTGGATGCCGGCTTCTTGCCCCGCGCCGGCGCATCCACACGGTACAGCGGCGGCCGGGCGACATACACATGGCCAGTCTCTATCAGTTTGGGGAAATGGCGGAAGAACAACGTGAGCAGCAGCACCTGGATGTGCGAGCCATCCACGTCAGCGTCGCTCAGTATGCAGACCTTGCCGTAACGCAGGCCGCTCAGATCCGGCGTGTCGTTGGGACCATGCGGATCGACGCCGATGGCGACTGAGATATCGTGGATTTCGGTATTGGCAAACAGCCGGTCGCGGTCAACTTCCCAGGTGTTGAGCACCTTGCCGCGCAGCGGCAGGATGGCCTGCGTCTCCTTGTCGCGGCCCATCTTGGCGCTGCCGCCGGCCGAGTCGC
>JBKJKI010000298.1:0-8539 GCA_046597475.1 Polaromonas sp. | reverse complement strand
ACGCTCACCGCCTCCTCCGCTTTCCCACCCTCCTTCACCCCCTGGCGGCGCTTTTCGGCGCGCACCAGCTCGCCCAGCCGCTCGCGCTTGAATCCCTCGCGCTCGGCCTCAAGGCTGCTGGTGCCGACCACCGTGAGCCTGAGCGCGGGGCGCTCGACCAGCGCCCTGGCCACCTTGTCGAGCCCGGCTTTCGCCTCGCTTGAGAGCTGCGCGCTGCCGGCCGGAAAGCCGACCATGCTCAGTTCCTCACCGCCGCCGGCCAGGGCATGGGCCAGCAGGCTGAAGGGCGCGGTGATGGCCTTGGTGATGACATTGAGAATGACCTTGACGATGATGGGCCCGAGGCTGAACTGCGGGTCATTGAGCGAGCCGCTGATGGGCAGGTCGAGGTCAATCACGCCGTTGCGGTCGGCCAGCAGTGCCACCGCCAGCTTGACCGGCAGGCTGGCCGTGGCGCCTTGCACCTTTTCGCCAAAACTGAGCTGACTCAGTACCAGCTTGTTGCGCGCCGTGAGCTGGCCGTCGGGCAGCACCACGTAGTTGACATCGACGCTGAGCTTGCCGCGCTCGATGCCGTAACCGGCGTATTTGACGGCATAGGGCGAAAGCGGCGGCAGTTCCAGGTCGCGCACCTTGCCGGTGATGTCCAGCGCCAGCGGCTTGGCCAGCGGATTGAGCTTGCCCAATATCTCCAGCGAGGCCGTTCCCTCGGCCTTGCCGCGCAGTTCCAGGTCGGCCATGGCGGGCGCAGCGCCGGGGCTGCTCACCGAGGAAAACGCGCCGAGCTTGCCGGTCAGCTCGCTCAGGTCGGCCGAGTAGTTGGGCTTGATGAAGCGGTCGGAGAACTGGACCCGGCCCTTGATCAGGCTGGTGGGGCCAACGTTCACGACCGGCAGCGGGCTGGCCACCATTTCGGAGCCTTTTAAGCCTCCAGCCCCTGATTTTTGGTCGTCAAGCGCTATTGTTTTTGCAGCAACTGGCGGGCCTGAAGCCGGCGCTGGCGCGGCCGGCTTGCCAGGTTTGAGCAAATCCTGCAGATTGATGCGGCCATCGGGCATGACGATGACGCGCGCAAAGAAGTCGCTCAGCACGGTTTCCCTCACGTCCACCCGCGTCGCCCGGGCCGGCTCCAGCACCACCTTCAGGCCGCGCACATTGAGCGTTTTCCAGGCCAGCAGGTCTTCGCTTGGCGCCAGGGTGTTGGCCTTGAACTCTTCCAGCGTCACGTCGCCGGCCACTTCCGCCTGCGGGCCGGCGGGCGTCTGGCGATAGGCCAGCCGGCCCTTGAAGCTGGTATCGGCGCGCAGCAGCTCGATATTGAGCGCCTCGCCAAAGTAGGGCTCGAAGGCCTGCACCGGCAGCCGGCTGGCCTCCAGCTGGCCCCTGGCCTGCAGCGGCGCCAGGCCTACGCTGCCCTTGAAATCGAGCTTGCCCGGCGCCAGCCGGCCCGCCGCCAGGCGCAGCGAGGCGGACAGCGGCATCGGTCTGGCAGCCAGCGTCTTGCTCGCGGGCCTGTCGTCCAGCACCAGATCGCCGAGCTGGGCCCTGGCGGCCGTGACCTCGAAGGCCACCGGCTTGGCCCCGGCCTTGTCTGAATAAGAGAGGCTGCCACCGTCGAGCTGCACCTCATGCAGGGCAACAGCCCACGACGGCGTGCCGGCCCTCACCTTGCCCTCGGTTTTGATTTTGGGCGCAGCCGGCGCCGTGGCCGGCCCGTTCGTCACCATCCAGTGCTCGTACATCCAGCGCTGGTCGCTGCCGCGTTCGACTCGCGCCCTGGGCTGGTTCAGCTGCATGCTGGCGGCCTTGAAAGTCTGGCCAGGCACGTCAATCTCAACGGCGGCCAGCGCGACCTGCTTGACGGACACCAGCGAAGTTTTTCCCTGCGCCAGCTGAACGTCGCTGACGGCAATCCGCGGCGCGTCGACTTGCAGGCGCTGCGGCTGCTCTGCCGTGGCGGCCTGCCAGTTCAGCTCCAGCTCGGCATCAAGCTGGCCGTTCAGCTCGGGCAGCAGGAACTGGCCGACATATTTGGCCGCCATGGCCAGCGGCCAGTCCGCGACGGTGACGCTGGCCTTGGCCGCCTGGTCGGTCGCCGTGCCCTGAAAGCTCAGGCGCGCCGAGCTTGCCGCCGACTCTGGCGCAGCCGCCTGTGCCTGTGCCTGTGCCTGTGCCTGTGCCTTGGCCGGCACCGGCGGGACGGCGGCGGGCGGGGTGTCCAGCCCCAGCGAGCCCTTGAACTGCAGGGGTGCGCTGGCCGTGAACGGCAGGGCGATGGCCGAGGCATCGAGCGTCAAGCCCCCGAGCCGAATCCGGGCAGGCGAGGCCAGGGTTTCGTCCAGCCAGTTGATGCGACCGCCACGCACCGCCAGCTGGCCCACCAACACCTTCCAGGCTGCGGTCACGGTTTTAGCGGGGGATGCGGCGCTGGCGGCGCCGAGCGTTGCGCCGGCTTGCGAATTTTGGTAATTTTGGCCTGTTGTCCTTTCAGCACGGCTATTGTTTGCTATGTTTTTCACAGCAAGCTGGCTCTCGGGCGGCAGCAGGTTGAGCCGCCCTGCCAGGTCACGCGTGACGGACAGCGTGGGCGCTGTGAGTTCGATGGAAGAAAGCTGGACGAACTGCTCAAGCGGGCGCACGTCGTCCATGCGGACCTGCAGCCGGTCGAAGGCCAGCAGCTCGGGGCCTGAAGCCAAAGCCCCTGCCAGGCCCTGGCTGGGCGCGCCGCCTGGCGCCGGCGTTTTCGCGTCCAGCAGCAACACCTTGTCGGCGGTGACCGTTCCTGAAAGCCTGACCAAGGTGGCGGGCGTCATCTCGAACGCCACTTTGACATCCGCCTGCAACACGGCGCTTTGCAGCCTGAACGGCAGGCTGGCGGGCCAGTAGTCAAGATAGGGTTTAAGGTCCAGGTCGCGCAGCGTGATGAGCGCTTCGGTTTTGCGGGTCTGGGCAAAAGGCGTGCCTTCGGCGGCCGCGTCAAAGCTGCTGCCATCAAGCTTGAAGGCCAGGTGCGGTGAAATCCTGATATCGCGCCGGGAGGGCAGATTGCTCAGGAATGGCACGGCGAAATGCAGCTCGCGCAAGGCGTGGGTCTTGTGCTCGGCCTGGTCGACAAAGTCGATCCGGCCAGCGCTGAGATCCAGGTTGTAAAGGGCAAATTTCAGGGGCTCGCCGGCCGGCGTGGCGGCTGGCGTGTTGAGCCTTTCCAGGACGTCATCGATGTCATACCGCCCCTGCCCCAGATGGGTCAGCGACAGCGCGGGTTCCTCCACGCGAATGGCGTCGGCCACGGGGGCTAGGTGCCACAGGGACTCCAGTTCCGCATCTATATAGATACGCTTTATTTTCAGCTGGGGAGAAGCCTCTATGGACGGCGGCCGAACCGGAGGTGAAACCGCGCCGCTTGCGCCAGCCTGGCGGGCTGCAGCTGCCGAAACTCCGGCGCTCCCGGCCCTGGCGATGGCCAGGTCATGAATCGTCAATTCGAGCGACCACGGTTTGAAGTCAAGCACCCCCACCGTGACCTGCCGGCCCAGCTTTTCCGAGGCGATTTTCTCAAGCTGTGATTTCAGGACGAAAGGCACGGTCGCATAGGCCAGCGCCCATAGCAGCAACCAAGCGGCGACAGCCCAAGCCGCGCGGCGCTGCCATCTGGGCGAGCGGAGGATTGCGGCTGCTCCCGTCCAGAGACCTTTTCCACGAACCCGCCCATTGTTTTTTATTGCGTTGCTTGACATAGGCACAGAGTTTTCAAGACCGGGCCGCAAAGGTCAATGCTTAATCTGGAAAAGGGCCTCAAAATGAGAAACCCCGGGCAGTTGGGCTGACCGGGGTTGACGGCGGGCTAAATACCCATGCCGTCGGGCTTCGCAAAGCGAGAGAGTACTCGTCTCGCAGTGCTTTGGAAGCAAGTGATTGCTTCCAGTTTTGCCGGGGGTTGAGTCCCGGGGGATGCCCGGAAGAACCGGGCAACTGAAGATTAAGCCCAAGTTCACTGTCAGGCAAGGCCATTTTTTTAATCACGAAAGCGGCGGCGATTGGCGTTTTCTTGGCGGCTCGGCGCGAGCGCTCGCAGCTTAAAAAACCATGGCGATTTGAAGACCAGAGAGACATCAACCGGAAGTCCGAAAAAGGCCCTGGCGTCAAATTGTTGCCAATCCCTACTTTTTTTACTTGGGGGCGCCTCCCCAAGGAAAACCCGCCAATTACGCCGTTCTCAGGGGTTTGTAGCAGGGTTTCAGGTTTTTTAACGAGATAAACATATAACGATTGCGTTTGATATTCTTGACAGGTTATTAAAGGCGCAACTAGAATCCGCCAATCCCGAAAATACTAGGGACAACCCGAACCCGTTGCCCATGATGGCAATGTCATTCAAGGGTCCACATCCGCAGGCAGTGCCCTGATTTGATGGCGACTCAATCAAAGCTGCGTGCTTTTCAAAGGCTGCGCAGGCATGAAAAAGGAGTGCTATGACAGCGCTAGTAAATTCAGAACCCGGCTCCAGCGCCAGGGCCTATTTGAAAGATCTGCGCAGCAGTCTTGCGACGATTGCTGACGATATTGGCCAGGGCTTTTTCGAGATCACGCACAACAGCTTCGCCCTTCTGGGCCTGGCCGTCGTGTTTGCGGTAGCCACCCTGATCGCCCGGCCCGACCTGCGTGACGCCGGCGAGTTCCAGCTCATGACCTGGCTGCAGGAGCGCCAGGAAGAGGCGCTGGGCGTTGTCGATGAGCCTGCGGTGGCAGAACTGACCGCTGTTGAGCGCGCCACGGCATCCAACCCGAAGGACTTGCCATCGAAGCAGGCGGCGGTGGCCTACTGGCTGAGCAAGAAATACTCGGTAGCACCCGAACCGCTGAGCGTGCTGGTGGCCCAAGCCTTCGAGATCGGACAAAAAGCCAAGCTGGACCCGACGCTCATCCTGGCGATCATGGCCATCGAGTCGGGTTTCAACCCGTTTGCGCAAAGTCCGGTCGGCGCCCAGGGCCTGATGCAGGTCATGACGCAAATCCACCACGACAAATACGAAAATTTCGGCGGTAAGCTCGCTGCTTTCGATCCGGTGACGAATCTGCGCGTTGGCGTGAAGGTGCTGCAGGAATGCATCAGCCGCGCCGGCTCGATTGAGGGCGGCCTGAAATACTATGTGGGCGCCGCCAACCTGGTGGATGACGGCGGCTACGCCAGCAAGGTCATGGCTGAGCACGCCAGGCTGCTGGCCGTGGTGGGCGGCAAGCGCCCGCCAACGTCGCGCATCTTCTCGTCTCCTGCGCCCGCCCGGCCCATCCCCGTGTCCTTGCCGGCAAGGACTGCTCCCGCAGAGCCAGCTGACAAAGCGCCTGGCAAGGTCGCCCTGCTGGATCAATCCTGAGCGGTTTGCAGGCTTGAAGCGCGCCCCACCGATGCGTCGGGGCCCCTCAGTTACACTAGGGAAGTGCGCAACTGGCGATAGGCATCACGGTCCTGCCGACCCCTGATGCTGATGTGGGACACCACAGGGAAGCGTACCGCTTGGTGCCGTTGGCTCACAAGCGTTCAGCCGTTCGCCTGGGCAGCCCTTGTTTCCCCTGATCGCCTTGGTCCGGGGACAAGGATTTTGAAGTCTTGAAGGACTGCCATGTACCACCGCAATATCCTTGCCGAACAAACCGACCCTGAGATTTTTGCCGCCATCCAGGCCGAAAACGCCCGGCAAGAGCAGCACATCGAGCTGATCGCCAGCGAAAACTACGCCTCGCCCGCCGTCATGTGGGCCCAGGGCTCGCAGCTCACCAACAAATACGCCGAAGGCTACCCCGGCCGCCGCTACTACGGCGGCTGCGAGTTCGTTGACGTCGCCGAGCAGCTGGCGATTGACCGCGTCAAGCAGATCTTTGGCGCCGAAGCCGCCAACGTGCAGCCGCATTGCGGCGCCTCCGCCAACGAAGCGGTGTTCCTGGCCTTTCTGAAGCCCGGCGACACCATCATGGGCATGAGCCTGGCCGAAGGCGGCCACCTGACGCACGGCATGGCGCTGAACATGAGCGGCAAGTGGTTCAACGTCGTGTCCTACGGCCTGAACGACAAGGAAGAGATCGACTACGAGGCGATGGAGCGCAAGGCGCATGAAACCAAGCCAAAACTGATCATTGCCGGCGCCAGTGCTTATGCTCTTGCTATCGATTTTGAACGCTTCGCCAAGGTTGCCAAAGACGTGGGCGCCATTTTCATGGTCGACATGGCGCATTACGCCGGTCTGATTGCCGCAGGCATCTACCCCAACCCCGTGCCGCACGCCGACGTGGTGACCTCGACCACGCACAAGAGCCTGCGCGGCCCGCGCGGCGGCATCATCCTGATGAAGGCCCAGCACGAAAAAGCCATCAACAGCGCCATTTTCCCGGGCCTGCAGGGCGGCCCGCTGATGCATGTGATTGCGGCCAAGGCCATCGCCTTCAAGGAGGCGCTCTCGCCCGAATTCAAGGCCTATCAACAGCAGGTCCTGAAAAACGCCCAGATCGTCGCTGACACGCTGACGCAGCGCGGCCTGCGCATTGTGAGCGGCCGCACCGAAAGCCACCTCATGCTGGTTGACCTGCGCGCCAAGGGCATCACCGGCAAGGAAGCCGAGGCCGTGCTGGGCAGCGCCCACATGACCATCAACAAAAATGCCATTCCTAACGATCCGGAAAAGCCGATGGTCACCAGCGGCGTGCGCATTGGCACCCCCGCCATGACGACGCGCGGCTTCAAGGACGAGGAAGCACGCCTGACCGCCAACCTGATTGCCGACGTGCTGGACAAGCCGCGCGACGAAGCCAACCTTGAAGCGGTCCGCGCCAGGGTTCACGCCCTGACCAGCCGCTTCCCGGTTTACGGCTGAATATATGGCCCCCACGCTTGTCGCTTCGCGTACGGCGCTGCCCCCTGAGGGGGCTGGCCTTGCTTGGGGCGGCCCGGCGCTGCGGCCGTATGGGTTTATGTCTGCTACCGGAGGCGGCAAGTGAAATGCCCTTTTTGCGGTCACCTTGAAACCCAGGTCGTCGAGACCCGGATTTCCGAGGACGCCGACTTCATACGCCGCCGCCGCCAGTGTGGCGCGTGTGAAAAGCGCTTCACCACCTACGAGCGGCCCGACGTCAACTTTCCGGCCATCGTCAAGAAAGACGGCAGGCGCACCGAGTACAAGCGCGGCAAGATCCAGGACTCCATGACGCTGGCACTGCGCAAGCGCCCCGTCAGCACCGAGCAGGTCGACTCCGCCGTGGAGCGGATCGAGGAAAAGCTGCTGAACCTGGGCGCCAGGGAAGTCCCCTCGGCCCGGCTGGGCGAGCTGGTGATGCGCGAGCTGAAAAAGCTCGACAAGGTCGCTTACGTGCGCTTTGCCAGCGTGTACCGGAGTTTTGCAGACATCGATGAATTCAAGACGCTGGTGGATGAGGTGCGCCGCTAGGTCTGCGTTCCGGCCGAAAGTGTCTAGATTTCAAGACAGTGACGCAGCATCTATGTCGGAATTCTTTACAGCCATGACTTGAAATCTCATTTCGTTTTGACACAGGAGAGGTAACTCGTTGATATATATGTAATAAATTATCGTCGACATCCTTGGCATGGTCATTGCTTGTTACGTTTTTGTGAGACCGGTAACGATATTGAGCCAGCGCTGCGGGCCTATCACCGATCAATGTCCATAGAGAGTAACTATATGAAGAAGATTGTGAAATACTTCGCTCTCTGCCTTGCTTTCGCCGCTGGATCAGCGTCGGCATCGCTCGTGACCTTCTACGGCGCGGACAATGGCGCCGTCTCTGGGCCAAATTCGACTGCAGCGCTCAACAACTTCCTCGCGGCTACAGACAGCAGTTCGCTCATCAACTTTCAGGGTGTCGGCAACAATCCGGGAAATGTTGCGAATGTCACGATCGGGACCGGCGTAACCCTGACAGTTACTGGCAATGCGGGCGGCGGCATCGTCAACCAGGACCAGCACGATCAGTTACTGGGTTTCAATGCCTCGGCCGGTGGCAGCAAATGGCTGCAGCTTTACCCGGCTTTTGGCTCCAGCGCCGGCGCCACGGCCATCTTCACCTTCGACACAGCCATCAATGCTTTCGGTGCCTTTCTGACGGACACGCAACTGGGCTTCCCCGGGAACATCACCCTCGCCTTCAACGACGGCACTTCGCAGTCATTGGGCATCACGAAAAACGCCTCAAACGGCGGGGTGCTGTTCTTCGGCTTCACCGACATCGGCAAGTCGTTCACCTCGGTGACGATCAATACGGGAGCGACCTCTTCCACGCGAGACATTTTTGGCATCGACGATGTTCGCTTTTCCGCTGCGCCGGCGGCAACCGTCCCGGAGCCTGCATCCCTCGCCCTGCTTGGACTTGGACTCATTGGCATCGCGGCGACACGCAGCAAGAATCTCAAGCAAAGCTAGCCTGAATATTTCACGTTAACCCTCAGAAAAATAGATGAAATCTATTGGAACCCTTTCCCTTGTTGCTTGTCTCACTATGCAATTAGGAGCAATCAGGGATGCCAAACTGTACC